>JBGQDI010000012.1:0-24014 GCA_041495765.1 Nitrospirota bacterium
ATGATGAGCTCCAGGATGGTCGAAGTGACGACGCCGCCGACCATGGGCGCGGCAATGCGCTTCATTACATCGGCGCCGGTGCCGGTGGAAAGCATGATCGGCACCAAGCCGGCAAGGATCACCGACACGGTCATGATCTTAGGCCGGATGCGCTTCACCGCACCTTCCATGACGGCATCCTCGATATCGCGGAGCGTTTTTATCCTGCCATCCTTGTGCCATTGATTGTACGACAGGTCGAGGTAGAGCAGCATGACGATGCCCGTCTCAGCATCGAGGCCCGCCAGGGCGATGACGCCGACCCAGACGGCCGTACTCATGTGATAGCCAAGGACATAGAGGAACCAGACCGTGCCAACCAGCGAGAAGGGCACGGCAAGGAGCACGATGGCTGTCTTGGTCCAGGATGTCGTATTGAGGTAGATCAGCACGATGATGATGAACAGGGTCAGCGGGATCACGTAGAAGAGCTTGGTCTTGACGCTCTCCATGTATTCGTACTGGCCCGACCACTGTAAGGTATAGCCAGCGGGGATCTTTATCTTTTCTGCTATCACCTTCCGCGCACGCTCCACATACCCGCCGAAGTCGCTGCCGTCGATGTTCAGGGTCACCGCCGCCGTCAGCCTGCCGCCTTCACTCTGCACCATGCCCGGACCGCGCGTGACGCGAATATCGGCAAGCTGGCCCAGCGGCACTTGGGCGCTTTCCATCACCGGCACCAGCACCCGTTTAAGCTTCTCCACGTCGTCACGCAGCTCCCGTCCGTAGCGGATGTTCACGGGATAGCGCTCCCGGCCCTCCACCGTGGTCGTCAGGTTCATGCCGCCGATGGCCGACTCGATCACTTCCTGCACATCCTCGATCCGGAGCCCGTAGCGGCTGATCTGGTCGCGGTCGATCGTGAAGTCCAGGAAATAGCCCGTATTCGCGCGCTCCGCATAGACCGCACGCGTGCCGGGCAGGCCGCGAAGCGTCTTTTCCACATCCAGCCCGATGCGTTCGATCTCATCGAGCCGGGGGCCGAATATCTTGAGGCCCAGCGGTGTCCTGATGCCTGTTGACAGCATGTCGATCCTGCCGATGATCGGCATGGTCCAGTTGTTGCCCACGCCGGGGATCGCGATGGCCGCATCAAGATCGTCTCGCAGGTCCTCGACCTTCTTGTACTGTGGGCGCCACTCCTTCATGGGCTTGAGCGTCACGTTGGTCTCGACCATCTCAAGCGGCGCCGGGTCCGTCGGCGTTTCCGCGCGACCGGCCTTGCCGAAGACCCGATCCACCTCGGGGAACTGCTTCATGATCCGGTCCTGGGCCTGCAGGATGCCGGACATGGTCGAGATCGAGGCGCCGGGCACTGCCGTGGGCATGAACAGGAGCGTGCCTTCGTAGAGCGGCGGCATGAACTCCGATCCCAGCTGCAGGAACGGGAAGATCGTTACCAGCACGATCACGACGGCCACGGCGATCACGGACTTCCTGAACCGCAGCGAGAACTCGGCCACCGGATGATAGACCTTTGCGAGAAAGTGACTGATGGGGTTGTTGTCCTCGTGCCTGATCTTGCCCTTGATGAACAGGGTCATGAGCACCGGCGTCAGCGTGATCGCGAGGAAGCTGGCGAAGAGCATGGAGAAGGTCTTGGTATAGGCAAGGGGCTTGAACAGCCGGCCCGCCTGGTCCTCGAGTGTAAAGACCGGCAGGAACCCGACCGTGATCACGAGCAGCGAAAAGAACAGCGACGGACCCACTTCCTGCGCCGCATGGATGATCACGTCAACACGAGATCCATGGACGCGTCCCGTCCGCTCCCATTCCTCCAGCTTTTTATGCGCGTTCTCGACCATGATGATCGAGGCGTCGACCATGGCGCCGATGGCGATGGCGATGCCCGAAAGGCTCATGATGTTCGAGCTGATTTTTAAATAGTACATGCAGATGAATGAGACAAAGATGGCGATCGGCAGCGTCAGGATCACTACAAAAGCGCTGGGCAGATGGAACAGGAAAATGACGCAGACCGCGCTCACTACGAAGCCGAGCGTGATGATCTCTTCCTTTAGCGTGTCCACGGAGCGGTGGATCAGGTCCGACCGGTCATAGGTCGTGACGATCTTCACCCCTTCCGGCAGCGACGGTTCTATCTCCTTGATCCGCGCTTTGACGCGGTCGATGACGGACAGTACGTTCTCGCCGAACCGGACGACCACGATGCCGCCCACGGCCTCTCCCCTGCCGTCCAGGTCTGCTGCGCCGCGCCTGATCTCGGGGCCCAGCTGGACCGCCGCAATGTCGCGCAGCAGGATAGGCGTGCCCTTGCCGTCGGTACCCACGGCGATCTTCTCGATATCGGTCTTATCCTTGATATAGCCGCGGCCGCGCACCATGTACTCCCGGCCGGACCATTCCACCACCCGGCCCTCGACGTCGCGGTTGCTCCGCCTCACCGATTCCATGACCTTCATGAGCGACAGCTTATAGGCAAAGAGCCGGTTCGGGTCCACCGTGATCTGGTACTGTTTCACGAACCCGCCCACGCTCGCCACCTGGGACACGCCGGGAACCGATTCAACGGCATACTTGAGGGTCCAATCCTGGAGCGAACGGAGCTGGGCAAGGTCGTGCTTGCCGGTCTCGTCGGTTACGGCGTACTGGAAGCCCCAGCCCACGCCGGTGGCATCAGGCCCGAGCACCGGCGTCACGCCCGCAGGAAGCCTGCCGGCTACGCCTTGGAGATATTCCAGCACCCGGCTCCGCGCCCAGTAGATGTCCGTGCCGTCTTCGAAGATCACGTAGACAAAGGAGAGGCCCAGGAAGGATTTGCCGCGCACGACGCGCACCTTGGGCGCCGAGAGCATGGACGATACAATGGGATAGGTGATCTGGTCCTCGACCAGGTCCGGGCTCCTGCCTGCCCACTCGGTAAAGACGATCACCTGCGCGTCGGAAAGGTCGGGAATGGCATCAAGCGGCGTATGGTACACCGCCCAGACGCCCCAGGCCGTCAGGAAGCCCGTGACGAGGAAGACGAGGAACTTGTTTCTGGCGGAAAGTTCGATTATTTTTGCAAGCATGGAATTCTCCATTGCGGACTTTCAATTTCGGATTACGGATTGCGGAATGAAAATCTACTACCGAAACCAAATACAAACGCTAAGCGAACCGGAACAATTACAATTGTTGGATTTTGAATTAATCCGCAATCCGAAATCCGCAAATGACGTTACTGTCCTGTCCTCAGCTGGCTCTCCGAATCGATCAGGAAATTGCCGGACGTCACGACCCGCTCGCCCTTCTTTATTCCTTTGACGACTTCGACGTCATTTTCGCCGCGCACGCCGAGCGTCACGGTGCGCATCTCGTAGGTGCCGGGTTTGGCCTCGACATACACGATCTGGCGGGTACCCGAATCGATCACCGCTTCCCGCGGGATAACGAGCCGCGAACCGGAGCCGGCCCGGATCTCGACGTTCACGAACATGTCGGGCTTCAGCAGCAGCCCGGGGTTGTTCACGGCAATGCGGACCTTGACCGTTCTGGTCATCGGGTCGAGTACCGGGTTGATATAGCTCACTTCAGCATGGAGCGTTTCGTTCGATGAGTAGGGCAGGGTCACCTGCACCTGCTGTCCCACCTTCACCAGGGGAACTTCGTATTCATAGACGTCGGCGATGATCCAGACGCGAGAGAGGTCCGCGATCTTATAGAGGTTCATCCCGGACGTGACATACGCGCCGTCGAGCACCATTTTTTCGAGCACAATGCCGCTCAAGGGCGCCTCGATGGTCATATCGGTCTGACGCACGTCGGCCTTCTCGAGCTCTTCGATCTGGCGCGGCGAGATGTCCCACAAGAGCAGACGTCTTTTTGCCGAGTCGACCAGCGACCGCTGCGATGCCATGACCTCCGGAAGGCCGCCGGTCCCGGTCGATTGGGACCGCAAGGCCAGAAGATACTCTTCCTGGGCGGCAACAAGGTCCGGACTGTAGATCGAAAGCAACGGCTGCCCCTTCTCGACCCGGTCGCCGGTGAAGTTCACAAAGAGCTTCTTCACCCATCCCGAGACCTTCGTGTTCACGAACGCAAGCCTCGTCTCATCTACTTCCACTTTGCCGACCGTGCGGACCTGCCTGCCCACGGAACGATACTCGGCAACCGCCGTGCGCACGCCGATGAGCTGCATCTTGTCCGAAGAAAGCGTGATGATTGGAGTTGTCTCCTGCTTTTTCTCAACCGTCTGCTGAACCTTCTGATGCCCCGCATGCTCCTGAGAAAAAGCCGAACCACTGTACAGACATACAACAAGAGCGAATACACCTGCCCTCAATCCGCAATCCGCAATCCGAAATCCACAATTCTTACTCATGTTCTTCTCCCGTGATCTCGCCGAGCATGGACTGGTTCTTGCTCAGGTTCACCAGTTCTTCCTGCTCCATGAGCTGGTATTTGAGCAGTGTGTTCTGCGCTTCGAGCAGCGCCATGAAATCGGTCTTCCCCACCTGATAGTTCGACGACGTGGACTGGAGCGCCATCCGCGCCTGCGGAATGATGCCGGAAGTATAGAGGTGCAGATGATGCTCGGCAGTGTTCACCATGGCATAGATATCGCGGATGCGGGCCAGCAGGGCCAGCTTCTCCGCTTCATATTCATAGTGCGCCGCGTGGAGGTCCGCGTTCGCGGCCTTTACGCCCGTTGACTTGTTCCAGAAGTAGAGCGGCACCTTGAACATGAGGCTCGCCTGCCAGACGTCCTTGAAGTCTCCCCGCGTGAACATGCCCGCGGACAGGACCATGTCGGGCAAATATTCCCTGCGGCTCATGGATAGCTCGGCTTCGCTCTGCTCGACCATCTGCTGCTTTCCCTTGAGCATGGGCGAATGGGCCTGCGCCATGGCGGCCATCTCCTCGAGGTTTTTGTTCAAGCTGCGGCGGGGCGGCTCTGCCGGCCTTCCCAGGGGCAGCAGCGGGTTCCGGCCCACGAGGCTGTTGATCAGCGCGGCCTGGGCCTCTTTCTTCCGGTCCTCTTCGGCGATCTTGTCGAGCAGCATGGAGACCTCGAGCTGCGCCCTTATCACGTCCTGCTGCATGCCCTGGCCGGTCGCATAGCGGGTCTCGGCAATGCGCTGGAAGTTCTTCATGAGCTCCCGGGCCTCGTCCAGGATCTCGGCGGAACGGTAGGCCAGGCAGTAGTCGTAGTACGCGGTGCGAAGGCTGTTCAGCACCTTGAGCCTGGTCTCCCGGGAATTTTCCTGTTCTCGGCCGGCCATATTTGCGGCGGCTCTGCCCTTGGTCGAAAGTTTGCCCGGGAAGGGGATCTCCTGTGTGAACACCACTCCCTGCATGCTCATTTCTTCTTTGCCCACGGTCGAGGTGCCGAGGGCACCCACATTCTGGACCATGACCCCGATCATGGGGTCCGGCAGGGCGGAGGCAAGCGACTTCCTTTCCACGGCTGCCTCGGCTTTTCTCGCCGCCATGTTGATCTCGGGATTGTTCGTGAGCGCTTCCTGCTCCAGATCGAGCAATGAAATAGCGCCCCTATCCTGAGCCCGCGACAGCGCCGGATAAAGACCGATACAGAGCAGCAAAAAAAGATATCCAGCAAAGGTATGCATTCCAAGCCTCCTGCCTATGCTATAGCAATGACTGCGCCAAAACAGTACTTAAAAATATGACAGGAAATCAGAACGATAGCACTGCGTCGTGCCGAGCGGGGTGCCTAATTGAAGCCTCTGCTCACGTGATTGTAGCATTTGCTCCATGTTGGCGGGAGTGTTCCTAGGGCAGGCAAGGCATGAGCTTTGAAGGCGGGCTTAGGCCTGCGAAGGGTGAGACGACCGGCTATTTCCCGATCTTCTGGAGCCGGCTCTTTGCGATATCGGATTCTTTGGTCCCAGGATGTTCCACGACGACCTTATTCAGCACTTCCCGGGCCTTTGCGTTGTTCTTTTCGTTTATATAGGACAGGCCGATCTTGAGCTTTGCTCCGGCGACCTTGTCGCTTTTGGGGTAGGCGGTGACTACCTTGCTGAACGCCTCGATCGCCTTGTTGAAATCCTTCAGTGAATAGTGGCATTCGCCGATCCAGTACTGGGCATTATCGGCCTGGCTCGCATCGGGGAATTGCACGAGGTAGTTCTGGAACCCGGCAAGGGCAAGTTCGAAGTTGCCTTTATCATAATCGCCCTTTGCCTGACGGTAGGCCTCGGAAGGTTCAATCCTGGCTGCCGGCCGCGGCTCCTTTGCGGTCGTCGAGGGCGCCGACGCCACGGCACCGGCCGCCTGCGCTTTCAGCCTGGCATCCAGATCGTCAACCCGGGCAGACAGTTCCGAGAGCTTGACGCTGCGGTCGTCGATCTTCTGTGCAAGGTCGGAAATGCGGTAGTTGTTCTCCTCCAGCTTGCCCTGGACCAGTTGGATATCGGTGGAAAGCTGATCGAAGCGGGCTCCTGCGTCTGCCACTGCCTTTTCCACATCGCTCGCGCTCTTGGCCGACGATTCTGCAACAGCGGCCCGCTTCTCCGCGGCCTCGACCCGCTTTTCCATTGCAGCCAGCCGTTTCTGCAGGTCCTGCACGGTCGCATCGACCGCCCGGGTGCCGGACCGCATTTCAGTGAGCTCCGAGCGGGTCTTGACGAGCTCCGCCTGGGGCACACAGGCTGCGATGAGAAGGAGAACGGGGATGGCCACTGCTTTTTTAATCGTCATTGAACACTCTCGCGGATCGGGGGGAAATAAGCTCAGACAGCGCTCGCTGGCGCTGCCTGAGGGGATATGACGCTACCTGGTCACTGGGCGACGATCTCGTCCCGCCGGTTCTTCTGCCAGCAATCTTCCGTCTGCTCGCTGCAGACCGGCTTTTCCTTGCCGTAGCTAATGAGCGCGATCCGGCTCGACGCTATGCCGAGGTCCGTCAGATATTTTTTAGCAGCCGCGGCGCGCCGCTGTCCGAGCGCCTGGTTGTACTCGATGGTGCCGCGTTCGTCGCAGCTCCCTTCGATCCGGACCTTCACTTTCGGGTTCGCCTTGAGCCACTCGGCATTCGCCTTCATCACCGGACGCGCATCATCGCGGATAAAGGACCGGTCGAAGTCGAAATAGATCGGCTTGAGGTTTGCTTCTGGCGCTGCTGCCGCACGTTCCTTGGCCGCTGCTTCTTCACTGGCCTTGGCCTCAGCTGCGGCTGCAGCGGCTGCGGCACGCTCCTTCTCGGCATTGGCCTGCGCCAGTGCTTCAGCCTTGGCGGCGTCCGACTGCTCCGGGGCGACCGCGGGGGCAGGCTGCTCCTCGGGCACTGCTGTTACGTCCGCACTCTTGGGGCAACCCCAGAGCGCGAACATGCTGACAAACAGGATAAGTGCGAATGATAAGACGGTGCTGATCTTTGAACGATCCTTCATGGCAATTCCTCCTTAAGAAGCATTGTGCTTCCTTCTTTTTTTGCGGCCGGAATGTATCTGAAACAATCTGCACTGCGCCCTGAATGAACCTGCCTTAACATACAAGGCAAGATAACACACTGTAAAAACCTTGTCAACATTCTTGGGTCTTTGCAGCGATGCGTGCCCGGTTACGGTGGTCGCTGCTATTTTTTTCAGTGTCCTTTTTTTCGCGACGCAGATCTCATTTTCCGTCGCGGTCCTTACCAGCGGTTCTCGTGCACCCGCGATTCGTCAAAGCGATCCCCGGCCTTTCTTTCTTCAGCAGGAAAGCCGAGAGGGACCAGGGAAAAAGGGATGACCTGCTCGGGAAGACCGAGCAACGTACGCATATTCGCCACGCGGTCCGTTGTGGGGTACACGCCGCACCAGACAGCGCCAAGCCCCTTGGCATGTGCAGCAAGCAGGAGGTTCTCGGTCGCTGCTGCGCAGTCAAGGACCCAGTAGCCCTGATGCTTCTCCATGGTCGGATCGCCGCAAACCAGGATCGCAGCCGACGCGTTCTTCAGCATGGCGGAATAGGGATGGAACTTCGGGATCCCATCGAGCAGGGCGCGGTCGGTCAGGACCACGAAATGCCAGGGCCGCTCGTTCCCGGCCGAAGGCGCGCACATGGCCGCCTCCAGGACCTCCCGGATCAGTTCCGGAGAAACGCGCTTGGAGGTGTAGACCCTGATGCTCTTCCTGGTCAGCAAAGCATCCATGGCATCCATTGTTAGACTCCTTTCACCGGTAACTTACCCTCACCGCTGCCGGACCATTTCCTCCACGCTGCGGGAAAAATCCTGCTGCGGTTTCCAGCCAAGCAGTTCTCGTGCTCTGGCAGGGTCGAACAAAAGGTCCGAGGACAGATAGCGAACATAGTTGTTCAGGCTGAGCTTTGCGCCGAAGAACCCGAAAAAAAGATCGAGGCACTGCGCAGGCCCCCGCATCAGGACCGGAGGAAAGGGAAGGACCCTGAGCCGGGTATTCGATGCATCGGCGATCGCCTGAAAAAGATCGTACCAGCTGTGATGGAGCCCGTCGGTGATATTGAAGACCCGGCAGACGGCATCAGGCAGCGTTCCCGCACGGCAGATGGCCTCGGCCAGGTCGTCGACATGCACAAAAGGCGCTATATGCCTGCCGTTGCCGACGAAGGGGAAACCGTAGGGGCCGAGGCGCTGTACTGAGGAGACCAGGCCCTGCAGAAAGCGCGAACCCGGGCCATAGACCACGCCGGGCCGAATAACGACCGATGCGGCATGGGACTGGTCGGCAAGGACCTTCTCGCAGGTCCGCTTGTACCGGGTATAATGATCATCCAGCGCGACGGAAGGTTCCGTCTCCTCCGTGGCCGGCACCCGGGCAGGGATCCCGGCAACGCTCAAGGAACTGATGAATACGATCCGTTCGATGCCCGCCTGTGCAAGCTCGTCCACCGCCCACTCCAGTGCCCGCACGTTCATTTCCGCTGCGTGGCGCGAGGTGTTCCGGATCTCGCCGATATGGTACAGGACATCCATGCCTTCCATGGCATCGAGCAGCGACGCCGGATCGCGCAGGTCTCCGTGAAAGAGCGTCGCCGTCTTCCCGAGGAGGCGCGCCGGAAGTTCGCGCTGCCGGGAAAATATCCGGACGACCTGCCCCTGTTTCAGCAGAAGATCGACGACGCGGCTGCCGATGAACCCGGTGCCGCCCGTAACCAGGGCTCTCATGGTTTGACTCCCCTGCAGGCACGGACCTGCGGCCTCGACCGCTTACGAGTGACCGGAGCGGTCCGGACCGATGCATGTTCCCTTCCTGTTCCGTTCATGAGGCCGCTCCGATGAAGCACTGCGGGTCATCGGCCAGAAGATCGTCGACACCGAGCGAACGCGCATGGGCATAGGCGATGGCACGACAGCCGCGGCAGTCGGACCATCGCGGACAGGCCCCGCAGGCGCCGTGATACTGGCTTTGGTCCCGGAGCGCCCCGAGTACTTGCGATGTTGCCCAGACCTCGCGTATTGAATCGAAAAGGATGTTCCCCATGGGAACCGGCAGCCTGCGGCACGGGACCAGCGTGCCGTCGGCAAGAATGGTAAGGCCCGACAGGCCTGCCGCACAACCGCCGCGGGGTACGTTGTCCGGCACCTCAGGAGCAGCATGCATGCACATCTGGCCGAAAATCGGGTCGCCACTCACCAGCTCGACCTGCCCCTTCTCCCATGAGCGAATGGAATCATATACCTCGCGCACCTGCTCGCTCGAAAGCATTGCATCGACGAGCCCCGCTCCCCGCCCTGACGGCACCAGCCTCGAGAAACCGAGGCGCTGCACGCCCAGCGATGCCGCGATCGGCAGAAGCGACCGGAACTGCTGCACGTTCATGGTGGAAAGCGTGGTATTCATGGTCACCGGCATGCCGGCACGGAGGAGCTGTTCGATCCCCCGGAGTGATGCCGCATAACTGCCTGTTCCCCGGATCCGGTCATGAACGGTTTCGGGGCCTTCAATGCTCACCTGCACACCGGCGACGCCGGCATCGCACAGTTTGCGTGCCAGCTCGGCATTGATAAGCGTGCCGTTCGTGAGCAGATAGGTCTCGTAGCCCCGGATCGTAATCCCGCACAGCACGTCGAAAAGATCGCTCCTGAGTAGCGGTTCGCCGCCGGTTATGGAAAAGCTGGGAGAGATGGTCAGGTCGTAGCAGGAAGTCCAGGTGGCGAAAAGATCGGCGATCTCGGCGATGCCGGCCAGCACCTCTTCGAGCGACAGCTCCCTGCTCCCGGCGCCGTCCTGGTAGCAATGACTGCACCGGAGATTGCATCGCTCCGTAAGGTGCCACTGGATAAGAAAGTCGAATGCGTTCGTGACCGACATACGTTTCTGGCCTTATGGGACCGGGATCAGGATTGCATGGGTATGAGGGCATGGATCAGAAAAGGCGGACCAGGGAGGATGGCTGCCAGGATAAGCCGGCATGCAGGTCCTACCGGTCCGCCGGGATGCGCTCGGTTGCTGACCAGCAACCTTAGCTCTTTCAACCTTTTCATTTCCGGCATGACATGCCAGGGTGGTCGCGTACCGTTGTTTTGATCCGGTCCCACAGAGCAGCTTCCTTGGCGAGTGTCTCCTTGCTCACCGTTTTTTTCATCCTGATCTCACCTCCCTTCAGGTCCAGACAGTCTTAATGATAGCACAGGATGCCGACAGCAGGCGTTTTACGAAATGTTTTCTTCCCCGAAAATTACGGCCGGACCTGAACTTCTTGCCGCAGCAGCTTGCGTACGCTCCCGGCAAGGTCCCCAGGCGCGGTGATCGGCTCGCCGCAGAGCGTACCCGCGCAGGGGATCACGCGGCCCTGGTCTCCTTGGTAGCGGATGACGGTATGGGCCCCGCCAAAGGCTCGCGCAGCCCGGCCCAGCGCGCTCTCCGGTAGAGCTTCCACGGTGAGCGTCAGGAGATGGAACCATGCGTCGAGCCCGCTGTAATAAGCGCCCGCATGGATACCGATCTCCGCGGCAGCGGGTGCGAACAGCGAAAGTGCTTTACCGGCTGCCGCCTGATAGCGGTCCTCGCCGGTCAGGATATGGAGCTTGAGCAACAGCATGATCGCCGTACTGTTCGCCGACGGATGGGGGATGTCGTCTATGCGTTTGAGCCGTGTGCCAAGCACTTCCTGTCCCGTATCGAAGAACCCTCCGTCATGGTCCTCGAACGTCGCCAGGGTAAGCTCCATCAGTTCACGCGCTTGTGCGAGGTACGGTGCCATGCCGGTCGTCGTATAGGCCTCGATCAGGGCTTCTATCAGGTGAACATGGTCATCGAGCAGACCGGCGATTCCCGCAGTATGGAGAAGCTGCGTTCCCTGGTAATGTTCCCGGACGATGCGGTCCAGGCTCTTGAGCGAAAATTCTCTGAGCCAGGGATCGGGGAGCACACGGCCTGCACGGAGACAGGACACAATGAACATGCCGTTCAGGGACGTGTAGAGCGTCCCATCGATGAACGGCGCAGGACGGCCGTTCCGTGCAAAGAGCAGTTTTTCTTTTCCCCTCGCGATGATCTCCCCTACGGCATCAACGGACATTGCCAGTTCCCGGGCGATCTCCCGGGGTTCCCGGGCAACAAAGAGCACATGGCGCGATGGATCATGGTGCATGCCCCCCCGCGGATCGAGCAGGTACCGCGAAAGGACCGCATGCTCTTCGACCGTCAGAACAGCATGGAACTCGTCATCGGTCCAGGTAAAGTAGCCGCCTTCGTCGTCAGGCGTCACGTCGGCGTCCTGGCTTGCAAAGAACCCGCCTGCGGGGTCCGACAGCACTTCGCGGCTGAAACGGATGATCCCCTCCGCCACTTCTCTGAAACCTTCGTCCCCCAACAGGGCGTAGGCATCGATGTAGTTCCTGAGCAGCCAGGCGTTGTCGTCCGCCATCTTTTCAAAGTGCGGTACGATCCAGGCTTCGTCAACGGAATACCGGTGGAACCCGCCTCCCAGCTGGTCATGGAACCCGCCGCGAGCCATGCTCGCCAGGGTCTTCCGGACCGCCGCCTCGACGGACAGGTCGTCCTGCAGCAAAGGCTGCCGATGGATCAGAAATTCCAGAGCGCCCGGCATGGGAAACTTCGGCGATGCCCCGAAACCGCCGTGCTCCGGATCATATTGCGTCAGCACCGCGGTTACCGCGTCGGCCAATGATTGCTTCCGCAGCTCGCCCGGCAAGACCTCTTCGGGCACCAGCGCTTCTCTCAGACGGCCGGCAAACTCCTCCACCGCTCCCCGCTGGGACCGATAAAACCCGCTGACCGATCGCAGAACGGATCTGAAGCCGGGCCGGCCATGCCGGTCGTCGGGTGGGAAGTAGGTACCGCCGAAAAAGGGTTTCCGGTCCGGGGTAAGGAACACCGAAAGCGGCCACCCGCTGCCGCTGCCCATGGCCGCGACGGCCTGCTGAAAGCGCTGGTCGATGTCGGGCCGTTCGTCGCGGTCAAGTTTGATGCAAACGAAAAGTTCGTTCAGGATCCGGGCGACCTCTTCGTCCTGGAATGTTTCCTTCGCCATGACATGGCACCAGTGGCACCAGACCGCGCCGGTGCTCAGAAAGACCGGTTTGTCCTCCTGAAGCGCCAGATCGAAGGCCTCATCGGACCACGGTCGCCAGTCAACAGGCTGGTTGGCAGCATGGCGCAAATAAGGCGATCGTTCATTGAAAAGATGGTTCGTCATGATATTTTTTATTCCGCATTCCCCATTCCGAATTCCGCATTTAAAAGGTCTTCGGGTCCTCCGGCGGCAGAGCTGCTTCATCAAAGGGCAGGACTCCGAGCTGTGTCATGACCGATTCAATATCAATGAGCAGGTCCTGTGTATCATAAGGGGAGATTTCCTGCTGCAGCGCTTTTTCCGTCAACTGGTCAAAAGCGTTAAAATCAAAAGCGCCATCCAGTACTCCCTCCCGGATCAGCACCGCATAGAGGTCCCTGCTGTCATACTTGCGCTCGCCCTTTTGAAACTGAAGCCGCGGCCCTGTCTCCGGCGATTCAGCAAAGAAGAGCATCGCAGCCTCCAGCGCGTCGTACAGCGTGACAATACCAGCAGAGACTTTTCCCTGGCGCAGTCTTCTTTTCCCGCCCCGCATATGAAGTCTCGCACGCTGCAACGGTCCTGCAACAGGACCCAGTTCCTGCTCGTTCATTAATCCGAAATGCGGCATGGTCTGACCTCCCCCACAAAGCAGATGCGTCCCAGTTGCTCATCTCTCCCGGAAATATTTCCATTTATTTATAGTATAGCACGGAGGGTTTTGAGGGTAGCTCAGGCAACAGGTAGCCATGAGCAAGCGGGCGCGTTTCGCTGCTGTTCTTGAAGCAGTCATTGTTTCAGGAAATTGCTGCGGAGCACTGCCCCTTTTACGGGGACCAGGAAGGCGAAGTATAGTTGGCATCGTGCGGCGTGATCCGCTCAAGGTCCGTGCCGTCGGCATTCATGATATAGATGCTGGACCGGCCGCCGCGGTTCGAGCTGAACACGATCTGACGGCCGCTGGGAGACCACGACGGGTTCTCGTCGTTTCCCGGGCCGCTGGTCAACAGGCGCGGCTCCGAGCCGTCTGGATTGATCGTAGCGATCTTGAAGAGCCCGCCGACCTGGGAAACGAACACGATGCGGTCGCCGCGGGGCGACCAGTTCGGCGATGCGTTATAGGACCCTTCGAAGGTGACGCGACGCACGTTGGTGCCGTCGGAGCCCATAATATAGAGCTGCGGCGTTCCTCCCCTGCCGGAGTTGAACACGATCTCCCGGTTGTTGGGCGACCAGGAAGGCGCCACGTTGTCGGCGATGCCGAAGGTAAGCCGCTCCAGATCGCGGCCCTCGCGGGTCATGGTGTAGATCTCGGCCCCCCCGTCCTTGCTGAGCGCCACCGCCAGTCGCTTGCCGTCTAGCGACCATGCCGGCGAGATGTTCAGCCCTTCGGACCCTGAGATCTTCCACCGTTTGCCCGTTCCCAGGTCGAGACCGAAGAGATCGGGGTTCTTGTCCCGGTACGACACGTAGGTCAGGATCTTTCCGTCGGGGCTCCACGCCGGGGACATACAGATCGAACGGTCCGCCGTGACCTTCAGGGAGTTCTTGCCGTCATAGTCCATGACGTACAGCTCCTTGCTCCCGGTCTTGTCCGAGACATAGGCGATGCGGCTCCGGGCAATGCCCTTCTCACCGGTATACCGGGCGACGATCTCATCGGCAAAGGAATGGGCCAGGCGGCGGACCGAATCGGCCCCGCCGTTGAACTGCACGCTTGCCAGTTTGGTACCCGTGGCAGCATCGTACACCCTGCCGTTCAGACGGAGGGCGCTCCCGTTGCGCTGCAGCAATGCCCAGACCACGCCGGTCAGCCCGAAGGTGCCGCCCCGTTTCAGAAGCTCAGGGGCCGGTTCCTGCTGGCCCGAGTAGTTCATATCGATCTTTTTGGGATCCTGGAGATCGAAGATCTGCGAGCGGCGCAGGTCGGCCAGGAGCACCCCCAGCGCCTCGTCGCGAAACGCAGGAGCACCGGTCTCGTCCACGACCGCAAGCACGGCGAGGGGGATCTTCTTTGCCTCGCCCTGGATCACGCCGAGATAATATTCGGCATGGGCGGTTGCCGCTGTTGCCGTCAGCATACAAAGCACTAGGATGGTAAGGATACGTTTCATAATTATTCAGGGTGCGGGACGGGATCCGGCTTGCCACCTTCTTTTAATTTTTCTCGGTCAGGTCGACACTGAGCTCCAAATACTCCCGGGGATATTCATCGGGCAACTGCGGAAACGGGCTTGATGATAGTATCGAACGGTTCGCCGCCTGATCGAAATAGAAGTTCCCGCTCGCCTCCAGCAGCTTCGCATCTCCGACCCTGCCTGAACGGAGGATACGGAATATGACCTTTGCCCGCGCTTCCCGGACCCCGGGGGGGGGATTCCAGTTCCGGGAGATCTTCTCCCGGACCAGCGGGAGGTATCCTGCAAGGCCGGGAAGCTGGTTCTGTTGCCCCGCTGACACGGCCACGGCTTCTTTTTTTCCAGCGGCGCCACCCGGGGAAGAAGGCTCAACGGGCGCTGCCGGTCTTTCTTTTTCCACCATTGTTTCAGGCTGCTCTTCGCTCTTTTTTTGTTCTGTTTTTTTCGCACCAAGATCGGGCATTGCATTCTTTGCTGCCGTCGACAGTTTTACCCTGGGTGCAGCTGCCGTCTTCTTGGGCGATGTTTTTTTCTGGATCGGCGCCTCCGCAGGTTTTGGCACAGGCGGGACCTCCTGAGGCTGTGCCTGACCGATCTCGGTCGGAGCGCTCACCAGCATGACCTGGTAGGAGATCGGGATGGAGACCTTCGAGGATGCTGCAAGACTGAACATCAGGACCGCCGCAATGAGAAGTCCGTGAATGACGAATGAAAAAAGGACGGCTGCAACCAGTTCCTGACCCGACTGTCCGATCCTTTTCCAGCGGATCAACCTCATTTGCCGGTCTCGCCTCCGGCTGCCGGTTCGGTCACCATGCCGAGCCGGTCGATACCCGCCCGCTTGACGATATCCATCACCTGCACCACGGCGCCGTACGGCGCATCACGGTCGGCCCGGAGATACACATTGATCTGCGGCTTGGTCTTCCGGATCGAGTCGAGCACATCCTTGAGCCTGCTGATGTCAATGCGCTCCTTTTCCACGAACAGCTCATGGCTGCGCGTGACGGTCAGCACGATGCGGTCCTCGGGTTTCACCGTGTTGGCGCCGGACTTCGGCAGGTTCACGTCGAGCCCCCGGCTCATCATGGGCGAAAGGATCATGTAGAAGAACAACACCACGAGCAGCACGTCGATGAGCGGGACCAGGTTCAGCTCACGCATGATGGTGCTGTTCCTGCGCTCAAAGCTCATGGCTGCCTCCGTACCAGCGTCCGCTGGATGAAGCTCAGGAATTCCATGGAGAAGGAGTCCATCCTGGTCGCGATGCCTCTGATCTTTTCAGAGAAGTAATTGTAAGCGATCACCGAAGGGATCGCGACGAACAGGCCCATGGAGGTATTGATGAGCGCTTCGGCGAGCCCCGGCGCCAGCGCAGCGATGTCGCCCGACCCCTTCAGCCCGATGCCGTAGAATGCGTCCATGATGCCCCAGACCGTGCCGAACAGGCCGAGCAGCGGGCCCACGGTGCCGGCAGTGCCGAGGAACGCCAGGTAGCGTTCCATGTAGGAGATCTCGTCCTGGGTCGTGACCTTAAGCGCCCGCTCGATCTCTTCTACCAGCATCTTGCGGTCGTCATCGCTCACCTTATTGTCCGGCAGCGTCTTGACGATGGATTCGGCCTCGCGGTAGCCTTCCATGAAAAGCGTGGCCATGGGGCTGAACTTCTTTTTTTCTGCAAATTTGAGGAGCTCCTGGGGGTCCTTGGTCCTGCGGAACTCCGTCATGAACAGCTTCGACTCCCGCTCCGCCTTCCGCAGGTACTGATACTTCATGAGGATCATGGCCCAGGTCACGACCGAGACCCCCAGAAGGACCACAACGATGACCTTGCCTACCCAACCGGACTCCAGGAACAGACCGATGATACCGCTTCCCATACCGGGGACCGTACTTACCGCCAGTGCGAACATTCACGTACCTCCATTAAACATAATTCAAAATTCAACACTCAAAATTCAAAACAAGGACACTTCGTTTTGGATATTGGATCTTGAATATTAAATTGGAATGACTTTCCCCATATCGCTCACGTCGTAGCCGCCCATGCTGCTGATCTGTTCACGGAATGCTGTGTCCTCACGAATGATACCGAGCAGCGCCTGGAACAGGGGGTCGGAATAGTACCGTTCGAGGATGGCCAGGTCGTACCGCTCGTTCCCGACCGGAACGAAATCGAGGTCCAGCGCCTGGGCTGCCGAGAGCACGGCAAGCCCCGTGTCGGCGGCTCCGGAGAGCACGGCCGCTGCTACGGCCATGTGCGTAAATTCCTCGTGATGATACCCCTTTACTTTCGATGGGTCAATTGTTAATCGTTTCAGGTAAAGGTCCGTAAGGAGCCGCGTGCCCGCACCTGCCTGCCGGTTCACGAAAGTGACATCGCCGCGCACCAGGTCCTCGAACCCCCGGATGTTCTTGGGGTTGCCTTTGGGAACGATGAATCCCTGGGTGCGGTGCACCAGATTCACCAGTACGACCGGGGTGTCCGGCAGGAGCTTTTTGATATAGCTCACATTGTATTCTCCCGTCGCCTCGTCGAGCAGATGAGTGCCTGCACAATGGGCTTCCCCCCGTTTGAGCGCCAGCAGACCGCCCATGCTGCCCACGTGGGCTGACGAGAAGGATTGCTCCGGATGCTTCTTTTTCAGGAAGTTCGCGAGCACATCGAGCGCATTGTCATGGGACCCGATGCAGACGATGGTGTTCTGTATATCGTGGGAGGACCGAAAAAGTTCCACCTCCACGGCATGCCCGGCACCAATGCCTTCGCTCCCTGCCGGAATGCGGACAACGCCGTCAGCGCGGACCAGCGACATGAGCGCGCCTGCTCCCCGGGTCACGGGTGTTGCGATGAGAGTGCCTGAAACGCTGCCGACCTTCACACGGATGAATTCTTCGGCGCCAAGGGACGATGCCACCTGACGGCTCAATTTCGCCGACAGGGTTTCCAGAGCCGGCGCCGCCAGCCCCAGCAATGCGTAGATCAACGGTCTCACGAAAAGGCTGAACGTGAGCGCTGCCGAGACCGGGTACCCCGGGATACCGATCACCGGCTTTCCCTGCACGATCGCGAGGATCACGGGCTTGCCGGGTTTGATGGCGACCCCGTGCACCAGGACCTCGCCGAGCTCCGCAATGATATCGGCGGTAAAATCTTCCCTTCCCGCCGAAGAGCCGGCGTTGACCACCACGAGATCGGACCCGGAAAGTGCGTCAAGGATGGACCGTTTAAGAAGGACCGCATCATCCTTGACGATATTCTTGCGCAGCGCATGGGCGCCGCACTCCGTCGCCATGGCCGCAAGCATGGTCGAGTTGAAATCGAGGATATCCCCTTTTTTCAGTTCACTGCCGGGGTCCACCAGTTCGGTCCCGGTGGGAATGACAGCAACGACGGGCCTTCTCCGCACCATGGCCGTGGTGTGCCCGCTCGCGATCATGGCGGCCATGTCCATCGGGCGGACCGTATGGTTCTCTGAAAGAATAAGTTCGGTGGCGACAATGTCCTCACCCACGAGCCGCACATGCTGCCATGGCGTGGCCGGCTTCAGGATCTCGAGCTCTGATCCGAATATCTTTTCCACCTCTTCGATCATGATCACCGCATCATACCCGTCGGGCATGGGATCGCCCGTATCAACAGCAACAGCCTGCGCAGGAAGCGTGAGCCGTTTCGGCCTTGTCTCGGAAGCGCCGAAGGTGTCCATGAACCGCACGGCGTAACCGTCCATTGCCGCGGAGTGGTAGAACGGTGAAGAAAGCTTCGCGATCACGGCCTCCGATGTAACGCGCCCCAGTGCATCAGCCACCGGAACAAGCTCCCCGGCAAGCGGGCTGTTGATACACGCTTTTTTGAGCGCCGCATCATATTTCGCGATCGCCTCAGCAAGCGGCATCGTGTCGAGATATTTTTTTTGCTTATATGCCATAAGTGTATGAGTGCATGAGCAGTACCTTGTTTTGTGTTCCATTCCACATTCCGCACTCCGCATTCCGCATTCAGAACAGCCTCACTTCCACTTCTTCGCCGGCCTCGATCCCGATCTTATTGACCGGCACCACGACCGTGCCGACGGCCTTGACCAATGTACTGATGAGCCCCGAGGCGCCGAACACGGGCCTGGCCCAAAGACCATCATCGTTCTTTTCGAGCGTCACGCGTACATGGTCCTCACGCCCCGGCGAAGAGGATATGCTCCTGGCCAATTTTGCCTTTACGCTGCGGTATGCGGGGACATCCGCCAGCGCGGGAGAAGGCTCTTCGCCGCTCATGCGCGCAAGGACAGGCTTTACGAACAATTCGAAGCAGATGCTGACCGCAGCCGGATGTCCCGGCAGGCCGAACACCGGCACCTGTTTTGCGGGAAGGGCAATCACTCCCATGATGAGCGGCTTGCCCGGCTTAACCGAAACGCCATGCACCACCACGCCGGGCCTTCCCAGATCATTGATCACCTTCGCTGTGAGGTCTCCCGTACCCACGGAACTGCCGCCGGTCATCAGCACAAGATCGAAATCTTTGCATGCTGCTTCGAGCGCTTCGCGCAGCCGGTCATAGTCATCGGGGATGATGCCCCGCTTGACCGGGATGCCGCCGGCTTGGACGATGAGCCCTTCGAGATTGTAGGAATTGATGTCGCGCACCTGGCCCGGTGCGGGTGTGGCCTCGGCAGGCACGACCTCGTTGCCGGAATTGATGATCGCCACCTGCGGTCTTGCAAAAACAAGGATACGGGTGATCCCGACTCCAGCCAGCGCGCCGGCGTCCTGCGGGCGCATCCGGTGTCCGCGGCTCAGAATGGGCTCGCCCTTTTTGATATCATCACCGGCCTGGACCACGTTCTCCAGCGGAGCAACGGCCTTCACCACTTCGATCTGGAGGGCGTCTACGGCCTGCGTCTGCTCAAGCATGACCACGGCATCGGCCCCTTTCGGGAGCGCTCCGCCGGTCGCTATCTTCATGGCCTCGCCTTTGGACAGGGTGCGATCAGGCATGGTGCCCATGGCGATATCGCCCACGATGGTGACCAGCGCAGGGCGCGACTCAGCTGCGCCAAAAGTGTCGGCGCTCCGCACCGCAAACCCGTCCATGGTGGAACGATCGAACTCGGGAAGATCTTCAGGTGAAGCGATGTCGGAAGCAATGATCCTGCCGAGGGAGGATCCGAGGGGGACCTCTTCCCGTGCAGGAGGGGATAGGATCAGGTGCTGATCGAGCGACCTGAGCGCTTCTTCCCGGGAGACCACGCCGGACCGGCCGAGCATGTCCTTCATGGACAACTCACCGGTGGCAAGCAGTGGAAAATGCGAATCGATAAATGCAAAATGTACGGCGGAACAGGTGAGTGTCGTCCATTCTGCAGGTTGCATTTTACATCATGCATTATTACTTCCCCTCTGCCTTTGCCTTGATCTTGCGAACCTGCGATGCGGCGCGCATCCCGGCTACCGACCCTTCACCCGCCGCGGCAACGATCTGCATCCCGCCGCAGGTGCAATCGCCGGCAGCGAACACGCCTTCAAGGTTCATGCGCTGGTGCTTGTCCACGATCAGGCAGCCGCGGTCGTCGGAAAGCCCGCCGGCCCGCAGAATGAGCTGCGAGATCGGCGTCGAGCCCAGGGCAATGAACACCCCTTCGAGCGGGAGGACGGATTCTGCCCCGTCACGGCTGATCTTGAGCCCCGTGACGAGTTCATCGCCCACGACCGAATGGATCTTCGCAACTTGCAGGATCTCGACATTCGGTTTTGCCTTGAGTCGGGACATGACCGCATGCACCATATCGAGTTCCTTGTGCGGCACGAGGGTGACCTTTTCGGCAAGATCGGCAAGGTGCAATGCCTCTTCTGCTGCCTCATTGTCGGATCCGACCACGGCGACCTTCCGTCCCTTGAAGAAATTGCCGTCGCAGGTAGCGCAGTAGGATACGCCTTTGCCGAGGAACTCCTTGGCGCCGGGAACCTCAAGTTTTTTCCTGGCAACGCCGATCGCGATGATCACGACATGCCCTTCGTAGACCTCGTCGCGGGTGCGTACGCGCTTGACCTCGCCCGTAAGCTCCATGTCCACGACCTCCACGGGATAGATGATCGTGGCGCCGAACTTCTCGGCCTGCTTTGCCATGATCTGGGTAAGGTCCATGCCGTTGATGGTCTCATAGCCGGGGTAGTTCTCTATGTGGGAGATCTTGGCGGTATAGCCGCCGACAAAATCCTTCTCAAGCACTACGCATTTCTGGCCCGCCCTGCCGAGGTACAGTGCGGCGGTGAGGCCGGCCGGACCGGAGCCGATAATGATCGCGTCATACATTTGTGCCATGAATAATTCCTCCTTCTAGCATAAAACGAATGATGCATTCTATCCAAGAGCCAGAAACAAGTCAACCCGGAATCTGCACATGCCGGCGATCCCGGGCTGCAGACACTTCCACGCTTGCTCTCGGCATCATGGTTCGTGTACTATGGTATCAGTACTATGGAACACAGGTGAAACAGATCGATTCAGGGGAGAGATCATGGACCAGGAGAATGTCATCGACGCGGTCAGGAAGGCTGCAACTGAGAACCGGTTATCTTGTGAGAAAGCAAGGGGACTGGCTGGAGAACTGAACGTGCCGGTCAGCGAGATAGGAAGGATCTGCAACGTGCTGAAGATAAAAATAACCGCGTGCGAGCTCGGCTGCTTCTAGGCTCAGTGGCCGTGGTTCGGATCGGTCTCGCGCACCGGCATACAGCAGCCCGGTGAATAGCACGTTACCTTGTTCTTCCCTTCCGCCTTTGACCGGTACAAGGCGATGTCGGCCTCATGCACCAGGTCCTCCACGGATTTCTCATTACCCTGTCCCACCGTGGAAACGCCCAGGCTGACCGTCACCGGCTCGTGCGGGTGCAGCGCTTTGACGGTGAAGGGATACTCATCCACGCTCTTCCGTACCCGCTCTGCCACGATAGCAGCGTCATCGATGCCCGTCTCGCCGAGCAGGATCGAGAACTCCTCGCCGCCGTAACGAAAGCAGATATCGGTGCTGTCCTTGCGGCAGGAGGACTGCAGCACCGGTCCGATCTGCGCCAGCAGCCTGCTTCCCTCGAGGTGGCCGTAGCGGTCGTTGATCCGCTTGAAATCATCGATGTCGATCATGATAAAGGAGAACTCGCGGCCGGTTCGCGCCTGCCGCCGCGCCTCCTCGTCAAGCTTTTCCAGCAGCACGCGGTAATTGAGCAGCCCCGTCAATTCGTCGACCCGCGCCAGATCGAGCGTTTTTCTGAACAGCTCGGCCTTTTCCAGCCCCACCGAGATGAGGTGCGATATGGTGCGGATCAGGTCAAAGTCCTCGATGCGAAAAGCATCGCGTTTGCTATGGCTCAAGCCGATGATGCCCACGATCTGGGTCTCGTTCTTCAGGGCAACACCCATATAACTCCCGACCTTCTTGGCCTCGTCGGGGTGATGGATGAATCCTTCGAATCCGGCGGTATCGGTCAAAAAAAGCGGCTCGCCTTTTGCTGCGATCTGGCCCGGAGCGCCATTGTCGAAAAAGATCGACCCCAGGACCCTGCCCCGGAAAAGGGGCCCCTGAAAATAAAAGGGCTCCAGCGTGGTCATGTCCTTCTTGACCATATACACGATGGCGTCCTCAAAGTTGATCGCTTTACCGACCGCCGTGATGACCTTTTGGACCAGGTCGTACGGTTCGAGTTCTGAAGCGATGGTTTTCCCCACCTCATAGAACAGATGCGTTTCCATGAGCTTCCGGTAAAAAAGCGGTTTAAAATCCCGCACGGTCTCCGGTACTGCGTCTTTAGGGGTCTTCGTTTTCCTGGGCATGCACGACCTTCTACCCTCCGGTCCGGAACGCTGCCGGGCGGGAAAGTTGTTCAATACTATACCATATTTGCGTTCGGTGCAAATGGAATTATTGATGTATCAGCCAGCGGCTCCCCAGGCGAACACCGCTAAAAAACGCTTGCCGGGTGGGGCTGCGTCTTGAACAACAACCGCCGCTCATCGCGGTCGATGACGACCTTCGAACCTTCCCGGACCTCACCGGAGAGGAGCTTTGCGGCGAGCGGGTTCAGGATCTCCCGTTGAATGACCCGCTTGAGCGGCCGGGCACCGTAGACCAGGTCGAATCCTTCCTCGGCCATAAGTTCCTTGGCCCCCTCGGTAAGTTCTATCTCGATCTTCTTGTCTGCAAGCCGCTTCTGCACGTGGCCCACCTGGATCGTAACGATATGCCGCAGCACTTCGGCGTCCAGGGGATGGAAGATGATCATGTCGTCCACACGGTTCAGGAACTCCGGCTTGAAATGCAGCCTCATCGCCTCCATGACGCGCCGACCCATTTCTTCCTCATCGTTCTGGATGTCCTGGATATACTGGCTGCCGATATTGGAGGTCATGATAATGACAGTGTTCTTGAAGTCAACGGTCCGTCCCTGGCCATCGGTCAGCCTGCCGTCGTCGAGCAACTGGAGAAGCGTATTGAACACCTCAGGATGGGCTTTCTCGATCTCATCGAAAAGCACCACAGCATAGGGCCGCCGGCGCACCGCCTCGGTGAGCTGTCCACCCTCCTCATATCCCACATAGCCCGGAGGCGCGCCGATGAGGCGCGATACCGTATGGCGCTCCTGGTATTCGGACATGTCGATGCGAATCATGGCCTGCTCGTCGTCAAAGAGGAACTCGGCAAGTGCCCGCGCCAGTTCGGTCTTGCCCACGCCCGTGGGCCCCATGAAGATGAAGCTTCCGATGGGCCGGTTCGGGTCCTGGATCCCTGCCCGTGCGCGCCGGACCGCGTTGGACACGGCCACGATGGCCTCGTCCTGGCCGACCACGCGCCGCCGGAGACGGTCTTCCATGTGGAGCAGTTTCTGCATGTCGCCTTCCAGCATCTTGCTCACCGGGATCCCGGTCCACTTGGAAACGATCTCGGCCACATCCTCCTCATCGACCTCTTCCTTGAGAATTTTGGTCTCGGACTGTAGCGCGCTCAATTTTGCCGATTCAGCGGCGAGCTGTTTCTGCAGCTCGATCAGCTTCCCGTACCGCAGTTCGGCAGCCTTCCCCAGGTCGCCCGAACGCTCCGCCTTCTCGGCATCGATCTTCGCCCGCTCCAACTGCTCTTTGATAGTCCTGATCTTCTGGATGCCCTCTTTCTCCGCCTGCCACTGCATCCGCATGCCGCCCCGCTTCTCGGCCAGACCGGCGATCTCCTTCTCGATCTTCGCCAGCCGGTCCCGCGATGCGGGATCGGTCTCCTTCTTCACGGCTTCCCGCTCGATCTCGAGCTGACGGATCCGCCGCTCCACCTCGTCCAGCTCAACGGGCATGCTGTCGATCTCCATGCGAAGCCTCGACGCAGCCTCGTCGATGAGGTCAATGGC
>JBGQDI010000013.1:0-23199 GCA_041495765.1 Nitrospirota bacterium
GCCACTTCATTTTCTATTGTTCATTCCAATCCGCAATCCGAAATCCGAAATCCGCAATGCTTGACTCTCAAGGTTTTGCATACTATTATGAGCCCGTGAAGATCAGGATCGGACATCTCTCCACCTTCTACCATACGGCCATCCTCCTGATGGCGCGGAAGGACATCACTTCGCGCCTCGGGCTCGAGATAGAATGGACGCTCATGGGAACGGGGCCTGCCATCATGCAGGCCTTCGGAAAAGGCGAACTCGACCTGGCCTACATCGGCTTGCCGCCCGCCATCATCGCCATGGAACAGGGAAGCCCCGTCGTCTGCATCGCGGGCGGCCATATGGAAGGCACGGTCATGGCAGGCAGGTCGCACTGGCTGGGTTACCCGGAGGCCGGCGACCTTCGTGCGGTCCTGGGCCAGTTCGAGGGAAAGACGATCGGCGTGCCCGGGAACGGCTCCATCCACGATGTTATTTTGAAGGACTGCATTGCCCGCCATGCGCCCGACCGGAACATCACTGTCCGGAACTATCCCTGGGCAGACCTTGTCACCGAAGCGGTGGTTGCCGGCGAAGTGGCGGCTGCCTTCGGCACTCCTGCACTGGCGATCGCGATCAAACGTTTTGCGAACGGAAAAATACTCTATCCCGCGGCCCGGCTCTGGCCGAATAACCCGAGCTACGGCATTGTGGCAAACCGGTCTTTTCTGAAGGCGCAGCGGGAGACGGTAGAGAAGTTCCTGACCGCCCACGAAGAGGCTGAGACGATGCTCAGGGACGAACCCGCCCGGGCCGCACAAGCGATCGCGGACCACGTGGGCATCATTGACGCCGAGTTCGTGCTGGAGACCTTGCAGGTCTCGCCAAAATACTGCGCCCAGCTCACGCCGGAATATATCTCGTCCACCATGGCCTTCGTCGCAGCACTGAAGAGATTAGGTTACATCAAGCGGGAGCTTGACCAGGACGAGATATTCGATACGTCGCTGATCGCGAAGATCCATCCGGAGAAGGACCATTACTGAGGACCAGGCAAAGGACAGAAATCTTTTTCTCGCAAAGCTCGCAAAGGACGCCAAGAAAAGCGTCAACCACAACTTTGGTTTTAATCAAAAAAGATCTTGAATTAAGGTTCCCTTTGCGGGCTCAGGGTGGCCCGTTTATCGGCCATTGCGAGAGACGCCTTTGCTGTTTGGTCTGCTATTGGGATGGAAGGCATTTACGATACATGCAAAAACAGTCATTACTCGACAACATCAGTATCGTGCTCGTGGAAACAAAGACCCCGGCGAACATCGGGGCCGTGGCGCGCTGCATGATGAACACCGGCCTCTCCCGCCTCATCCTGGTGGACCCGCCGCTTGACCGGAACGGGGAAGCACGGAGGCTTGCCGCGGGCGCCGACGCGATCCTTTCGGCCGCAGTGACCTGTGATTCGCTGGAGCAGGCCGTGGCCGACCACCATCTGGTGATCGGCACGACGCGCCACAAAGGCAAGCTGCGGAAGAACATGCGCTCTCCGCGCACGCAGGCCGAACAGGTGATGCCGCTCCTTGCGCACAACAAGGCGGCGATCCTCTTCGGGAACGAGGTGAACGGGCTGACAACGCATGACCTCTCACGCTGCCATGAACTGATCGCCATCCCTTCTTCCGACGCCTTTCCCTCGCTGAACCTGTCCCATGCGGTCATGGTCGTTGCCTATGAGCTGTTCCTGGCAGCGAGGACCGCGCCCGCTGCATCTCCGGCCGTGCTGGCCGCCGGCGCCGATGCCGAACGGTTCTTCGGCCACCTGCAGCAGACCTTGCAGGACATTCAGTTCATCGACCCTTCCCGCCCTGAGCGCATGATGCTGGCTCTGCGCCAGCTCTTCGGCAAAGCGCGCCTCTCCGAACGCGACATAAAGATCCTGCAGGGGATCCTGAGCGCCGTGGACCGCGCCCGAAACCCCGAAAAACCCTGCGCGTGACCCCTCAAACTGTGATTAGCAGACAATCTTCACTTTGATATTCCCATTGATTTTATTTTTCGCATTAATTATAGTACACGAAGTCTCGTCATGAGATGGACCTCGGGGGGGGATCCTGATGAAGAAAAACTGTTGGGAACATAAGAAATGCGGCAGGCAGCCGGGCGGCGGCAAAGCTGCCGAGCTCGGCATTTGTCCGGTCACTACCTATAAGGAACTGGACGGGGCCCATGAAGGGCTCAATGCCGGCCGGGCCTGCTGGGCCATTGCCGGATCGCTCTGCGGCGGCAAGATTCAGGGCACCTACGCGCAAAAACTGCATAACTGCTGGAGATGCGACTTCATGAACTCCGTCAAGACCGAAGAAGAGCCGACCACCTTCGGCTTTTCCGCAACACGCCTCGGCATGGAAAAAGCGCTGGAAAAAGAACATGCAGCAAAAGCTATGTCCCAGCGAAGCGCAACCGTCGTTGCACCGGTTAAACCTAAGCTATAAACTTCCGTCGCAAAAAGGTCTCGAAGAGTGGAGCATGGATCGGTCTTGTTCAAAAAAGATCGGCCCGTTACACGCCATCATAATTTCATATACTCAACAAGGAGAGGCTTATCATGAAGTTAAATGAACCGGGAAGAAAGACGTTGGAGTTGACCATAAAACAGAACTGCTGGGAGCACAAGAACTGCGGGCGGCAGCCGGGGGGCCATAAGGCCGAAGAGCTCGGGATCTGTCCCGTGACGACCTTCGGGGAGCTGAACGGCGCCCACGGCGGCAAGAACGCCGGCAGGGCCTGCTGGGCCGTGGCCGGTTCACTCTGCGGCGGAAAGGTCCAGGGCACCTATGCACAGAAGCTGCACAACTGCTGGCGCTGCGATTTTATGAACGCGGTGAAGAAAGAGGAAGATCCGACGCCGGTGGGCTTTTCCGCGACGCGCCTCGGTATGGAAAAATCCATCGAGAAAATGGGCATGCGCTCGGTCGATGGACCGCGGCCCGGTGTCGCCCGGGACGCTGAACGCCACTAGAAACTTTCAAGCAGGCATTGCACCTGCTCGTCATCTGAACAGGAACACGATCATCGCCACCGTGTCACGAGGACCACAACCCTCCTGCACGGTGGTTTTTTTTATTAATCCGCCTGGCGCCTCAGGAACGTGGGCTTGTCGTAATCCTGGTCGTCGATGCCCAGCGCCTCGTTCTTGAAGGCGAAGGCCTCCTGCTTCCGCGCCACCTTGGGCCGCTCTCCGATCTTCTGATATTCCTTCAGGTTCGACACCACTTTCATGCGCGTCTTCGCGCCCTCTTCATCGAAGCCCGTGGCGATCACCGTGACCATCAGTTCCTCGCTCATGACCGGATTGATAACCGCGCCGAAGATGATGTTCGCGTCGGGGTCCACCTCCGCCTTGATGATGGCAGTGGCCTCGTCCCATTCCCAGATTCCCATGTCGCTGCCGCCGGTAATGTTGATGAGCACGCCGCGGGCGCCCTTGATGGAACCGTCCTCGAGCAGCGGGCTGGCGATGGCTTTCTGCGCCGCGTCGACGGCCCGGTTCTCGCCCGTGCCGATGCCCGTGCCCATGACGGCCCTGCCGCGGTTCGACATCACGGTCTTGACGTCGGCGAAATCGAGGTTCACATGGCCGTGCATCATCACGACGTCGGAGATGCCTTTGACGGCCTGCACCAGCACGTTGTCGGCGAGTTTGAACGCATCGAGCGCCGAGGTCTTCTTTTCCGAAAGATTGAGCACGCGGCTGTTGGGGATCACGATGAGCGCGTCCACCTGCTTCTTGAGCTCCGCAATGCCCTCATCGGCATACTTCATCCGCTTGGCGCCTTCGAACTCGAAGGGCTTGGTCACCACGCCGACGACCAGGGCGCCCACCTCGCGCGCCAGCCCGGCGATGACCGGAGCAGCGCCCGTGCCCGTGCCGCCTCCCATGCCTGCGGTGATGAAGACCATCTCCGTGCCGGCGAGGACCGCCTTGATCTTCTCGGCGTCTTCCAGCGCCGCGTTCCTGCCGATCTCGGGATTCGCCCCGGCGCCCCGTCCGCTGGTGAGCTTGGACCCGATCTGAAGCTTGATCGGCACGGGCGAACGCTCCAAGGCCTGCATGTCCGTGTTGGCCACGATGAACTGCACACCTTTCACGTCGGCCTTTACCATGGTGCTGACGGCATTGCCGCCGCCGCCCCCGACGCCGATGACCTTGATGATCGCCGGCAGCTTCTCTTCGGCGAACTGGAGCATGCCGCCTTCCCGCGCTCCCGCAGCGGCTGTTGGCCGGGAAAGTGCCGTCTCCGCGGCGGTATCGTGTTCGCTTGCCACGAATTCCATGATGTCCTGAAATCCAAAATCAAGATTATCGTCCATCAAGCCCTCCGTTCTTTTTTCCGGGACCGGGTCTCCTGCCCGCTTCGATTCCTTCGCCGCCTCCGGCTTGCACGGTACTGCTGCTTCATCGTCCTGGTCAAAGCTCAGCATTAGAAGTATTCTCCCATCCATTTCGAGACTTTGCTGATGATCCCGCCGCCCCTGAACTTCCGCGGCGCTTCCCGCTGGTTCGCGGCGCCATAGAGCACCAGCCCGACGCCGGTGGAGTAGACCGGGCTGTTCACGACGTCCATGAGCCCCCCGATGTGCTTCGGCGTTCCGCGCCGCACCGGCAGCCCGATAAAGCGTTCGGCCGCTTCCTGCAGGCCCTCGAGCAGGGCGACCCCGCCGGTCAGAACGATGCCCGAGGCGCACAGGTCCTCGTACCCCGTCTTCTTGAGCCGCTGCTGGATCATGCCGAAGAGCTCTTCCACGCGCGGCTCGATGATCTCGCACAGGATCTGGCGGGAAAGGAGGCGCGGCGGCCTGCCCCCCACGCTCGGCACATCCAGGGTCTCTTCGTGCTTCACGAGCGACGACAGTGCGCACCCGTATTTGATCTTGATCTTCTCGGCCTCCGACGCCGGCGTGCGCAGCCCGATGGCGATATCGTTGGTCAGGTGGTTGCCGCCGATGGGCAGCACCTCGGTGTGCCAGAGGCTGCCTTCCAGGAAGATGGCCATATCGGTCGTCCCGCCGTCGATGTCCACGACCATGACGCCCAGGTCCTGCTCCTCGGTGGTGAGCACGGCCCGGCTCGAGGCCAGGGGCTGCAGCACCAGGTCGTTCACATGAAGCCCCGCGCGGGAGCAGCTCTTGACGATGTTCTGGATCGAGGTGACGGCGCCGCTGATGATGTGCACTTTGACGTCCAGGCGCACCCCCGACATGCCGAGGGGGTCCTTGATCCCGTCCTGATCGTCGATGATGAACTCCTGCGGCAGCACGTGCAGCACCTGCTGGTCCATGGGGATGTTGACGGCCCGGGCTCCGTCGATGGCGCGCGCCACGTCGGCCTGGCCCACTTCCTTGTTCTTGATCGCCGCGACCCCGCGGGAATTGAGCCCCTTGATATGTCCGCCCGAGACGCCGACATAGACCGAGTTGATCTCGACGCCGGCCATGAGCTCGGCCTCGTGCACGGCCTTTCGGATGGACTCGACGGTGCTGTCGATGTTCACGACCACACCCTTCTTCAGTCCGTTGGAAGGGCTGATGCCGATCCCGATAACATCCACCTGTCCGTCGTCCTTTACTTCGCCCACGATGGCGCAGACCTTGGTCGTTCCCAGATCGAGCCCTACCAGCACATTATCCTGCTTTTTTACCACGGCACACCCCCATGATCATAACTACGTGGTATTTAGGCTGAAGCCTGAAGGCTGACGGACAACCGTTTAACTTCCTGCGGTATTGTTTGCCTTGGGCGATCTGCGCCGGGCAACCTTCCACCTTCAGCCTGTCCACCTGAAATACTATTTACTCTTTTTCCGCGGTCCGGTTCCCTTGCCCCGCGGTGTCTGCTCTTTTACGGTCATCACCGCAGCCTGACGGTCGGGACGGAGATCGACATAGGCGATGGTAAGACCGCGCTGCTGCACATCGTTCAGTATCTCGCCCAGCCGCCTGAGCTTTTCCGTATAGTTGCCGCTGCCGATCCTGAACTCATGCCCGCCGTAGAGGACGGCAAGCGTTTCCGCCGAATTCGCCCGGATGGTAACGTCGGCCGCCTTCCATCCGCCCCGGCGTGCGATCTCGTTCAAAAGCGCGAATGCCTCGAACGGCACCCCGGAGTCCGCCGGGTGTCCCGGCTGCGCCCGGCAGCCGCTGATCGAAAGGGTCGGCAGGGCCTGAGCGTCGCCCGCGGCTTCGCTTTCTTTGACGATCACCACGCCTTCATCGTCGATGAGATAATGACCGCTGCCGCTGTCGAGCACGGCAGCCGCGGTCCGTTCGGTCACGGTCATGCTGATGCGGTTCGGCAGATGCCGGTACAGCCGCACGTCCCGGACCCAGGGAAGGGCGCGGGCGCGGTGCGCTGCTTCGTCCAGGCTTACTTTAAATATGCTCTGGCCCGTAAAGACCCCGGCAATGTTCTGCAGCTCGTCCTTGCTCAGATGCCGTGCCCCGGTCACATCGACGCCAACGATCTGAAAGGTCTGGCTGCGCGCCGCCCATTGATATCCCATCCAGCCCAGGTAGCAGCCGCCGGTGACGAGCACCACCACCAGCACCCTGATCAGCGACGCCACCAGGTCTGAAGGCACCCGTCGCGGCCCGCGGGACACCGATACGCGCTTCACGTTCGTCCGGGTATTGCGCGAGCGGTACGATCTCGGTGCTTTTATGTTCTTATAGTCCCGCATAACCCATTTCGGATTGCGGATTGCGGATTGCGGATTTGTACATCAAAAACTTGGACATCATTTTCCTTCCACATTCCGATCCCGTTTTTCCCCACCAAGGTTTCAGGTTTAAATCCGCAATCCGCAATCCGAAATCCGCAATCAGACCGCCAGCCTCAAGATCTCCTCCACCAGGTCCGGGAAGGTGATCCCCACTCCCCGCGCGATATCGGGCAGCAGGCTGGTCGCGGTCATACCCGGCAGTGTGTTCACTTCGAGAATATAGGGCGCTCCTGTTTCATCGATGATGAAGTCGACCCTGCTGTAGCCCCGGCAGCCAAGGGCGCGATGCGCAGCCAACCCCGCCTCGAGCACTCTTTCGTAAGCTTCCTTATCGATCCTGGCCGGGAAATAGTGGTCCGACATCCCGGGCTGGTACTTTGATTCGTAGTCGTAGAACACGTTCTTCGGCACAATCTCGATGGCGCCGAGCGCGCGTTCCCCAAGCACCCCGACCTGCACTTCTTTTCCTTTGATATATTTCTCCACCAGGATCTCGCGGTCATACTGGAACGCCAGGTCCGCTGCAGGTCTCAGCTCTTCATGCGCATAGACCAGGCTCACGCCGACGCTCGACCCTTCGGAGCTCGGTTTGACCACGACAGGATAGGCCATGATCGACGGCACTTCATTGAGGGTCTCCAGCCGGTGTGCTTCAACGACCAGGCAGGGGCCGACGAGCAGACCGTGGTTCTTAAACACCATTTTGGAAATGATCTTGTTCATACCCATGGCGCTGGCAAGGATGCCGGAACCGGTGCAGGGGATGCCGGCGATCTCCAGCAGCCCCTGGACGGCGCCGTCCTCGCCGTACTTGCCGTGAAGGCCGTTGAATGCGATCCCGATGCCCGTTTTCCGGACCTGTTCCCCCGCATCCCGGCCCACGTCGATGGCAACGGCGTCGTAGCCTTTTTCCAGAAGCGCCTTCAGGATGGCGTTCCCCGTGGAGAGCGATACTTCGCGCTCCGACGAAAGCCCGCCCATGAGCACACCGATCTTCTTATTCGTCACCAGTGCCATCTTTTTTATCCCGTCCTTGTTGCTGTTGTCTCTCATTCCGCATTCCGAATTCCGCATTCCGCATTTGTGACATTCCGCAATCCGCAATCCGAAATCCGCAATGTTTCAGTCTTCTCCCACGATCTTGATCTCCGGCTCCAATCGCGCGCCATGGACATCGAGCACGGTCTGCTTCACGATCTCCATAAGCGCCAGGACATCGGCTGCCTTTGCCTTGCCCGTGTTCACGATGAAGTTCGCGTGCTTTTCCGAGACCTGCGCGCCTCCCACGGTCCTGCCCTTGAGCCCTGCGCTTTCGATCAGCTTGCCAGCCGACTCGTCAAGGGGGTTCTTGAAAATGGAACCGGCGTTCGGAAGCCCTCCGGGCTGACGGCCCTTCCGTTTCTCCATGAGCGCCTTGACCCTTGCTTCGACCTTCTGTTTTTCGTCGTGGCGCAGCTGCATGAGTGCGCTCAGCACGATGTGGTCTGCAGGCACGTTGGCGGCCCGGTACCCGAAGCCCATCTCTTCCTTGCCCCGGGTGGACAGCTCGCCGCCGGGCGTGAGCAGGATGACGGACTCGACCACATCTCCCATTTCCCCGTCAGCGGTGCCGGCGTTCATGCAAACCGCCCCGCCGATGGTCCCGGGAATGCCGGTCGCGAATTCGAGGCCCGTCAAGGCCTTGTCCATGGTGAAGGAGATCACCTTGGCAAGTGAGACACCTGCTTCCGCGTAGAGGACCGAAAAGGTGCCGCCCAGCGAACGGTATTCGCGCTCGACCCTGATCGCGTTCAGACGGCGCAGGCTGATCACGACACCGCGGAACCCGCCATCCCGCACCAGGACGTTCGTGCCTCCGCCCAGAACGAGGTAGTGCAGCTCCTGCGCCCGGATCTCCCGGAGCAGCGCCGCCAGATCGTCGGTGTCAGCGGGATAGACCAGCAGGTCCGCCGGTCCGCCGATGCCGAAGGAAGTATGCCTGCTCAGCGGCTCGTTCCGCAGGACCTCTCCCTTAATGTTTTTTATTTCCATGCGTGAGCCCTTCCAGCACTTGTTCCCCCAGTTTCCATACATCACCTGCCCCGAGCGTGATCAGCAGATCATTTTTTTTCAGCACCTCCACGAGGTGCGGCACGATCCGGTCCCGGTCCGGAATGAAGGTCACGTCCTTGTGCCCGTATTTCTTTATGCCTTCATAGAGCGCCTGGCCCGACACTCCCGGGATCGGCTTCTCTCCGGCGGCATAGATCTCCATGACAATGAGCTTGTCCGCCTGGTTGAACGCGGTGAAGAACTCCTGGAGCAGATGCTGCGTCCGGGTATAGCGGTGAGGCTGGAACACGACGACGACACGACGCTCGAGCCCCGCCGACGCAGCAGCCAGCGTGGCCCTGACCTCCGTGGGATGATGGCCGTAATCGTCCACGACGATGATGCCGTCCACCTCGCCTTTGATCTGGAACCGCCGCTGCACGCCGGCGAACTCCTTCAGCGCCTTGCGGATCGTTTCCAGCTCCACTTCCAGCTCCCGGGCCACGGCGATGGCCGCCAGGCTGTTATTGATGTTGTGCACACCCGGCACCGACAGTTCGAACCAGCCGAGGTCCTGGCCGAGATGAACGACCTTGAACCGCGACCCCAGCGGCTTGAGCGCCACGTCCTTTGCCTGATAATCCGCCTGGGAACTCATGCCATAGGTCTGGTAACGTTTCTGCACCTGCGGGATGAGCGCCTGGATGTGCGGCTGGTCCAGGCAGAGGATCGCTACTCCGTAAAAGGGCACTTTGTTGATGAACGTGAGGAAGGCGTCCTTGATCTCAGTGATGTCCTTGTAGTAGTCGAGATGTTCTTCGTCGATGGTCGTGACCACGGCAATGGTCGGCGAAAGTTTCAGGAAGCTGCCGTCGCTCTCATCCGCTTCTGCCACCAGGAACTCGCCCTGGCCCAGCTTGGCATTGGATCCGCCCAGACTGTTCAGTTTGCCGCCGATGACGACGGTGGGGTCGATGCCGCCTGCTGCCAGCACCGTCGCCACCATCGAGGTCGTCGTGGTCTTCCCGTGCGCGCCGGCGATGGCCACACCGTACTTGAGGCGCATGAGCTCCGCCAGCATCTCGGCCCGAGGGATCACCGGCACCTGCTGCTCCCGTGCCGCGATCACTTCGACGTTGTCGTTCTTGACCGCCGAAGAGATGACGACCACGTGCGGCGAAACGACGTTCTCCGCGCGGTGGCCGATGGCGATCTCGCCGCCGAGCTTCCGAAGCCGCTCCGTGATGTCCGACTCTCTCATGTCCGAGCCCGAGACCCGGTACCCCAGGTTCAGGAGCACCTCGGCGATGCCGCTCATGCCGATGCCGCCGATGCCGACGAAATGGATGTGTTTAATTTTTTTGAACATAGTCCCTGCAGATGCCTGCGATCTCCTCCGCCGCCGTATTTGCCATCGGCTTCGCCGTTGGCGCTCCTGCTCCGGCATATTGTTGTATCACTGCCGCGAGCCTGTCCGCTGTCAGTTCCGGCTGCAGCACCACTTCGGCCGCGCCCCGGGCCGCCAGCGTCCTCGCGTTGTATTCCTGATGATTGTCCGCGGCGAACGGGAAAGGGACCAGCACTGCCTGCTTTCCGCAGACCGCAAGCTCCGCCACCGTCGTCGCGCCTGAGCGCGAGACCACCAGGTCCGCGGCGGCATAGGCGCCTGCCATGTCGATGATGTACGGCAGCACGACAGCTTTCACCCCGGCCTCGCGGTAGGCTGCTGCAACGGCAATGACGTCGTTGACGCCGGTCTGATGCAGGACCTGAAGGTCGCTGATACGGTTCAATGCTTTTGCTGCTTCCTGCATGGCCTTGTTGATGGCGTGGGCTCCGCCGCTTCCGCCCATGATAAATACGGTGAACTTCCCCGGCTCCAACCCGAAATCGTCGAGCGCCTTTGCGCGGTCACCCTGGTCGATACCCTTGCGCACCAGCGGCCCCGCATGTTGGGTCTTGTGCCTCGGGAAGAACTGCTGGCGGTCCGTGCCCGGAAAGCAGAGGATCACTTTTTTCGCCAGTTTGCCGAGCATGCGGTTCGCAAGCCCTGCATAGGAGTTCGGCTCGATGATGAACAGCGGTTTGCGCAGCAGCCATGCCGCGAGCGCCACCGGCCCCGACGCATAACCTCCCACGCCGATCACCGCATCAGCTCTTTCTTTCCGGAGCAGGGAGAGCGACTGCAGCAAGCTTATTGGCAGCGTGAGCAGGGTCTTCGCGGTCGAGACCAGCTTCATCCCCTTGAGCTTGCCTACGCTGATAAAGCGCAATGGCAATCCTTCGCCGGGAAGCACCCGCGCCTCGATGCCCTGCCGTGTTCCCACGAACAAGACCTCATTGCCCCGTTCCCGCAAGAGCTCACGGGCAATGGCGATCCCCGGATAGAGATGTCCCCCCGTTCCCCCGCCCGCGATGATCACTTTCAAGGTTTTACTCCGCATTCCGAATTCCGCATTCCGCATTTCCCCGGCAATCCGCATTCCGAATTGTAGTTCACGTTGTTTCCTTCGAGATGTTCAGAAGTACTCCCAGCGCTCCCAGCGTGATCACCAGCGACGAACCGCCGTAGCTGACCAGCGGCAGTGCAATGCCCTTGGTCGGGAACATGCCGGTGACGACGGCCATGTTCATGAGCGCCTGGACGCAGACGAGGAGCGTGATACCGAACGCCAGCATCCTGCTGAACCGGTCGCTTGCGGCGAGCGCGATCCGCATGCCGCGCCACAGAAGGAACAGGAACAGCGTCAGCACGGCAAGCGCGCCGATGAGGCCGAGCTCTTCGCCGATCACGGCATAAATGAAGTCCGAGTGGCGCTCCGGCAGGAAGAGCAGCTTCTGCCGCCCCTCGCCGAGACCGCGGCCGAAAATGCCGCCACTGCCGAAGGCAAGGAAGGACTGGATGATCTGGTGTCCCGAGCCCTGGGGGTCGGCCCAGGGATCGAGGAACGAGAAGATCCGCCGCGCCCGGTAGGCCTTGTGGAACACCGCGATATAGATGAAAGGAAGCCCTGCAAGGACGGTCCCCGCCAGATGCAGGAAGTTTGCTCCTCCCACAAAAAGCATGACGCCGGCGACCAGGGCGATCGTCATCGTGGTCCCGAAATCCGGCTGGAGCACGGCCGTTGCCATGAACAGACCGGCCACCACATAGGCGGGCGTGATCCCGTTCATGAAGTCCCTGATGCGTTCGCCCTTTTTGGCAATGTAGTAGCTCAGATAGATGACGAGGGCGACCTTGGCGAGCTCCGACGGCTGGAACGAGAGCATGCCGAGCCGCAGCCATCGGCGTGAGCCATTGATCGTCCGTCCGATGCCGGGCACCAGCGTCGCCGCGAGCAGAAGGAGCGAGAGGATCAGGACCGCCACAACGACGCGCTGCTCCCCCAAAAGCCGGTGGTCCATGCGCATGGTGGCCGCCATGACCAGAAGCCCGACGACCGCCCACATGAGCTGCCGTCTCGCAAAGAAGGCGGCATCGTCGTAGCTCGTGAGCGCCACAACACTGCTCGAACTGTAGACCATCACCACGCTGATGATGATGAGCGCCAGGATCGCCGCGAACAGCGGACTATCATAGTGGCCTTGTTGTGTCGTCGCGATCTGCATGCCTAAACTGTCCCGTCGTTAATTCCGCATTCCGAATTCCGCATTGCTCTACCCCTGGACCCTGCACCACACATTTCGCACTGCTTCACTTCATTCCGCATTGCGTTTCTACATTCCGCAATCCGAGATCCGCAATCCGCAATGTCTCTACAGCTTCTTCACCGCGTCCTTGAACTTCCTGCCCCGGTCCTCGAAATCCTTGAACATGTCGAAGCTCGCGCAGGCCGGCGACAGCAACACCACGTCGCCCAACTCGGCCTGTTCTGCGGCGATGCGCACCGCCTCCTCCAGGGACGCAGCGCGCACGGTCTCGGTCGCGCTGCCGAGGACCTCCTCCATCTTGTCTGCCGCCTTGCCGATCAGGATCAGCAGCTTCACCTTTTCGGCAAAAAGATTATAGAGGGGGCTGAAATCGCTTCCCTTGTCGAGGCCGCCGGCGATCAGGATGACCGGATGGGTGAAGCCCTCGACGGACTTCACCACGGCGCCGACGTTGGTGCCTTTGGAGTCATTTATATAGGTGACGCCGTTCCGTTTGCGCACGAACTCGAGCCGGTGCTCGAGCCCCGGATAGTCCTTCAGTACGGCTGCGACCGACGCGATGTCCGCACCGGCGGTGATCGATAGGGCCGCCGCTGCCAGGGCATTCTCGAGATTATGCACGCCTTTGATCCTGATCTCGTCGGACCGGATAATGCGCTGGTTGTTGAAGACGAGATGTCCCTCCTGAAGGCAGGCTCCCGGATTGAACCGAAGCAGCCGGGAAAAAGGAATGACCGTTGCCGCCGTCCGCTTCGCGAAAGCCTTGACCTCGGGGTCGTCGAAGTTCAGCACCAGGACATCGTCCTTCTGCTGGTTCATGAACACCCGCGCCTTGGCCTCGCCGTACTCGGTGAGGTCATGGTACCGGTCAAGATGGTCCTGGGTCACGTTCAGGATCGCAGCGATGCGGGGCCTGAAGCTCGCAATATCCTCGAGCTGGAAGCTCGACAGCTCCGCCACGATCCAGTCCTGGCCTTTGAGCTGCGAGACATCCTCGGTCAGCGCATTGCCGATGTTGCCGGCCACGAGGGCCTTCTTGCCTGCCTTCGCCAACATGAGCCCCACCAGTGTCGTGACCGTGGACTTGCCGTTGGTGCCCGTGATGCCGATATAGGGGGACTCCGACAGCTGCCACGCCAGCTCCAGCTCGCTGATCACCGGCACGCCCTGCTCCCGGGCTTTCTGAAGCGGCGCGATCTTGGGCACGCCGGGGCTGATCACGATCAGGTCCGTTTCCAGGAAAATGCGCTCCGGATGACCGCCCGCCTCGACAACGATGCGGCCGCCGTTCAGGCCCTTCATCTGTTCGGCAAGGTCTGCGAGCGGTTTTTTATCGGTAATGGTCACGCGGGCGCCGAGGGCATCGAGCGCACGGGCCGCTGCAACTCCGCTCCGGGCCATGCCCACCACCGTCACCCGTTTATCTTTAAAGTTCGTCGCCACGTTTCCTCCACCGTGAGATCTTTTTCCGTAACCGCATTTTAAGACAACAGCACAAATCAATTTTCACCACGGAGACACGGAGTCACGGAGAACATCAACACCTTAGCTCCTGGTCTTAAACCCAGGGTTAGATTTTGGTTTCCTCCGTGCCTCCGTGGTAGATCATGCCTTTTTAAGCATATTCGTTCGAAATACTTTTACCGCAACTTCAACGTGCTGATCGACACCAGCGCCAGGATGATGCCGGCGATCCAGAACCGCACGATCACCTTGGATTCGGGCCACCCGATCTGTTCGAAGTGATGGTGCATGGGCGCCATCCGGAAGATCCGCTTGCCCCGCAGTTTGTACGACCCGACCTGCAGCACCACCGAAAGCGTTTCTGCCACAAAGATCCCGCCGGTGATCACGAGGATCAGCTCGTGTTTGGTAACCACCGCCAGGGTGCCGAGCGCAGCCCCCAGCGAGAGCGAACCCACATCGCCCATGAATACCTCGGCAGGATGGGCGTTGTACCACAGGAAACCGAGGCTCGCGCCGAGCAGGGCGCCGCAGAAGATCACGAGCTCTCCGCTGCCGGGGATGTACTGGATCTTCAGATAATCGGCGATCACGCGGTTCCCGCCGATGTACACGATCACCGCATTCGCCGTCGCGGCAATACCCACGAGGCCGATGGCCAGTCCGTCGAGACCGTCGGTCAGATTCACTGCGTTCGACGAGCCCACGATCACGACCACCACAAAGGGGATGTAGAACCATCCCAGGTCGATGAGGACACGCTTCATGAACGGCACCGACAAATAGGTGCTGTTGGGGTCTGCCGGATTATAATAGAGGAAGAACCCGATGGCGAGCGCCGCGGCGATCTGGAGGCCGAATTTTTCCCTGGCCCGCAGGCCCGTGGACCGTTTCTTCACGACCTTGAGGTAGTCGTCCCAGAACCCGATGGCGCCGAAGGCGAGGGTCGCAAAGAGCACCACCCAGACATACTTATTCGTCAGGTCGGACCAGAGCAGGGCCGAGCCCGCCAATGCGGCGATGATGAGCAAGCCGCCCATGGTCGGCGTACCCTGTTTGCTCAGATGGCTCTGAGGCCCGTCGTCGCGCACGTGCTGCCCCACCTTGAGCCTCCGAAGCCAGGCGATCATGGGCTTGCCGAAGACGAAGCTCACGACCAGCGCGGTCAACACCGCCCCGGCGCTCCGGAACGTGATGTACCGGAAGACGTTGAACCCGGAGAACTGGTTGCGCAGCGAGTAGAACAGATGATAGAGCATTAGAATTCCTCCAGGATCTTTTCCATCTTCATGCCGCGCGACCCCTTGATCAGCACGGCGTCGCCGTTCTTGGATTCCTTCGCCAGCCGTGCTGCTGCCTCGGAGTGGGACCCGGCGGCGATCAGGCGTTCCGACCGCATCCCTGCCTCCCGGGCGCCTTCGAGCATATGCTTCGCCAGGGGGCCGAGGGCGATCAGCACGTCCACTCCCAGACGCGCGGCGATCCTGCCGATCTCCCGATGCTCCTCAACGGAGGTCGGGCCGAGCTCAAGCATGTCTCCCAGGACGGCCACGGACCGTGCTCCCGGCCGCAGGGTGACGATCGTTTCGAGTGCGGCCTTGACCGACCCGGGGTTGGCATTATAGTGATCTGCCAGCACCGTCCTGCCCTTGATCACTTTGAGCTCCGAGCGCATGGCCACGGGAGCGAAATCGTCGAGCCCGTATTTTATCGATTCCAGCGGCATGCCCAGGGCGAGCGCGGCCGCCGCTGCGGCCAGTGCATTGTAAATATTGTGCCTGCCCACGGCGCGAAGCCGGACGTTGACCTTTGCACCCGCGGCCTCGAGCGTAAAATCGGTGAAATCCTTGTCCTGCCTGATGGCGCAGGCCCGTACGTCCGCGTGCTGCTCGATGCCGAAGGACAGGACGCGGCCGCTCCATTTATCTTTGAGCGTCGTGAAATAGGGATCATCGGCATTGAGGACCGCTGTTCCCCCGGCCCGGATACTGTCCAGCAGCTCCGCCTTGGCGTCGGCCACCCGGTCCAGCGTGCCCAGGAACTCAAGATGCGCCGGGCCGATGTTCGTGATGATGCCCACGTCGGGGCTCACGAGGCGGGCCAGCAGGTCGATCTCGCCTGCCGCGCTCATGCCCATTTCCACGACCGCAGCGCGGTGGTCTTTCCCGAGCTGCATCAAAGTGAGCGGTACACCGATATGGTTGTTCAGGTTCCCTTCGTTCTTCAGAACGGGGCCATTCTGTCCCAGGATGCCGGCGGTCATTTCCTTGGTCGTGGTCTTGCCGTTCGACCCGGTGATGCCCACCATGGGAAGCGAGAACTTGTTGCGGTGCAGAAAGGAGATCTCCTGGAGCGCCCGCAGCGTATCTTCCACCGGAATGATGTTCGGCAGTCCGCCGAACTTGCCGAACTGCGACTCCAACATGGACCGGTCGACAATGGCTCCCCAGGCGCCCTTCTTCATCACCTCAGGCACAAAGTCGTGTCCGTCGAAACGGTCGCCTTTGATCGCGACAAAGAGCTCGCCTTCCCTGATCTTCCGGGAGTCTATGGATACACCCTTGATCTCCATGGCCTCGATCCTTTCGAGCAGTTCGTTCAGCTTCTTTCTCTCACCGTCGTTCATCGCCCAAGCTCAACGCACAATACCGGACAGCTCGTCGTACCGCTACCCCGCATTCCGAATTCCGCATTCCGCATTGTCGTTCTTCGTCCCGCATTTCGAATTTTGCCGCCGCTTGCTGATCGCCTGGCGCGCGATCTCGCGGTCGTCGAAGTGGTGCTTCGTGCCGCCGATGATCTGGTAATCCTCATGCCCTTTGCCGGCAAGCACGACCGCATCGCCGGGCTCTGCCTGCATGATCGCCGTGCTGATCGCTTCGGCGCGGTCGGGAATGACCAGATAGGGCGTCTTTCCGGGGACGGTCATTTGTGCTGCCTCAGGTGAAGCGACTTTGGTCCCCCATGAGGTCATGCCGCTCACGATCTCGTTGATGATGGCCTGCGGGTCTTCAGTCCTCGGGTTGTCCGTGGTGACAATGACAAGGTCGCTTTGTTTTGCCGCGACGGCGCCCATGGCCGGCCGCTTGGCGCGGTCCCGGTCCCCGCCGCAGCCGAACAGCGTGATCACTTTTCCTTTGGTAATTTCGCGCACCGCGTCAAGCAGCTTCGCCAGCGAATCTTCGGTATGCGCATAATCCGCGATGACGCCGAAGCACTGCCCCGCGTCCACTTTTTCCATCCTTCCCGGCACTGCCTTCATGGCAGCGATACCCCGGCTGATCGTCTCTGCGCTCATGCCCAGGGACAGGCCGGCGCCGATGGCAGCGAGGATATTGTATACGTTATGCTTCCCGATGAGGGGCGACCCCACGGCAACCACTCCACGGGGTGTTCGCACGGAGAACGTGAGCCCGCCGATGCCATGACCGATAGCCTGCGACGGATGCACATCAGCCTCTTCGGTCATCCCGTAGGTGAGGACCTGGGCCTTCGTCCTCCCGATGATGTCCCGCGCGACCGCATCGTCCCGGTTGACCACCGCGGTCTTCCCCGGGGCAAGACCCGTGAACAGCAGGAGCTTTGCTTCTCCATAGGACCTCAGGTCCTTATGAAAGTCCAGATGATCCTGGGCCAGGTTCGTGAAGAGCGCGGTTTCGAACACACAGCCCTCGGTGCGGCCCAGCGCCAGGGCATGGGAGGAAACCTCCATGACACAATACCCGGCGTGAGCAGCAACCATCTCGGCAAGGAGCTTTTGCAGGTCCAGGGACTCGGGGGTCGTGTTCGGCGCGGGATAGACCTTGTCCCCCACGCGGTAATCGATGGTGCCGATAAGCCCGGTCTGGTGGCCGGCAGCCTCGATGATGGACCGGACCAGATAGCTCGTGGTCGTCTTGCCCTTGGTGCCGGTGATACCGATGAGCTTGAGCTGCTCCGAAGGACGGCCGTAAAAGACCGTTGCAAGGCGCGCCAGGGCTGCGCGGGAGTCCGGCACCTCTATGACCGGCGTCGCCGGACCCGCAGTGCCCGCCTTTTCCTCGGCAATGACCGCGACCGCACCGCGGGTGAGGGCCTGCGGAATAAACTGATGGCCGTCCGAGTGGAATCCTCGCACGGCCACAAAGAGCGACCCGGCAGTGATCGTCCGGGAATCCTGGGAAAGGGCGGCAACCTCGCTGTCCGGGCAGTGCGGGGGCAACCCGACCTGCAATGCCGCGGCCAGCAGTTCACTGAGCTTCATCGGTTCACCAGGAGCATGCTGCCTCCCACATCATCGGGCGCCACCTGCAGATAGGCCAGGCTTTGCTCCGCCACGGCCCGGAACACCGGCGCCGCCACCGTACCGCCGTAGATATCCCCTTCAGGCGTATCGACCATCACGAGGATCACGAGCTTCGGAGACATTGCCGGCACGAAGCCGACAAAGGAACTGACATACTCTTTCTTTGAATACAGGCCGGTCCGGTGATCGATCTTCTGGGCCGTGCCCGTCTTGCCTGCCGCAGTGTAGCCCACGGGCTTTGCCTGCTGGCCCGTGCCGGAGCCGACGACACGCCGCAGCATCTGGGCCACCTTGTCGCAGGTCTCTTTCGTGATCGCCCGGCCGACGGCCTGGGGCGCAAATTTTTTTCCGGGCCCGCCGCCCTGGTCCACGATCTGGGAGACCAGATAGGGCTTCATGAGCATGCCGCCGTTTGCCAGTACGCCGTAGGCCGCGGCCACCTGTATCGGGGTCACCCCGATCTCCTGGCCGATGGCGATCTCTCCGAGCGATACGCCCGACCACTGCCGGTTGTCCTTGAGCAGCCCCGGGATCTCTCCGGGGAGGTCCACGCCGGTCTTGCGTCCGAACCCGAAAGCGGCGATGTACTTGGCATACCGCTCCTTGCCGAGCCGCAGAGCGACCTTGATCGTCCCCACGTTGCTCGAGTCGGCGATCACGTCCGTGAACGTCAGCACTCCGTTCCGGTGTGCATCGTTGATCACCCGGTCGGCGATCTTGATGCTCCCGGCGCTGCAGTCGATCTTCTCCAGGGGGTGCACGACCTTCTCTTCCAGCGCGGCTGCTGCCAGCACCACCTTGAAGATCGAACCGGGCTCGAACGCATCGGTCACGCCGCGGTTCCGCCACTCGCCCGATTTGTACCGCTGCGGCTCGTTCGGGTTGAAGGCGGGGCGACCGTAGGGTGTGGCAACCGACAAAGCAAGCAGCTCGCCCGTGCCCGGGTCCATGACGATGCAGACCCCGCCCTTCGCCCGGGCGGTCGTGACCGCCCGCTCGAGCTCCCGGTCGGCGATATGCTGGATCACCTCGTCGATGGTGAGAATAACGTCGTTGCCCGTCTTCGGCAACCGGTACTGGAATCCGGGTCCGCCGGGGAAGACCGTTCTTCCCACGGCGTCCTTTTCCGCCAGCACCCAGCCGTTCACGCCGCGCAGCTCCTTGTCGTACGAGCGCTCCAGGCCTTCGAGCCCTTCATTGTCCATGCCCGTAAAGCCAAGCACCGTACCGGCAAGCGTCTTCTTCGGATAGAAGCGGCGGCTCTCGAACCGGAGCCCCACGTCCTTGGACCCCAGGTCCTTCACTTTTGCGGCGCGGCCCGGCTCCACCTTGCGGCTGATCCAGACGAAATGCTTATCGCTGGAAAGCCTCCGCTCAAGCGTTTTTTGGTCCTCGCGCAGGATGAGCGAGAGCTGCTGCGCCATCTGCCGGGGGTTCTCGATCTCTGAAGGCACGCCGTAGACCGACTCCACATCGAGGCTCACGGCAAGCTCGCGCTTCCGCCGATCGTAGATCGTCCCGCGTTTTGGTTCCAGCTTGACCAATCGCTGCTGCTGCCGTTCGGCGCGGGCCGCAAGGTCCGACCGGTCGATGATCTGCAGGTACACAAGCCGGCCCGCGACAAAAGCAAAGCCCAGCCCGATCAGTGCTACGATGAGGAGAATCCTCCCCCGCCTGTCCATCCGACCCTGCTCCATGGTGCACCCTGCCCGGTATCGGACCCGGGCCCCAACCGGTCATTTCGCCCGCTGCTGCGCCTGCGCGGCCTGTGGCTGCCGTTTCACTACAATGAGATTTTCCTTGGCGATCCGCACCATGCCGAGACGCTTGAGCGCGATCTCCTCGATCCGCGCCGGTGAGGACAGGCTGGCGGCTTCGATGCGCAGGGCGCGGTTCTCGCGTTCCAGTTCGCTCTTCTCTTTTTCCAGCACCTCGATCTGATAGCCCAATCGGACGATTTTGACCTTGCCGCCCACGTAGAGCAGGAGGACGGCAACGATCGCGAGGACCGCCATGAACCGGCGAAGACTGCCACGCCTGCCCCGTTCGAAAGCGAATGCCCCTATGTCGCCTGTCCGTGTCTGCATTGCTTCACCGTGCCGTTCTTTTCTGCTCCAGGCTGCCGAAGGCTCCGGCCCCCCAGGGTACTGGTTCTCTGTTCTCATCCAAAGCCGGGAAAAACTGGTTAGCCACAAAAGTCACAAAAAACAAAAGTAGAGCAACAACAGAATACGCTTACGTGACTTTTTCGATCCTACTCTGTGACTTTTGTGCCTTCTGTGGCAAAATATTTTTTTCGCCTTTGTGTTATCAACTCATCCGTCCGTTTACAACTTCTCCGCTCCCCTGAGCTTTGCGCTCCGAGAAGCCGGATTGCGATCGACCTCGTCGGGCCCGGCAAGGACCGGTCTTTTGGTCAGCACCCGGAGCTCCGGGACCTTGCCGCAGGCGCATTGCGGCAGCTTGGGCGGGCAGATGCAGGCCGTGGCGCCGGCGACAAAGGCCTGCTTGATGATCCGGTCCTCAAGGGAGTGAAAGGAGATGACGGCGATCCTGCCGCCGGGCCTGAGTGCGCGGATCATGTGCTGCAACCCCTCGCGGAGCGCGCCGATCTCGTCGTTCACCGCGATGCGGAGGGCCTGGAACGTCTTGGTGGCGGGGTGGATTCGCCGCGGGAGGTACGGAGGGAACACACTCGCGACGATGCCGGCGAACTGGACCGTGCCGGTGATCGGCCCCCGGGTCCGCGCCCGCTCGATGGCCCTGGCAATGGCGACTGCCTTGTCTTCCTCCCCGTATTCGCGAAGGATCCTGATGAGCTCCGCGACCGGAAGCATGTTCACGAGGTCTGCTGCCGTCTGCTGCGCTGACCGGTCCATGCGCATGTCAAGCGGACCATCGAGCATGAAGCTGAAGCCCCGGTCCGGGGTGCGCAGATGGAACCACGAGACCCCCAGATCGAGCACGATGCCGTCGACGGCATCGTAGCCGAGCCCGTCCAGTACCGCCGGCAGGTCCCGAAAGTTGCTCTGGCGCAGCACCGCACGGTCGCCGTAGGGTGTAAGGACCTCGCGGGCCCGCGCCAGCGCCTGTGCATCCTGGTCCAGGCCGATGACCACGCCGTCGGGCGCCGACCGTTTCAGGATCTCCGCAGCATGCCCGCCGCCGCCGAGCGTCCCATCCACATACACGCCACCCGGCCGGATTGCAAGCAGGTCAACAGCCTCACGGAGCAGAACGGTAACATGCTCCAATTGCGGATTGCGGATTTCGGATTTCGGATTGGAATCTGGGTCGGACCTCATGCTGCAATCCTCAACACACGATGCCGTGTTTTACATTCCGCAATCCGCAATCCGAAATCCGCAATGCTTCTCACAGTCCCAACGGAAGGTTTGTTGCCGGCTTGGTCACGCCGAAGCTCTTGGCGGCCTGGAGCGGCGTATCGAAGACCTGGAACTCTTCCAGCATGCCGGTGGTACGGAATATGTTCTTGAGATAGTCCGACAGCCCGGCAAGCCTCAGATCTCCGCCAAAGGACTGCAGCCGTTTTTTCTCATCCACCAGCGTCGAGAGGGTCGTAAAGTTCACGTGCTCTACAGCCTCGAAGTTCAGGATGAGCCCGTACATCTCTCCCTTGACGAGCTGACCGATGACGCGGTCGACCTCTGCAATCTTTGCAGAGTCGATCTCGCCGTCGAGGTTCATTTGATATACTTTGAGTTTGGTCTCCATGCTATAGGCCCAGTGCTGCAAGCGTCTCGTTGATCTTGTCTCCGTTTTGAGAATGTCTCGCCTCCCATGCGCCGCTGTCCCAGATCTCTATCTTGTCGATGATGCCGATGAGCACGACGTTCTTGGCTATCGCCGCGTGTTCGCGGTGCGATGGCGGGAGAAGGATGCGGCCCTGCTTGTCCAGCTCACACTCCGTTGCCGACGAGAAGAAGAAGCGCATGAAGTCCTTCACTTCCTGTTTCATCATCGGCAGCGCTTTGATCTTTCCCTCGAGTTTCTCCCACTCCTCGAGCGGATAGACCGTCAGGCACTTGTCGTAGTCCATGGCCAGCACGAGCCTGCCGTCATAGCGGTCGGCTATGATGTCCCGGAACTTTGACGGGACGCTCACTCTGCCCTTGGTATCAACAGTATGTTCAAAACTGCCTCTGAACACCGGCCCCTCCAGCGCTGCCCACTCTTTCCCACCCTATACCACTTGCCAGGCAAAGTATATCTTTCGACCTGGGTGATGTCAAGAAAATTATTAATTTTATAGCATGTTACGAGGTGGGTGAGTTTCTCACAAAAAAGCGGTTTTTAGACGTGACAATGGTTGGCAAAAAAGGTAATATGCGTCTCTGAATAGCGAGCGCAAGAGCATAATGAAGCGATGACCGGCCACAACGGAGTCCCGGCCTGCCATCAATGGTCTTCGCTCTGTACGCCCTCTCATTATGACCGAGTCCTTTTTTTATACTGCAGATGATGAGCATATCAAGCGCGAGAAGAGCAAGGCACGCGAACTCCGGGCCTCGCAGTGGTGGAAACGGAAGCGATCGAGCGGGCTCTGTTACTATTGCGGCAAGGCTTTCAAACCGGCAGAACTGACCATGGACCATCTCATACCAGTCGTGCGCGGCGGCAAGTCCGTACCGGGTAACCTCGTTCCGGCGTGCAAGGACTGCAACAACAAAAAGAAATATCTTCTCCCGGCAGAGTGGGAGGAGCACATAACGTCGCTTAAAAAAGATCCGCTCCCGGGCCCGGAGAACGAGCCCCCGGACTCCGACCCGGCCTGACGAGCATCGCATCAGGCGCGCCGCTTTACCCTTGACCCGCTGTCCGGACTGACCGATGCACCAACCCGAATGCTATGACGCTCGCCATCAAAAAACATTCCCAACCGCTGTTCTTTTTTATTCTTTTCTTCGCGACCGCGGGACCTTCATTCGCGGCACAGGAGCGCCTGGTGCAGATCAACACGCGACCCGGCGTTTCTGTCACCTTCACCTACAGCAAACGGGACGA
>JBGQDI010000014.1:0-22682 GCA_041495765.1 Nitrospirota bacterium
AGGATCATGCTTCGTACGGGTAAAAGCTCTCATGCTCTTTGACATCTCCATGAGTGAAGCCGATGGCGCGAACCGTTCGCCGTATTTCTTATATATCCTTCAAGTTTTTGAGCGATAGTCTTTGCGCCGACCGTGTCCGCATGTTTGAGCAGGCTGCCGATGGGGTGGGATGATCGCTTCTTAATTCTTTTTATTAGCGCGACATGGACAGAGTTGCGTCGTACTGATTTTAACAGCTGTCCGACATCTTATTTATTTATCGTTTCTAGGTAGTCGAGATTTGCCTGGGCTACCTCCAATTTTGGGTTCAGCTGTAATGCTTTTTGATATTCCCCGCGTGCTTCTTTGAAACGCCCTTGCCTGAGGTAAAGAGTGCCCATATTGTTGTGTGCTTCCGCATAGTTCGGGTTAAGCACGAATGCAGCCTGGAATTCAGCAAGAGCTTGATCGAGATGATTTTGTTCCCGATAGATGTTCCCGAGATTAAAATGGATATAGGCGGAATTATATTTAAGCTCCAAGGCTTTCTGAAAACTTTTTAAAGCATCCTCGTAATTTCCCTTCGAATAATAATAATTGCCTAAAGCAAAATTCCCATAGGCGTAATTCGGATTTATATCTAATGCTTGTTTAAATTCCAAAGCAGCATTATCCAAATCCTGATGATTTAAATAAATAATGGCAAGATTGTAGTGCGGGCGGTCCTTAAATGGACTCTTGGCAATGGTGTCTTTCCAAAGCAGTTCCTGGTCTTGCCAAACAATATTTCTGGCATAGGCTGTCCCGGAAAGAAGCACGATGGTACAGCATAGCAAGTACACAAGTGCTTTTTCTGCATAGGGGAAACGGCCACGTATCCGGTTGTTGAGCGCTTCAAGAGAGGCCGCAAGCGTTATAAAAAAACCAATCGATGGAAGGTATATTCGATGTTCGAAAATCACATCTTTTATCGGGATGATGCTGGACTCAACAGATAATGTAATAAAGAACCAAAAAATGCCGAATGCTATCAACTTGAACCATTTATTTACATTTTTCTCTTGTGAGCGCCGGAGCGAGTAAAGCCCCACACCGAAAAACGCTATCAAGAAGAGAAGTGAGGCAAGAACCGAAGGGTTCCAGAATGAGTGGTACACAGGATAGTCGTAATCAAGGTTCTGTCCCGCAGGAAAAATTAACAACCTGACATAGGTTACAACAACACGGAATTGGGTCGCTAGATAGTCATGTCTTGACAGTGCTGTCTCAAGCCTTGTTACTTCAGACATATCCTCTAATATCGTGCCGAACGGTTTATCGTTCCCGATCAAGCTGATTGGTATTGCAAGCATAGTAATAAAAAACGGAACGAGAAAAAGCATTCGTTTTTTTACCGACCCGGTAAAAAACATAAATTCATATAATGCAACTATAACGGGAAGCGTAAATGCTGTTTCTTTTGTCTTCATCGCGAGGATTGAAGAAATTATGGAAACCACATAGAAACCATATTTTTTGCGTCCGGATTCCGCTAAACGGTATTTCATGTACATAACAAGTGACAAAAGGCAAAATAAGGTTGCAAGAGATGCAAATCGCTGAACAACATAGGTAACAGCCTGTGTTTGAATCGGATGACATACAAAGAGGAGCGCCACAAATACACCTGCACGGCCTATTGCGAGACTGCTGATGGTGTCAGCTTCAGTTTGAAAATTTGAAAAATATGGCGATAATCTCAATGTAAGTATGACGAGCCAATAAACGAGGAGAGCACTAGCCAGGTGAATGAGCAGATTAACAATATGATAACCGCTAACATCGAGTCCGTGTACCGCATAATTCAAGGCAAAGGAAAACAGGCCGACCACTCTGCCTGTCTTGATGCTTGAAAGGTTGGTAAAATAGTCAAAATCTCTAATGCTAGGATTATTGACGATAACGTTTGCATCGTCGAGCACAAATGGCACGGTGAAAGTATTTGAGTAGGTAAAAAAACCTGCAAGAAGAATGAGGATTATTTGAATCACTGGCTTTTGCAAAAATGTAAGCGATAGCCGCGGAAACATGGGCTGGTCTGACTGTTGCGGTTTAGGTCCATTCACCGTAGCGCTCACTTTCATAGTTCACCGTGCTCTATAGCCTTTTGCAGCTTTGTTCATGCAGTATAGTGTATTCCTTCATGATCATCAATATTTTTCAGAGAAAGCGGTGAACATTTGTAAGGGGGCAAAAAGAGGGGCGCATATCATTTATTATATATAATGCGTTATTACAAGAATTCCCCGTTGTCAGTATTGCCGTCTGGGCGAATCTCGGAGGGATTTTATTCTGGAAGAAAATGATGCGCTCATTGGCGTTTATTCCATCTGAAGCCTTCTGCCCTACTTCTGGTAAAATCCTTTGCCGCTCTTTGCCATTTCCACAAGCGACGCAGGAGGGGCGAACCGTTCACCGTAGTTTTTAGCATATCCTTCAAGTTTTTCAACGATAGTTTTTGTGCCGATCATATCCGCATATTTGAGCAGGCCGCCGCGAAATGGCGGGAACCCGATGCCGAATACGAGCGCCGCATCTAGCAAATCTGGCCGATCGATGATCTTCTCTTCCAGGCAGAGCGCGGCTTCTTTTATCATAAGCAGGACCGCCCGGTCGATGATCTCTTCAGGGGAGATATTTGTCCGTTTCTCTGACACCTTGTTTTGTACTGCAGGGTCATGGCCTCCCCGCTTTTTTCCTGCATAAAGATAAAAACCCTTTCCGTTCTTCTTCCCGAGATATCCGTCCTTATAGAGCGCGCCAAGCAGGCCGGAAGGTTTAGCGCGTTCTCCCAATCCCTGGTACAAGATCTCCGACACCTTATGGGCGATGTCGATCCCGATCTCATCCAGCAGGATAAAGGCCCCCATGGGCATGCCGAATCGCAGGAGTACACGGTCGATCTCTTCGATCTTGCCGCCCTCCTCGAGCAGAGCAACCGCTTCTCCGAGATAGGGCATCAGGATACGGTTCACCAGGAAACCCGGGCCGTCGTTCACTACGACCGGCAGTTTCCCGAGCCTGCGGGAAAGGGTAGTGATGGCTGAAACGGTCTCGGCCGAGGTCCTTCTGCCTCGCACCACTTCCACCAGCGGCATCTTCTCCACAGGGTTGAAAAAATGCATGCCCGCGACCTTGTCCGGCCGTTGCGATGTTTTTGCCAGCTCGGTTATCGACAGGGATGAGGTATTCGAGGCAAAAATGGCCTGTTCCCTGGTCGCCTGTTAAAAGTCGGCCAGCACCGCTTTTTTGACATCCATGTTCTCGATCACGGCTTCGACGCCGATGTCCACGCGGCCAAAGCCGCTGTAGTCCACGGTTCCGGTGATGCGGTCAAAGCCGTCCCGCGCCTGGAGCCCGGTCAGGATGCCTTTTTTCTTCCGCTTCGAGAAGATATCGGCAGCTTCTTTCAGGCCTGCGCTCACCGCTTTCGTTGCGATGTCCTTTACCCTGACCGTCATTCCTTTTTCAGCGAAGAGCTGCGCGATGCCGCCGCCCATGATGCCCGCACCAAGCACTCCTGCGGACGAGACCGTAAGCGTAGAAGGATGGAGATCTTTTTTGAGCATCTCGTTCAGATAGAAGACCGAGATGAGGTTCTTCGATACCACGGTCGGCGCCAGGGTCCCGAGGAGCCGGGCCTCGTTCTGCAGGCCTGCTGCCAGGCCCGTTCGCAGGCCGTAGCGGACCGCCTCCAGTGCAGCAAGGGGGGCGGGATAATTACCGTGTGTTTCGTGCCGGATGTTCTTTTCCGCCTGCTGATAAACGACCAGTCTCGTCAGCGGGTTGCTTTCGAGCAGCGTGGCGACGAGCGTCCTTTTTGCACGGACCTTTTGCGGGACCGGTTTATTGACGGACCTTTTCGCCCGTGCAAGGGCAGCAGCAAGAAGGGTCTCCTTGTAGGTGATCTCATCGGCAAGTCCGATCTGCTTTGCTTTTTTGGCAAAGACCGATTTGCCGGTCAGTATCATTTCGAGAGCATACACCAATCCTACCAGCCTCGGCAGCCGCTGGGTGCCGCCGAACCCCGGGAGGATCCCGAGCTTGACCTCGGGCAGGGCCAGGGCGGTCCGCTGGTCGTTGCTGATCACGCGGTATGAACAGGCCAGGGCGAGCTCCATGCCGCCTCCCATGCAAGGTCCATGGATGGCCGCGACAGTGGGGAAGGGTAGGGCTTCGAATTTGTTCAGGATGGCCTGGCCTCGCCGCGCAAGCGCTTCGCCGGCCGCGGCGTCGGTGATCCCGCGGATCTCGGCGATATCGGCGCCGACGATGAAGCTGCCTTCTTTGCCGCTTCGGAAGACCATTGCCTTGATATCGCGCTTGACGGTGAGCTCATCGAGGAGGAGGTCGAGTTCGGACATGACGGACGTTGTGAGCTTGTTGACCTTTTCGCCGGGAAGGTCGAAGGTGAGGATTGCGAGGCTGTCCTTATTTATCTCATAGGTGAAGGCTGACATGTTAACCTCATACAAAATTAAATATTCAAAATTCAAAGGTGGTTTTGTTGAATATTGAAGCTTGAATGTTGAATTCTATTTTCTCTCTACGATCATCGCCCCGCCCTGGCCGCCGCCGATGCAAAGGGTCGCAAGGCCGATGGACAGGCCCCGACGCTCCATCTCTTTGAGCAGCGTGATCACGATCCTGAGGCCCGACGAGCCAACGGGGTGGCCGATGGCGATGGCCCCGCCGTTCACGTTCATGATATCGCGCCGGAACTCACCGAAGGGCTCCTCGCCGGGTAGGTGCTTTTTAAAGAACTCTTTCGACACCGCGGCCTTTTCGCAGGCAAAGACCTGGGCGGCAAAGGCCTCATTGAACTCGATGAGCTCGATGTCCTTCATTGTCATGCCGGCGGTCTTGAGCACCTTGTGGGTGGCAAAGACAGGGCCAAGCCCCATGCGCGACGGATCGAGCCCGGCAAAGGCCACGGCCCTGATAGTCCCGAGCGGCCGGTATCCCAGCTGTTTTGCCCGGTCCGCACTCATGATCAGCGCAGCAGCAGCGCCGTCGGTGATGGGCGAGGAATTGCCGGCCGTGACCGTACCGGAGACCCGGTCAAAATAGGGGGGCAGTTTCGCCAGCGCCTCAAGGGTCTGGTTCTTGCGCGGACCGATGTCCTCGGTCACGGCATCGAACTTCGGCGGCACAGAGAACGGCACGACTTCATTCCTGAACTTGCCGGCCTCATTCGCCGCGGTCCATCGCTGGTGGCTCAGGAGCGCGAATTCGTCCTGCTCGCGGCGGGTAATGCCGAAGTCCCGTACAAGCACCTCGGCGGTCTGTCCCATATTGAGGCCCGAAACCGGATCAGTAAGCCCCGAGACCAGGCCGACCACCGGCACAAAGTCTCTCGGCCTGAGCGAAAAAACGGCCCGGGCCCCGGCAGCAACGCTCTTTGCCCGCTGCACCGAAGTGATGACATCGCGCAGTTTCTTCTTTATATAGAAATCAAACCCGGACATGGACTCGACGCCGGCAACGAGGACTATATCGCTCATATTCGCCAGGATCTGCGTATAAGCGCTTGCTGCCGCCTGCATGCCGGAAGCGCAGTTCCGCTGCACGCTGTATGCGGGAATACGCTCGGGAAGGCCGGCTCGGAGCGCGATCACCCGTGCGATATTCGCGGCCTCTGCGGGCATACCCGCATTCCCCACGATAACCTCGTCGATGAGGTCCTTATTGATGCCGGTCCGTGCGACGACCTCTTTTACCACGGCTGCACCGAGGTCGACCGGGTGCACGTTCTTGAACACCGTGCCTGCCTTGGCATAGGGTGTGCGGAAACCGTCTATGATCACCACTTCTTTCATAATAAGTACCTCTGAAGTCAGGGGTCAGAACAACTGAATGCCATTGAACGGCATTTTTTTTTACTGCTATCTTCTGGCTGCTGACTCCTGGCTACGGACTCCCGTTTTCTCGCCCTTCTTCAGCTCCTCGTTCCGAAGCACCCGGCGCAGCACCTTGCCGACCAGGGTCTTGGGAAGTTCTTTGCGGAACTCTACTTCTTTCGGGACCTTGAACTTAGAAAGTTGCTCACGACAGAATTGGATGATCTCTGCGGCAGTAGCGTTCATTCCTTCTTTCAGGACGATATAGGCCTTGATCTCTTCGCCCATGAACTCCTGGGGAATGCCCACGACGACAGCATCCTTCACCTTGGGATGGGCGAAAAGGACTTCCTCCACCTCGCGGGGGTACACATTCTCACCAACGGTCTTGATCATGTCCTTGATGCGGTCCACGATGGTAAAGTAACCATCCTCGTCCATTTTAGCGATGTCTCCGGTGTGGAGCCAGCCGCCCCGCAGCGCCTGTGCCGTCTCCTCCGGTTTGTTCCAATAGCCTTTCATCACCTGCGGTCCTTTCACGACGAGTTCTCCGGTTTCGCCCACGGGCAGGACCTTTTCGCCTGTCTCGATATCGACGATGCGCGCTTCCACATCGGGCCAGGGAAGCCCGATGGTCCCGAGCTTTCTCCTGCCGAAGATCGGGTTGGCATGGGTGACCGGAGATGCCTCGGAAAGACCGTAGCCCTCGACGATCCTCGCTTTGGTCAGTTGTTCGAACCGGTCCTGCACTTCGCGCATGAGCGGCCCGGCGCCGCTGATCGCGGCCTTGAGAGAAGTGAGGTCATACTTTTTGATATCGGAATAATTCCCGATGGCGAGGTACATGGCCTGGATCCCCGGGAAGATCGTGGGGCGGTGCTTCACGATCGTCTTGAGCACTTCTTTGGTGTGGAACTTGGGTAGAAGGATAAGTTCTGCGCCGATCAGCACACCCAGGTTCATGGCCGTGGTCATGCCGTATACATGAAAGAAAGGGATGACGCAGAGGATACGCTCTTCACCCTCGTTCGCGAGCGCAAGCCACGCGCGGCTCTGCGCTGCGTTCACCACAAGGTTGCGGTGGGTCAGGACCGCACCTTTGGGGACACCGGTCGTGCCGCCGGTATACTGCAGGAGTGCCGTGTCTGCTTGCGAGACATCCGCATCAAGCGGAGTTGACGGGGCCTTGCGGAGCAAGGACAGGAAATCATGGATCGGCGCAACCCGCTTCACGCTCACCCACTGTTTATCGATCCTTGCTTTCACGGGGTACAGGAGGTTCAGCGGGAAAGGGAGGTAGTCCTCGATGCCGCACAGGATGAGGTTCGTAACGCCTGTTCTTTTCAGCACCGGCGAAATAACGGGAAAGAACATATCAACGGCAACGAGCGTCGTTGCGCCGCTGTCCTTGAGCTGAACCTCCAGTTCGTGTTCGTGATAGAGGGGGTTGGTCGGGACGGCGATGGCGCCGGACCTGAGCGTGCCGTAGTAGGCGATGACCATCTGCGGGATATTGGGGAGCATGATCGCCACCCGGTCGCCTTTACGGACTCCCAATCCCAGGAGCGCCTGAGCGAACTGATTTGCCAGTCCGTCCAGTTCGTGATAAGAGATCTTTTTTCCAAAGAAAAGGAGTGCGGTGTGGTCGGGGAACTTCTGCGCGGTTTGTGCGAGAACCTGTCCCAGCGTGCTGTCGGGATAGGTGAGCGAAGAGGGAATACCCTGTTCATAGGACCGGACCCAGGGACGATCGGCGTAGGTTCCGATGGCTTCCATCATTCAACCTCCTCGACACGGGCCGGTAATATGAGCGTCGATGAACGAGAGCAAATTCCTAATCAGGGACCGATCCTGTCCGGAATTATCTCTTGTTCATAGTATAGCATACCTTGGTCTTAGGAGGGGCGGCCGCCTGTTCTGCGCTGCGGCCGTTTGTTGCCGGGGCCTCCGCCGGGACGGCGCGATCCGGGGCCTGACTGGGTGCGGGCCAGCCTTTCCTTATCGTGCTGCTGCTTCTCTTCCTGGGTACGCCGAATCTCCCGGAGATAGAGGCTTTCCTCGGCCCATTCGACCGGTATCTTCTGGCCGATATATTTTTCTATGTCTTCGAGAGAATACACATACTCTTCATCGGCCATGCTGATCGCTTTGCCCGTCTCGCCTGCCCTGCCGGTCCGTCCGATCCGGTGGACATAGTCCTCGGCATCCTGGGGAAGGTCGAAGTTGAACACATGGGTCACTCCCTTGACGTCGATGCCCCGGCTTGCAACGTCGGTGGCAACGAGGACGGCCAGCTCTCCTGCTTTGAAATCAGCGAGGATCCTGAGCCGTTTTTTCTGCTCGATCTCTCCCGTGATGGCCTGGGTCTTCCAGTTGTTCCTGTTCAGTCGTTCAACGACCATCTCGGCGGCGCGACGGGTGTTCACGAAGATCAGCGCACGTTCAGGCGCTTCCCTTTTCAGAAGGCCCAGCAGCAGGGGGATCTTCTCATGCTTGCCGACGTGGTAAAGCACCTGGGCGACCTTCTCGACCGTCAGGGTCTCGGGGGTGATGGAGATCTTCTCCGGCAGGTTCATATGTTCGTAGGCCAGCTCCATGACGCGGTAGGACAGGGTTGCAGAGAAGAGCATGGACTGCCGTTTGGTATAGGGGGGCAGCTTCTTGAGCATGAACCGGATATCGTCGATGAATCCCATGTCGAACATACGGTCCGCCTCGTCGATGATCAGGTAACGAGTCTTTTTCAGGCTGTACACATGCTGCTTGTAATAATCGATGAGCCTGCCCGGCGTGCCGATGAGGACATCGACGCCGTTCTGCAGGGTCTCCATCTGTTTTCGGTAATCGATGCCGCCATAGACCGCGAGCATCCGGAAGCCGGTGTATTTGCCGAGACGCTCCGCCTCATGAAAGATCTGGTCGGCAAGTTCGCGGGTGGGGGCGATGATCAGTGCCTGCGGTGAGTCGCCGTTATCGACGGCCGGGTTCCGGTGCATGCGGGTGAAGAGGGAAATGAGAAAAGCCGCGGTCTTTCCCGTGCCGGTCTGCGCCTGTGCAGCGATATCTTCGCCGCGGATGGCGCGCGGAAGCACTGCTTCCTGCACCGGCGTGCACACGGAAAATCCGGCGAACTCTACGCCTTGCCGGATCTCGTGGGGAATATCTAGTTCACTGAAGTTCATACATCTCCGATCATGGTGGAGGACATTTTGTCAACGATTAATGAACTCGTAGTATACCATTACGAGGCGGAGATGTCGAAAGAAAAATAGCTGGACCTCCTGCGTCCCTTTCATGGATGTGCGCGTTCTCATCAACAGCGCGATGTTTGGGACAGCAGGCGAGGATGTCATCGCAGGATGATCGCATCGTTCGCATACTCATGTCGTTGAACCGGCGAAGACAGGATAAGTTATGGGTGTGCTCACCAATAGTGCTGTTCATAAGGACTTTATAACGGTCATAGAGGACCATTTTGATCCCTGAGCAGGTCGATGGGTCTAAATTCGCATATTACTCCGCCCCTAGTGGGCCACTTTTAGGTAGCCACAAAATATGGTGTGTGGGGCAGTATTACATAAAATAATGGTACAAAAATTAATGGGAAAGTTATTGCCTGTTGATAAATTGTCTAACATGAGGAAATATAATTTTTTTATTTTTCTTGTTGACAAAAGGTACACTCTTGTTGTATATTTGTCCACATGAGGTGAGTGAATTGCTTACGAAACTCTTCTCTTCCACAAGAGCGGAGCTTTTAAGTCTGTTCTTTAACAATCCGGATAACAAGTTCTACCTGCGAGAAATAGCGCGTCACATCAACAAGGACGCCGCAGGGATCAAGCGGGAACTGGACTCGCTGGTAAAGATCGGTCTCCTGGCAAAAGAGCAGCGCGGCGTACAGAAGTACTATTACGCTGACAAGAACTCCCCGATCTTTTCCGAGATGAAAGGTCTTATCTTTAAGACCACGGGGATCCAGGGATCCATCAAGGCCACGCTGTCAAGGCTCAAGGGTGTGCAACTGGCCTTCATCTATGGGTCCTACGCAAAGGGTTCGGAGAAAGAGGACAGCAACATCAACATCATGGTGATCGGCCAGGTAAACATCACCGAGCTGAACGACATGGTGATGACCCTGGAAGAGAAACTGAAGCGCGAGATCGATTATCTGGCCTTTGATGAGCAGGAGTACCGGAAGCGCAAGGATGCAAAAGATCCCTTTATCCGGGAGATCGTGAAAAGCAAGAAGATATTCCTGGTAGGTAGGGAAGATGGACTATAAAGAGCTTCAGGACATGGGGATGCTGGAAGAACGGGTCACCGAGACCGTCGAGGTGATCGGCCTGATAACGAGGGCCGAGCGGGACCTGGCAACCAGTAAACTGCTTCAGGAAAAAGATGAGGAATGGGCCTTTGCAGCGGCCTACCTTGCGATGGCCCGGTCGGCACGGGCATTGATACTTTCCGAGGGGTACCGGCCGAAAGGCGTCCGGGGCAGGGATATTCAGAAGACCATTGTTACGGCAGTGGGCGTGATCCTGGGGGAGCAGTATAAGAGCCTGATCAACAAGTTCGACCGCATGCGCCGGAAGTACCAGAACTTCATGGAAGAGTCGAGCCGGGTGATATCAAAGTACGAGGCCAGCCAGGCGATAAAAGATGCCGAAGAGTTCTTCGGGCTGGTCAGCGGCAGGATCAGGGAAAAATATTCACAGATGTCACTGCTGAATGACGTACCACAGCTTGTTTCAAGATAACGCCGCATATCTGTGCGGTAGCCGAAAGGGGGTGGACATATAATGCCGGCAAAAAAGAAAGCTGCAAAGAAGAAAGCAACCAAGAAGAAGGCCACCAAAAAGAAAAAGTAGTTTTTTAAGAATGTCCCCACATGGGGGGCCCGCCGGGGGCCTTGTGCCCCCGGCGAATTTCATCCCGATCGGTGCGTACGGTCAACGGGTATCATATCATTCTCTTTATACGAAATACCATTGAGTTCCAGGACATACCGTTATGACCGGAAGGGGGTGATGAATACCATGCCAGCAAAGAAAGCTCCGGCCAAGAAGGCCAAGAAGGCCGCAAAAAAGAAATAGCGCTGATTACCATGATACTTGTCTGTTGACATGATCTGCAACTCTACCACGAAGAGCATCTTCGTGGTTTTGTTTTTTTTGCACTTTTTTTGCTGCATGACGGCGTGAAATATTCTACAATATCATTATTGTACTGTACGGGCTCGCCGCCACTGAACCTGCTGAAGCGCGGGAGCGTCTCACAGTTGAGCGGGGACAAGTTCCAATGTCGAAAAGAAACTATGTGAAGGTTGAGCGCGGTTCCCGGTCGCCGATCCGAAAGCGGTTGGCCATAGCTTCAGGCATCCTGCTTGGACTGTACCTGCTGGTGTCCTTTATCTTTGGCGAGATGGGTGTGGTGAAGTATTACCGCATGAAGCTCCACTATGGCGCAGTGCACGAGGAGATCACAGCCCTGCGCCAGGCGAATGTCCAATTGTCCCAGGAAGTCCGTTCCCTGAAGACCGATGCCGCCTATATGGAACGGATCGCCAGGGATAAATTGGGGCTTGCACGGCCGGGCGAGATTGTGTACTATTACGGCGAACCTTGACCCCTGTCACCGACCGCACCTTTTCATTCACGCAGTACAATAAAAACCACGCGCCGCCAGACGGGTGAGGCTTTTTTTATCGCTCCGGTCGGCAGGTTGTGGAGAAATGGCTGCTCATCCCGGTGCCATGTCCGATCACCCTCTTTCCATAGCCTTTGTATGGCACATGCACCAGCCATACTATAAGGACGACCTTACGGGGTCCTATATCCTTCCCTGGGTCCGCATGCACGGTATCAAGGACTATTATGATATGCCCGCGCTGCTGACCGATTTCCCGGATATCCATCAGACCTTCAATCTGGTGCCCTCCCTTCTGAAGCAGATCAATGACTACGTGAGCAACGGTGCCACCGATACCTTTCTCGCGATCGCACTGAAACCCGCGTCTGATCTTGAGCTGGAGGAAAAGATCTTCCTGCTCAAGAACTCGTTCATGGCCAACTGGGACACGATGGTCAAGCCTTATCCCGGCTACTGGCGGCTGCTGGACCGGCGTGGTTTCAGCGTTTCCTACGACGACCTGCTGAACGCGACTCGCTATTTTACGGATCAGGATTACCGCGACCTGCAGGTCTGGTTCAATCTTACCTGGTTCGACCCTTTGTTCAAACAGAAGGACCCGCTGGTCAAGGGACTGATCGAAAAAGGCGACAATTTCACGGAGCAGGAAAAGGTGCTGCTTCTCCAGAAACAGCGCGAAGTGATGGGCCTCATCATTCCGGAGTACAAGCGCCTTGCTGAACAGGGCAGGATCGAGCTGACCACCACGCCCTTTTATCATCCGATCCTGCCGCTCCTCTGCGACACGGACCTGGCGAAGATGGCCATACCCGATATCCATCTGCCCACAAAACGGTTCGTGCATCCCGAGGACGCGCGGTCCCAGGTAGAACGGGCGATCAGGTTCCATGAACAGCTGTTCGGCAGCAAGCCAGCAGGCATGTGGCCTTCCGAGGGTTCGGTCGCCGAAGAGGTCCTTCCCATACTGACGGGAGCGGGGATCAGGTGGATCGGCACGGATGAAGGAGTGCTGGCACGCTCGCTCGGTACCCACATCGAGCGCGATTTCGCCGGAATCATGAAGAATCCCGCGGTGCTCTACAAACCCTACCTTGCGGGCAAGGAGGGAAGCCGCGTTTCGGTGGTGTTCCGTGACCATACGCTTTCAGACCTTGTCGGCTTCGTTTATTCCAAATGGGATTACAAGAACGCTGTTCACGATCTTATCGACCGGCTGCACCGCGTCCGGCGCAGCCTGCCGGAAGGGCCGCACCTGGCCTCGATCATCCTCGACGGCGAGAACGCCTGGGAGTATTACCAGAATGACGGCCGGGATTTTTTCCTGTACCTCTACGAAAGGCTCAGTCGCGAGCAGGGGCTTCAGTGCGTGAGCGTCAGCGAATACCTGAAGGAGAATCCCGCACAGGTGCAGATCGAGCGGCTCCATGCAGGCTCGTGGATCAACGAGAACTTCCGGATCTGGATCGGGCATGAAGAGGACAATCGTGCCTGGGACCTGTTGTCGCAAACACGCGATGCTCTGAGCGACCACGCCTCCCGGGGCGGCGAACCTGCCCTGCTGGAGCAGGCCTGGGAAGAGATCTATATTGCCGAGGGAAGCGACTGGTGCTGGTGGTACGGGGACGACCACTTTTCGGAGAATGACAAGGAGTTCGACCTTCTGTTCAGGACGCACCTGATGAACGTCTACCGCATTCTCGGCCTCGATGTTCCCGATGAACTGTATGTCCCCATCCTGCGCGAGGACCGGCAGGCCCTTCCGACGGTGGAACTCACGGCGTTCCTTGCGCCGACCATCGATGGGCGAGTGACGAACTACTTCGAATGGCTGCCCGCCGGGTTCTACGACGTGAGCCAAAGCGGGGGAGCCATGCACCGCGGTGACTCCATTATCACCCATATTTACTATGGCTTCGATCTGAAGAACCTGTTCCTGCGGATCGACCCGAGCGGGAACCTTCGTGATGAGAAGGTATCGGAACTTGCCTTCTATGTCAATTTTCTCAACCCCAAGGGGATGGATGTTGAGATGCGTATCGTGCCCAGTGAACGGCGGGTAAGCGCAACACTGTTCCGTGGCGAGAACAGTGAACGGAAACAGGCCGCCCTGATCAATACGGTTGCGGCATACGAGATCATCGAGCTTGCCGTACCCTTTGAGCTGCTCGGCGTAAAACCCACCGACGATGTTCAGCTTTTCATCACGGTCGAAAGGGATGGTTCCGAGATCGAAAAATGGCCCTACCGGGGGTTCATCCAGTTCAAGGTGCCTACCGACGACTTTGAAGCAATGATGTGGCAGGTGTAGCACCCTGCTGCCGGAGACTCGAACGATTTACCGCGCAGGCGCACCGCCATGCAGTAGTGATTTCCCTGGTCATGCCTGACCGAGAACAAGGCGCTCTCAATTCCCGAGAAAGCAACGAAGAATGAGCATTGAAGGTCTTGATTCGCAGCTACTGCTAATCATCAACAACGGTCTGGCCGCTCCCATCCTCGATCGGGTCATGATCGAACTTTCCTCTCACGGCTATATCCTTTTCCTACCGTACGTGTTTTATCTGCTCATCCGCGGCTGGTCAGGTCAGACAGGTGCGGGGTCTTCATTGTTGAGACACGCTTCCCAGATCGTACTGCTTTCCATCTGTTCATTCTTTCTGGCCGACGCGCTAGCTGATATGCTGAAGCCCGTTTTTGCGCGGGTCCGGCCCTGTCAGGCCGTCCAGGGGCTTCGGTTCGTAGTACGTTGTCCGCACAGTTTCTCCATGCCCTCAGGTCATGCCATATCGTCGTTCGCAGCTGCAACTGCATTCTTTTATCTTCCCCGCAATTTCGTCCCCCTCTTTGCCCGATGGTATCCACTGGTGCTGGCAGCGTCGGTTGCCCTTTCCCGGGTCTATCTCGGAGTTCATTACCCTTCTGACGTTATGGTCGGTGCAGCCCTCGGCAGCGTGGTCGCCTTTCTGGTCTGCCTGATGTACGAACGATCGCATTCAAAACAACTGCCCCACTTGGATAAACCTTCATAAGCAAGCAACCTGCCCTTCGTTGACAACTCAATATTATTGGAGAATGTTCTTGCCCCTCTGATGGTAGTTTTGTTCAAATGATGAACGAAACTCAGATGGATTGAAGATAGCGCCTGTCAATTGATTGTTTCGATGCAGTGGGCGACCGGTAATAGCACAAGGAGCAAATAGAGCATAATACTGGTAAAAACGCCGATATTTTCTTGACAACATAAGGTTTTTTTGTATAATGGCACTCTATTTATCTATTTTTTCCTACATCTTGCAGCTAGGGGAATTCGTTGACTTTTCAGGATCTTATACTCACCCTGCAGAATTTCTGGGCCTCCAGAGGCTGCGTCATCCATCAACCTTATGACACCGAGGTCGGCGCGGGAACGTTCCACCCTGCAACATTTTTACGGGTTTTGGGGCCTGACCCCTGGACAGCCGCCTATGTTCAGCCTTCGCGAAGGCCGACAGACGGACGTTATGGCGAGAACCCCAACCGGCTTCAACACTACTACCAGTTTCAGGTCATTCTGAAACCCCATCCGGAAAACGTTCAGGACCTCTACCTCGAAAGCCTCGTGAGCCTTGGCATCAATCCCCTGAAGCACGATATCCGCTTTGTCGAGGACGACTGGGAGTCTCCGACACTGGGTGCCTGGGGATTGGGCTGGGAGGTCTGGCTCAACGGCATGGAGGTCACTCAGTTCACCTATTTCCAGCAGGTGGGCGGCATCGATCTTAAGCCTGTTTCGGCCGAAATCACCTACGGCGTGGAGCGGCTCGCCATGTACCTGCAGGGCGTGAACAATGTATATGACCTCGAGTGGACCAAGGGAGTCAAGTACGGCGATATCCATCACGAATCCGAGGTCCAGTTCTCGAAATATAATTTTGAATTGTCCGACCGCGACATGCTCTTCCGGCAGTTCGAGTCCTATGAACGGGAAAGCGAAAAGCTGGTGAAGGCGGGCCTGGTATTGCCTGCCTACGACTACTGTCTTAAATGTTCGCACACCTTCAACCTGCTCGATGCGGCCGGAGCGATCAGCGTGACCGAACGGACCGGCTATATCGGGCGGGTCAGAAAGCTTGCCCGGCTCTGTGCCCACGCCTACCTGGCGATGCGCGAAGAAAAAGGCTTCCCGATGCTGAAGAAATAGGGGCCGGGGTCCAGGGCTCAGAAGGAAGAAGTAAAAAACAGTAGGAGCTTTATTTGGCTAAAGAATTTCTATTAGAGATCGGCACCGAAGAGATACCGTCCCGGTTCATCAACCCGGCGCTGGAGAAGATGAAGGAGCTGTTCACCGCGCTCCTCGCCAGCGGCCGCGTGATGGTAGAAGGCGGCGCCTTGCAGGCCTATGGCACACCGCGGCGGTTGATCCTTGCGGTCCCGCAGCTTGCCGAGAAACAGCAGGACCTCTCGAAAGAGGTCGTGGGGCCGCCGAAGAAGATCGCCTTCGATGCCGACGGGCAGCCCACGAAGGCAGCCCTGGTCTTTGCTGAAAAGAACGGTGTATTGGTCGAGAAGCTCACGATCAAGCAGACCGACAAGGGCGAGTACGTGGCGGCGCGGATCGACGAAGCAGGCGGTGATACGGCCGAATGGCTCCGTCAGGTGATGCCGGGTTTCATTCTGTCGATCCCCTTCCCGAAGACCATGCGGTGGATGGACAAGGACATCCGGTTCGCGCGGCCCATTCACTGGATCCTGGCGCTCTATGGCGGCGCAGTTATTCCCTTTGAACTGGGCGGCATTAAGAGCGGCAACCTCTCCCGCGGCCATCGGTTCATGAGCCCCGGCGCCTTCCTGGTCAAGGACCTCAGGTCCTATCAGGCACAGACAGAGCCCAACTTCTTCGTGATCGATCCTGCGGTCCGAAAACAGCGGATCATAAAGCAGACGGAGGAACTGGCACTCGCCAAAGGCGGCAGGGTGCTTGACGACCAGGGCCTCGTTGACGAGGTCTCGAACCTCGTGGAATATCCCGTGCCGGTCATGGGCTCGTTCAACAAGGAGTTCCTGCGGGTCCCGAAGGAAGTGCTGATCACCGCTATGCGTGAGCACCAGCGCTACTTCAGTGTCATTGACCAGCAGGGGAGCCTGCTTCCCCATTTCATAACGATCAGCAACACCCGGGCCGAGGACATGGACGTTGTGCGCGCAGGGAACGAGCGGGTGCTCACTGCGCGATTGTCCGATGCGGCTTATTTTTTTGACCACGACGTCAAGGTCCCCCTCGCTGACCGGGTAGAGGGCCTCAAAAAGGTCATGTACCAGGAAAAGCTCGGCTCGGTCCATGATAAGCTGGAGCGTGTTAAGAAGCTGTCGCTCTCGCTTGCAGAGCTGCTTGGCGCCGATGCAAAGGTTGCCGAGCGGGCCGCACATCTCTGTAAGGCCGATCTGCTCACGGGTATCGTTGGCGAGTTCCCGAAGCTGCAGGGGGTCATGGGCAGACACTACGCGCTCCTCTCGGGAGAAGGCCCCCGGGTCGCGGAGGCCATCGAGGAGCACTACCAGCCCCGTTTTGCGGGCGACACGCTTCCGGCATCGCTTGAAGGCGCCTGTGTCGGGATCGCCGACCGGATCGACACGATCACGGGCTGCTTTTCCGTCGGCCTCACCCCGAGCGGATCGGAAGATCCCTATGGGCTCCGCCGCCAGTCCGTCGCCATCCTCAGCATGCTTTTCGACCGGAACAAGCGGCTTTCCCTGTCCGTTCTCATCGGCGGTGCATGCACGGGGCTGGGGCTGAAAAAAGAGGAGGTACTGCGGGTGCAGTCGGAAACGCTCGATTTCATGCGGCAGCGCCTTGCCGGTATGCTGATCAGCGAAGGGTTGCGCTCCGATGTGGTGGATGCGGCGCTCTCCGTGAACTTTGACGACCCCCTGATCGCGAAAGAGAAGGTGCGGGCGCTCGATCTCTGGAGGACCTCCGAGGACTACGCGCCGCTGGTAACTGCGCTCAAGCGGGCTGGGAACATTGTTCCGAAGGGCTTTGCCGGTTCAGTGAATGACGGCCTGCTGAAGCAGGACGAGGAAAAAGCCCTATTCTCATCCTATGCGCAGATCAAGGACCGCGTCGCCGAAAAAACGAATGCGCTTGATTTCCGCGGCGCCCTTGCAGATATCGCGTCATTGCGCAGACCGGTCGATGCCTTTTTTGACAAGGTCATGGTGATGGACAAGGATGATGCCGTGAAAGCGAACCGCCTGGCACTGCTCGCAGGCATTACGGGTCTCTTTTCGCAGATCGCGGACTTTTCGCGCCTGGTCCTGAGCTCCGAAGAGACGAAATAACAGATTGCAGGGTCAGCTGACGGGATCGCCGGGTGACAGGCAGGTGTCTGCTCTCCGGTCTTCCGGTCCTGATGTCTGAATGCTCTAGGTATTAAAATTTTTCCAGGAGGTATGGTCATATGGCTACGGGGGAGAAATACATTTATTTTTTCGGCAGCGGCAAAGCTGACGGTACGGGGGCAATGAAGGACCTGCTCGGCGGCAAGGGGGCGGGCCTGGCGGAAATGACGAACGCAGGTGTTCCGGTCCCTCCGGGGTTCACCATCACGACCGCGGTCTGCAACCTGTTCTATGACCTCGGCAAGCGCGTTCCGGAAGGTCTTGATTCCGATATGCGCGTGTACATGAAGAAGGTCGAGGATGCGCTGGGCGGCAGGTTCAAGTTCGGCGATACGAGTCGTCCGTTGCTCGTCTCGGTCCGTTCGGGCTCCAAGTTCTCCATGCCCGGCATGATGGACACGGTCCTGAACCTGGGACTGAACGACCAGACCATCGACGGTCTGATCCGCATGTCCGATAACGAGCGCTTCGCCTGGGACGCTTATCGCCGGTTCATCCAGATGTTCGGCAACGTGGTCATGGGCATTGAAAAGGATGTGTTCGAACACATCATCCATGAAGTGAAGAAAAAAAGAAAAGTAAGCCTTGATATCGACCTCACGGCGGAGGACCTGAAGGGGCTCGTCGACAAGTTCAAGGTCAAGGTAAAGCAGATCACCCGGCGGCCCTTCCCGCAGGAACCCTTTGAACAGCTTATCATGGCGCGCGACGCCGTGTTCGGCTCCTGGAACAACCCCCGCGCCATTACCTACCGCAGGCTGAACGATATCCCCGGCAATCTGGGCACTGCCGTGAACGTCCAGGCCATGGTCTTCGGCAACATGGGCGATACGTCAGCGACCGGCGTGGGCTTTACCCGCGACCCTTCGACCGGCGCCAAGGAGTTCTACGGAGAGTACCTGACGAACGCCCAGGGCGAGGATGTTGTCGCCGGCGTGCGCACTCCCCATCCGATCTCCGAGCTCGCCAAGGAAATGCCGCAGGTCTACAAACAGCTCCGCGAGATCACGACCAAGCTCGAGAAGCATTACCGCGATGTGCAGGATTTTGAGTTCACGGTGCAGGACGGCACGCTCTACATGCTCCAGACCCGCACGGGCAAGCGCACGGCCCACGCTGCGGTGAAGATCGCGGTCGACATGGTCGGCGAGCGGCTCATCTCCCGGGAAGAAGCCGTGCTGCGCGTCGAGCCGTCCTCGCTGGACCAGCTGCTCCATCCCATCATCGACCCCAAGGCAAAGGTCCAGGTCATTGCCAAGGGCCTTCCGGCATCGCCCGGCGCCGCATCGGGCAAGGTCGTTTTCACCGCCGATGAAGCGGTCAGGCTTGCAAAGAACGGCAAGGTCATCCTTGTCCGGCCCGAGACCACGCCCGACGATATTCACGGCATGGATGCGGCACAGGGCATCCTGACGGCGCGGGGCGGCATGACCTCTCACGCTGCCGTCGTCGCCCGCGGCATGGGCAAACCCTGCGTGGCAGGCTGCGAGTCCATCAAGGTCGATCTGAAGGCAGAAAAGTTCACGGTAGGCAAGATCACGGTGAAACTGGGCGACCACATCACCCTCGACGGCGGCACGGGCCGCGTCATCCTCGGCAAAGTTCCGACCATGGAACCGGAAGTGAGCGGCGACTTCGGCACGCTCATGAAATGGGCCGATGAGATCCGCACCATGGGCGTCCGCGCGAATGCCGATATCCCGCGCGATGCCGCGATGGCCATGAAGTTCGGCGCCGAAGGCATCGGGCTCTGCCGCACGGAGCATATGTTCTTTGCAGCAGAACGGCTTCCCATCGTGCAGCAGATGATCCTGGCCGACAATGTCGAAGACCGCGAGAAGGCACTGGCAAAACTCCTTCCCATGCAGCGTTCCGACTTCAAAGGCCTCTTCGAGACCATGGCTGGATTCCCGGTCACGATCCGTCTTCTCGACCCGCCGCTCCATGAATTCCTTCCCAAACGGGAGGAGCTCATGGTCGAGGTCGCGGTAATGCAGGCGAAGAAAGCGCCCAAAGCGTCCATCACGAAGAAGGAGAAGCTGCTCCATCGTGTTGAAGAACTTCATGAGCTGAACCCCATGCTTGGCCACCGCGGCTGCAGGCTCGGCATCGTCTATCCCGAGATCACGCGCATGCAGACACGCGCCATCATCGAGGCTGCCTGCGAGCTGGCGAAGAAGGGCAAGAAAGTGGTGCCCGAGATTATGGTGCCCCTGGTGGGCATTAAGAAGGAGCTCCAGAACCAGAAGGAGCTTATCAAGGCAACGGCTGAAGAGGTCATGAAGAAAAAAGGCGTGAAGATCAACTTCCTCGTTGGGACCATGATCGAACTGCCGCGCGCGGCCATGATCGCAGACGAGATCGCCAAGGAAGCGGAGTTCTTCTCCTTTGGTACGAACGATCTGACGCAGACAACCTTCGGCTTCAGCCGCGACGACGCCGGCAAGTTCATTAACTACTATACCGAGAACGGAATCCTTGAGAAGGACCCCTTCCAGACCCTGGACCAGGAGGGCGTGGGCCAGCTGGTGAAGATCGGCGTGGCCAAAGGCCGCGGCACCAGGCCGAACCTCAAGGTCGGCATCTGCGGCGAGCACGGCGGCGACCCGGCAAGCGTGGAGTTCTGCTACCGCAGCGGGCTCAACTACGTGAGCTGCTCCCCCTACCGCGTGCCGATCGCACGGCTTGCGGCAGCACATGCCAAGCTCAAGGAAAAGGGCATCGGCAGCTCCGGGACCAAGTAACTTCAGATCCATGTATGAAGGGCGGCGAAAGCCGCCCTTTTTGTTTAAACTTGCCGGCAAAATACTTTACAGTGAATGCCTGCATGGTATAATGCGTTCGGAAACGGGCAATCGATGATCAAGAAAAACTCTGACGAAAAATTTATGCGCATGGCTTTGCGTCTTGCGGAGAAGGCCAGGGGCAGGACGAGCCCGAACCCCATGGTGGGTGCCGTCGTGGTAAGGAACGGCACGGTCGTCAGCCGCGGATATCACCGAAAGGCAGGGGAGCCCCATGCCGAGGCCATTGCACTTGCGAAGGCCGGCAAGGCGGCCAAAGGTGCCACGCTGTACGTGACGCTTGAGCCTTGTTCGCACACGAACAAGCGGACGCCTCCCTGTACACCGCTCGTAATGCAGAGCGGTATAAAACGGGTTGTCGTGGCGATGATCGATCCCAACCCTCAGGTATCGGGAGGCGGCATCAAGGCCCTGCGCAAGGCCGGTATCGAGGTACAGACGGGCGTTCTCGAAGCTGAGGCGAAAAAGCTGAATGAGGCTTTTATCAAGCACGTGACGACCGGCATGCCCTTTGTAACACTCAAGATCGCCCAGACCCTGGATGGAAGAATTGCGACGGCGACCGGCGAATCGAAATGGATCACCGGAGAACCGGCACGCCTTGAGGGGCATCGGCTGCGGGACCGGCTTGACGCGATCCTGGTAGGCATCAATACGGTGCTGAAGGACAACCCTTCCCTTACCACAAGGACCCCTAACGGCCGCGACCCGCTCCGCGTCATCGTCGATTCGAAACTGAGGATCCCTTTGACGGCAAAGGTCCTGTCTCAACGATCGACCGCAAAGACCTTTCTCGCTACGCTCGAAAGCATGCCCACGGACAAATTGAGCAGGCTGCTGGATGTTGGTGCGGAAATACTCATCGTGAAGGAAAAGAACGGGCAGGTGGACCTGAAGGACCTCATGCGCATGCTCGGGGGCTTTGGCGTGACTTCGGTGCTGATCGAGGGCGGTTCTACGGTGAACGCTTCTGCCTTGCGGTCGGGCATCGTCGACAAGGTCGTCGTGTTCGCAGCTCCCCTGCTGATGACCGGCGTGGATTCGCTCTGTTCCATCGGAGGGAAGTCGCCGGCCAGGCTCAGCAAGGCCGTCAGGCTGCACCGGGTCACGTCGCAGTGGATAGGGCAGGACCTGATGATAGAAGGGTATGTACGACCATGACCACGATCACAGCGATCAAAGAAACGCTCGCCGCCGGGGACATAGATTGCGTGCTGCTCGACATGGACGGGACGCTGCTGGACAAGTATTTTGATGATTATTTCTGGGAACATCTGGTCCCCGAGAAATACGCGGACAAGCACAACATCACGTTCGGCAGGGCAAAAGAAGAGCTCCTGGCGCGGTATAAATCACACGAACAGACCCTGAACTGGACTGACATCGATTTCTGGTCCCGGGAACTGCATCTCGATATCCTGGCGCTCAAAGAGCAGATCCGCCATATTATCGAGGTCCATCCTCATGTGGAGAACTTTCTCAAGCTGATGAAGCAGCTGGAAAAGAGGACGTTCATTGCAACGAACGCACATTACAAGGTCCTCGATCTGAAGCTCAGAAAGACCGACCTGGGAAAATACCTGACCGGCTCCATCACGTCCGATGCGATCGGGTTCCCGAAAGAGAAGCTCGAGTTCTGGCAGCGGGCCGAACAGCAGATAGGGTTTCATCGGGAACGCACACTGTTCGTCGACGATACGCTTGCTGTCCTGAAGACAGCAAAGGCCTTTGGGATAGGATATGTGGTTTACAAAGCGTTGGGCAACTCGCGACTGCAGCCGGGACTGACCGACGAATTCCCTTCGATCATGGATTTCAACGAATTGATGTAAACCTGCCAGCGCACCACCCCCGTTTTTTATTCCGCCAAATACTTTATTACATCCCCAGCAGCGTAAATACACCGCTCCTGATCATTTTGATCGCGATAGCGGCGAGCAACAGGGCCGCCACTTTGGCGAAAGCGAGCGAGCCATTGATGCCGATGAAC
>JBGQDI010000015.1:0-22636 GCA_041495765.1 Nitrospirota bacterium
ACGTTTACTGCGCTCAAGAAGGCATTCGGCGATCATTACCTCTACGCCGGGCTGGGTACGAGCTTCGCGCTCGGCGCCACGCCGCGCGCCATTGCCTGATTAAAATAATTCAAGGGCAGGATGGGGGTCGAATCTTTGATATTGACACATCACCACTGCAGATAGCAAAATCGGAAGGATAATACATGCCTCGTTTTTCGGCCAGTGAATCTTCAGTGGAATTAAGTCAAACTCCTACGCCACGTACTTGGCATCTACCGCCGCAAGTCAAAACCTTGTCGGTTAACGGTTATGAGATGGCTTACCTTGAACGTGGCACTGGCAAACCCATGGTTCTCGTACATGGCGGCATTAGTGACTACCGTCACTGGTTACTTCAAGTCAGACCATTCAGCGTGAACTATCGAACTATCTCGGTAAGCTTACGGCATTTTTACCCCGAACGGTGGGGCGGTGATGGAAATGACTTTTCGATCGGCCAGCATGTACGGGATATGGTCTCGTTTATCACAAAGCTTGACGCTGGTCCGGTGCACTTGGTTGGGCATTCTCTCGGCGGTGATGTCGCGTTGCTGTTGGCCGCGGCGCACCCCGACCTCTTGCGCAGCCTGGTCCTTGTCGAGCCTGCTCCAATGTACAGTCTGCTGCCTAAAACGCCCGAGACAATTGAGGGAATAGAAAAAAGCCGGGCGTCTTTCAGCGCGGCATTGGAATGCCTTCAGCGAGGCGAACTAGATAAAGGCGTAGAACACTTTATTGATGATATTGGCGGCTCTGGCGCCTGGGAGAATGTCTCAGAACGTCAAAAAGAAATTTTCCGAGACAACGCCTGGTCAATCAGGAGCTTGAATTCGGCCGCTCAAGAGCCATTTACGTGCGTGGATGCCATCAAAATCAATCTGCCTCTACTTCTTGTTGCTGGTGAGAAAAGCGAACGCGCTTATAAAATAATGATGGATGCACTTCTACCATGCCTGAATCAGTATGAGAAAATTACGATCTTGAACGCGCCTCATGCGATGAATCAAGCTTATCCAAAAGCCTTTAACGCGGCGGTACTCGATTTTTTGGCGAGACATTAGTTTTGTAATCGCTTACAACAGCGAGTAACTGACAAAGTGACTCAACCAGCGGCACAAGAACGACGCGCAGAAACGCGCGTCTTAGCAGCGCGTTATGGTTTTTCCCCATCCTTCTTGAAATACATCGGATAGATCTTCTGCGCACATTCCGGGCAGATCCCATGACTGAATTCCGTCTGTGAGTGATCGCTGATATACACCTCGACCTGCGTCCAATAACCTTTATCGTCACGGATCTTCTTGCAACTTGCGCAGATCGGCAGGATCCCTTGCAGCTTCCGGATCTCCCGTGCGGAATTTTCCAGCTGCGTGATCAGTTTCTTGCGCTCGATGGCGTACTGGATCGAGCGGCCGAGCATATTTCCCGTAACCTGGCCCTTGACCAGATAGTCCTGCGCGCCGCGCTGCACGGACTCAATGGCAATGGTGTCGTCATCGTGCCCTGTCAGGACGATGATCGGGACCGAGGGCGCGTGGGCTGCCACCGTTTCGAAGGTCTTGATGCCTGCCGGTCCGTCCGGGAGGCCCAGGTCCAGCAGGATCACATCGAAGTTGACGCTCTTCTGTATCTCCAGGCCATCGGCCAGCCGGTCCACATGCGTTACCCGGTAGGCTACTCTCGAGGAAACGGACAGGTACCGCTGAATAAGCAGTACATCGTCGGGGTTGTCTTCAATGAGCAATACTGCTATCGTTTTCGTTTCCATGGGCCTGCTCTCTTTTTTTTCGGGAAGATCTTCGCGACCGTGACAAATCTTCCTGCCCTGCTATTTCTTTTCTTTCTGCTCCAGAAATCGCTTCAGCTCCTCTTTCGCCTTGCGCCGATCCGTCACCGGCTTCGAGCACCGTTTCCCGGCACAGAAATACATCGCCTCCCGCTTCGGGTATCCCAGTTTCCTGATCAAGGCTCCGTCATGTGCTGTCGAAAGCACCCGGACGACCTTCTTCGGCAGGTAGACGCCTCTGATGGCCGCCAGAAAGGAGCTCGCCTTTTTCCCCTGCGCAATGACCGTTATCTCGACCGGGTCGCCCACCGCCCAGAGGACCGCATTGCCGTAGGCCGCGGCATTCGGCGAATAGTCCTGATAGGACCCGCGTAAAGCAGAAAGCGCCTCATCGCGGACCCTTCTTTGCTCCTGACTGTCTTCAATAAAGAGCATCCTCCCGAGGAACCGGAGCGCCCGGTAATTAGCGAGGTTTTCGTTCACCTTCGCCAGAAGACCGGGAGCGATCGGTGCGGCGAGCGGCGCAGCGAGCGACGGCCGGAACCGTTTCGTCTGAGCGTCGTAGTACCTGCTCACGATGCTCCGGTCGAGTTCCTCTGCCGCGTTCAGATAGTGTTTCTCGCCCGTTGCGTTATACAGATCGAGCAGGGCCGATCCGGCAAGCACGTTGTCCGACAGAAGACCGTCAAGATTGCGCGTTCCGTTCCGGGAAAAGTGATACACGCCCGCATCTTTCACGAACAGCTCGGCCAGCAGATGGTCTGCCCCTTTTTTTGCCATGGCGAGATACTGCTTTTCCCCGACAGCGTCATAGGCCGAGACCAGGGCGCTGATCATGAGCGACGACGAATCGGCATACTCGGTCCGATCCACTGCAGGCGCCGTCATCCCCTTTCGTTTCGTGCTCCGGTAGTACGCTTCTTCGGCATCCTGGCTGCCGAAGAACGCGCCGCTCGCATCGTCGTAAAGGTTCTTCCGGACGTAGCCGACGCATTTCCGCACGATGCCCTTGTAGTCGCTGCTGCTGAAGAAAAGCGAGGCATCGGCGTAGTTCCTGATCATGCCGGCGTTCACGTCGAGCATCTTCTCGTAGTGCGGTTCCGACCAGTCCGGTCTCGTGGCATAGCGAAAAAATCCGCCGTCCACCTCGTCAAAGAGCCCGCCCGTTGCCATGTGATCGAGGGTCGTGGTCACGATCCGCCCGAGGGCAGCGTTCTTTTTCCCGGCTGCGCGGGCAAGCAGAAGGTCGAGGGACTCGGGGCTCGGGAACTTCTGCCCCTCGCCGAAGCCGCCGTGCTGCTTATCGAAGGAATTTGCAAGGTCCTTGACGATAGCGTGCAGGTCTCGCTCCCCGGGCGCACCTGCGGTTGCCGTCGGCGCGGAGGCAAGCTCGTGCAGGGTCCTGGCAGTCCTTGTTTCTTCGAGCCATCCCGTGATCTTGGTGCGGTCATTCCGGAAGATGTCCGCGATCCGCGTCAGCCTCCCGAGCATTTCCTCAGGCGGGATATAGGTGCCCCCCGAGAGGAGCTCTCCCTGGGGCGTCATGATCACCGTGCTCGGCCAGCCACCCTGGTTGTAGAGCGCGTCGATGTCCGGCCGCATATCCGAATCCACCCTGATGGGAATGAAATGCTCGTTAATGAACGCGATGATCCCCTCGTTGGAATAGGTGGTCTCGTCCATGACATGGCACCAGTGGCACCAGACCGCGCTGAGCGAGAGCAGGACAAGACGGTCCTGCTTTTTCGCCTCTTCCAGCGCCTCCGGCCCCCAGGCCCGCCAATGGATCAGATGCGCCTTGTTCGGGTCAGGCGAAAAACGGAAATCGGCGGCTGGTGCACTGCGGGCGAGAAGGATCAGGGTGCAGATGACGGTCAGAATATTTCTCAACGTTCTCATTTTTTTCCATACCCGTGGTCGGGCGGAAGGTCCGCGCGGTGTGTCATCTCCACCGCCAGCTCGTCGCACCGTTCGTTCTCCGGATGGCCGTTGTGGCCGCGCACCCAGTGGAACTGGACATCATATTTCTCGCACAGGTCGAGCAGCCGCGACCAGAGGTCGCTGTTCTCGGCCGCTTCGTGCTTGTTCCGCATCCAGTTGTTGCTCCTCCACCGCCGGGCCCAGCCCTTTGAAATGCCGTTCACCACATATTGGGAATCGCTGTACACGGCGACCGGGCGGGGTCCGTCGAGGGACTCCAGGCCCTTGATGCAGCCCATAAGTTCCATGCGGTTGTTGGTCGTAAGCGCATAGCCCCCCGACAGTTCCCGCCGCTCCCCGTCAACGATCATGACCACGCCATAGCCGCCCGGCCCCGGGTTCTTGCTGCAGCCTCCGTCGGTGTAGATCAGCAGGCGACCTCCGGACAGGTCTGCCTTGAGCTCCGGCGATGCCTCTCCGGCCTGCTTCGATTGGCGAGGCTTTTTTTTCTGCGTGCGGTCCTCTTCTGCGAGGAATGGCATCTTCTGCTGCACTGCCGGTGCCTTCGCCCCCTGCTGACGGAACCACGCCTCCGCTTCAAAACGCGTCGGAAAACTTTTATAGACCGCGCCGGCAGCTCCCCTCACTTGCGCCTCTGCGCCGTGATCGCCGAACCATTCCTGATAGATCCCCGGTTTGCGGCCCTGAACAACCGCATAGAATTTGCTCTTCGCCATAGCTTTTTTTAAATGATCCATTCCCCGGACGGCCCTATCCGTTTATTTCTGCAGGTGTCCGCCATCCAGGTCCTCTTCATGGTCTCCTGCATGTTCAGCATGCTCCACGCCGCTCTTCTCCCAGGCGTCGACCCAGGGGCCCGCTTCCTGGTACCACTCCTGGAAGCGGATCAGATTGTCGCGGCCCACGTAAAGAGACCGCAGGAATTCCAGGGTAATTTCCCCCGGCAGGCCAAGGACCGGAAGGGTCACCACTGATTCATGCCCGGCGCCTCCGGCCTTGGTATGGGGACCGGGAGCGACCGGCATCCAGAACGCATAGCGCGGAAGGGCCTTTCCCTTCGGCGCCTGCCGGTTCGCCGTTTGTACGACCTTTGTCCCGAAGTCCTTCAGCAGGGATTCAAAGGCTTGGGAAGCTTTGCCTTTAAAGGTGATCACGATCGGATCAACAGCGCCTTGCACCGCCGCAAGCACCTGCAAATGCCCGCGCATGTTCGCACCCATGACAAAGGCGTGGCGGGGATAGTAGGCGGTCTCGTTGCCTTGCCGCGCGAACCAGCGAAAGCGGGTGCGGATCGGGGCAATGCTGACCTTGTGCGCGGTCAGCGCGGCCTCTTCCTTCCCGCTGCGGAAGATCATTCGCTCCTTTGCCCAGCCCGGAAAAGCAGCGCCGTCAGCCAGATACTTTTCCGGCAGCACCACTCCTCCCGTAAATTGAACTCCGCCCATGGCCTTGAGCGCCTGCTGCCCGTTATGCCACTGGGCGACAGGATACAGGGGAACGACCTGTTCGGACGCATTGGGGTCCACGACATCGTAATCGAAATCAGATGCGGTCATAATTCCTCCTCAGGCACGCCGGATCCGTGAAGGCTCATGAATGGGAGAAGCGTTTCTCATTATAGCAAAACGCTTTTTCATACGCCACCGGTATTAATTTTTACTTGTCCGGGACTGATGATTCTTGTATAGTGTCTCCCACCCTATGAAAAAGCCGATTAACAAAGACCTGACCGCGCTCATCAGACCGGCCGTGCGCAGGCTCGCTGCCTACCACATCGACGAGACGCCCTGCTGCATCAAGCTCGACGCCATGGAGAACCCCTTCACCCTGCCGGCCCCGGTGCAGCGGGAGATCGCGAAGGCCGTGAACAGTGCTGCGATCAACCGCTACCCCGACCCGTCGGGCAAGGAGCTCAAAAAAGCGATCGCTTCGCTCTGGGGCATGAAGCCGGCGAACATGATCCTCGGCAACGGCTCCGACGAGCTCATCCAGGCGATCCTGCTCGCCTTCGGCGGGCCCACGCTCATCCCGGTGCCGACCTTTGCCATGTACGACATTACGGCGCGCGCGCTGTCGCAGTCGGTCGTGACCGTGCCGCTGGACGCTAACTTCGATCTCGATGCGGACCTGCTGCTGAAGAAAGCAAAAACGAGCAAGGCAAAGGTCATCTTCCTTGCCTGCCCGAACAATCCAACCGGGAACCGGTTCTCGGACAAAACCGTGCGTAAGGTCCTGGACAATGCCGACGCTGCCGTGGTGCTCGATGAGGCCTACTTCAGTTTCTCCGGCAAGAGCTACCTGCCGCTTTTGAACAAGTACCCGAACCTGATCGTGCTGCGCACGCTCTCGAAGATCGGCTTTGCCGGCCTCCGCATCGGCGTGCTTGTGGCATCGCCAGCGGTCATTGCCGAGCTTAACAAGATCCGGTTGCCCTACAACATCAACAGTCTGTCCCAGGTCGCTGCTGTGGCCGCGCTGAAGCACAAGAACATCATAGAACGCCAGATTTCCCTGTTGATTTCAGAGCGCCAAACCCTATATAATGCGCTGGCGCAGATGAAGGGCGTCACAGCCTATCCATCGGAAACGAACTTTATCTTGTTCAGGACCGACGTCGATGCGACCTCGGTCTACCTGAAGCTGAAAAAGGCCGGCATCCTGATCAAGAACCTGAACCGGCCGGGCCCGCTCATGAACTGCCTGCGGGTGACAATCGGGACGAAGGAAGAGAACCGGGAATTTCTGAAGACGTTAAAAAAGATATTGCACACTGGCACACCCTGAGAACAAAACAGTTATCCTGCCACGAAGTCACTAAGACGCGAAGGTAACTTTTAAGTTACTACGGGTCAGATTTTACAATCAATAAGTATTTCTTCGTGCCTTAGTGCCTTCGTGGCAAAAAGGTTCCGGCGCGTCCGGGTTAGGGAGAACCAAATGCCACGCAAAACAACGATCGAACGCAAGACCAAAGAGACGGACATCAAGATCGCCCTGAACCTCGACGGCACGGGCGTGTACAATATCAAGACCTCGGTGCCTTTTATGGACCATATGCTGTCTGCCGTTGCCAGGCACGGCTTCTTCGATCTCACGATCAAGGCCAAGGGCGACATCGAGATCGACGACCACCACACGGTCGAGGACCTGGGCATCGCCTTCGGCCAGGCGCTTAAGAAAGCGCTGGGCGACAGCAAGGGGATCCGGCGCTACGGTGACGCGACCGTGCCCATGGACGAGACCCTGGCGCAGGTGGTGATGGATCTCTCGGGCAGGCCTTTCCTGGCGTACCAGGTGGACCTCCCGAAGAAGTACAAGCTGAAGGACTTCGACCCCGGACTTGCAGAGGATTTTTTTCAGTCCGTTGCAAACCATGCCGGCATGAACCTGCATATCCGCCTCCACTACGGCCGCGATGTCCACCACATGCTCGAAGGCATCTTCAAGGCCTTCGGCCGCGCCCTGGACCAGGCCACGAGCCTCGATCCGAGGATCAAGGGCGTGCTCTCGACGAAAGGGAAAATCTAAAAAACAGGAGACAGAAGTCGGAATTCAGGGAGTTAAAATCAGGCAGGCAATGCATGCTTTTTCCTGTCTCCTGCCTACTGGATCCTGACTCCTTCCTTAGCGGTGTACTATGATTGCAATTATTGATTATGGAATGGGAAATTTACGAAGCGTTCAGAAGGGCTTTGAACGCGTGGGCCGCGAGGCCGTGGTCACGAGCGACGCGAAGACGATCCTGAGCGCGGGCAAGGTCGTGCTGCCCGGCGTCGGTGCGTTCCCGGACTGCATGCGGAACCTCGAGCAGAACGGCCTGATCGACGTCGTCCACCAGACCATCAGGTCCGGTAAGCCTTTTCTCGGCATCTGCCTGGGACTTCAGCTCCTCTTCACCGAGAGCGAAGAGTTCGGGATCTCAAAAGGACTGGATATCATCAAAGGCCGAGTAGAGCTATTTAAGATTCAAGATTCAACATTCAAAGTGCCGCACATGGGCTGGAATTCCATATCGATCAAACGACGGGCCCCGGCGCTCCAGGATGTTCCTGACAACAGCCACGTCTATTTCGTCCACTCCTTTCACGTTGTGCCCGAGGACAAGAACGTAATCGCCACGACTACGGATTACGGCATCGAGTTCGTCTCGAGCATCTGGAAGGACAATATCTTCGCGGTCCAGTTCCACCCGGAGAAGAGCCAGACCCTGGGACTGGAGATATTGAAGCGCTTTGGCGAGCAAAAGGCTTAGATCCACCACAGAGGCACAGAGACACAGAGAACGACAGCTCCCACAGGGGACACGAGTAGATTCAAGACAGAAATAAAGCTTTGATTTTCTTTTTCCCTTGATTTTCTCTGTGCCTCCGTGCCTCTGTGGTAAAAAAGATTTGAGGTTCCCATGCTTATCATTCCCGCAATAGATCTTAAAGAAGGCAAATGCGTCCGCCTCGAGCAGGGGCTCATGGACAAGGCCACGGTCTACTCCGACGACCCCGGCACCACGGCGAAGCACTGGGAAGCCCAGGGCGCTGAACTGCTGCACGTCGTCGACCTGAACGGCGCTTTTGCCGGCGTGCCCAAGAACCTCGACGCCATCAAGGCCATCCGCGCAGCGATCAAGATCCCTATCGAAGTGGGCGGTGGCATCCGCGACATCGCGACGATCGAGACCCTCGTCAAGATCGGCATCGACCGGATCATCCTTGGCACGGCGGCCATCGAGAACCCCGCTTTCGTGGCCGAGGCCTGCAGGAAGTTCCCGGACCGGATCATCGTGGGCATCGATGCCAAGGAAGGACTGGTTGCGATCAAAGGCTGGGCTGAGGTCACGAAGGTGCAGGCCGTGGACCTCGCCAAACAGATGCAGGACTACGGCGTCATCGCGATCATCTACACTGACATCAAGCGGGACGGCATGCTCTCGGGCCCGAACATCGAAGCGACGCAAGCGCTCGCGAAAGCGCTCACCATCCCCGTCATCGCCTCGGGCGGCGTGCATACCATGAAGGACATCGAGAACCTGCTGACCGTCAGGCATTCCGGCGTGACCGGCGTGATCACAGGAAAAGCGATCTATTCGGGTTCGCTCGACCTGAAGGAAGCGATCACTTTCGTCAAGATGAACGACAATCGTTGCGCGCGGTAGAGGACAACAAAGTCACAAAAGTCCTAGACACGGATTTACACGGAAAAAAACTCTGAAGGGTCACGATAAGGCAAAAGATTTATCCTGCCTCTTCATATTTCAAATCCGCCTTTATCCGTGTCAAAGATTTGTTAGTCAGCTCTCTTAATTCTCTGGAGTGTACATGTTAACCAAACGCATCATTCCCTGTCTTGATGTAAAAGCCGGCCGCGTGGTAAAAGGCGTGAGCTTCGTGAACCTGCGCGACGCAGGCGACCCCGTCGAGATCGCCAAGGCCTATGACAAACAGGGCGCCGACGAGCTCACGTTCCTGGACATCACCGCCTCCCACGAAGAGCGCGGCATCATCCTCGATATCGTGCGCCGCACGGCCGAGCAGGTCTTCATGCCGCTCACCGTCGGCGGCGGCATCAAGGTGCTCGACGATATCCGGAACCTGCTGCTGGCCGGGTGCGACAAGGTCTCGATCAACACCACCGCGGTCCACGACCCGGAGTTCATCAAGGCGGCCTCGAACCGCTTCGGCAGCCAGTGCATCGTCGTCGCCATCGACGCCAAACAGGTGAAGACGCACGACCCCGACTTCAAGTCCCCCTTAAAATGGGCCGACGACCCCAAATACAAGTCCCTCTTGCTCTCCCAATCCGCAATCCAAAATCCGCAATCCGAAATACACTGGGAGGTCTACACCCACGGCGGCAGGAAGCCCATGGGCATCGATGCCGTTGCCTGGGCGCGGATGATGGCGGAGTACGGCGCAGGCGAGATCCTGCTGACCAGCATGGACCAGGACGGGCAGAAGAACGGCTACGACCTCGCGCTGACGCGCGCCGTGGCCGAAGCAGTCTCGATCCCGGTCATTGCATCAGGCGGCGTGGGGAACCTCGAGCATGTGTACCAGGGATTGACAACAGGCAAGGCAGATGCTGCTTTAGCTGCTTCGATCTTTCACTTCAAGGAATACACCATCAGGCAGGCAAAAGAATATTTGAAGGAGCGGGGAGTGCCGGTGCGGCTGTAGCTTTGTTCAATTCAGGTAAGACATGCTGCCCCTTCTTACTTCTGACTTCTTGCTTCTGATTTCTTACTTCTTACTTCTGTCTTCTTACTTCTGTCTTCTTACTTCTGACTTCTCGCCTTTAAAACTTATACCCCCCCAGATAGTGGCACACGGTCTTGATCAGCTCGGTCTGGTTGACCGGCTTCGTAAGATACCCGTTCGCTCCGAGCTCCATGCCCCGTTCCCGGTCCTTTACTTCCCCCATCGTCGTGATCACCACGATCGGCATGTCGCTGTTCAGCCCGGTGCGCACCCAGCGGACGAGCTCGGCGCCGTTCATCTCCGGCATGTTCATGTCGGTCAGCAGAAGGTCGAATTTGGCGCTCTTGAGCTTCGCAAGCGCATCGAGCCCGTTCACGGCTTCCGTGATGTTGACCTTCAGCATGCGTTTCAGGTTCATCACCAGGAACATCCGCATGATGACCGAATCGTCCGTCACGAGGATCGACTTGTCGGTATAGTTGAACATCGGGACGTTCTTTCCTTTCACCCGATCAGGTTAAGAAAAAGGCGGGAAGAGGCGTCCCGCCTTGTCTTGCTTGGTTCTGATTATAGCATGTTCCGCGTGAATCTGCCAGACAGGACGCCTACAAACCGGCGAACCACTTCACCGCCTCAGCAGCAGAGAGCTGATCGAACTTCATCCTGAGCTTGACAAAGAGACCCTGGCTCGTGAACTCGGACCGGGAGAAATCCCGGTCCTTGAATCCCTCGAAGTTGTAGCCGATGCTGACCCAGAGGTTTTTGGCAGCAGTATATCCCACGGAAGCCTGGCTTCCATAGCTTTTCTGGTCGAGGCCCCAGGAATGCAGCATACTGACGCGCAGCCCCACGTCCCAGGACTTGGTGATATCGTAACGCCCTTCGATCCCGGTCAGGTCCGTGTATCCCCGGTAGTCGTCCTTCTCAATGGCCTCCTGCACATACTTAGCGCCATACTGGATCGAGACCTGGGTGCGGCTATCGGCCCTGAGGTTCATGACAAAATTGTTCACCAACCTCCAGTTCTCGTAGGACAGTGCTGCGCCCTGCTGGTCCGCGCGGAGAAAATCGAAGCGTTCCAGCATGATGATCCGCGTCTCGAAAGGCCGGTACGCGAAACCGATCCGGATGTCCCCGTTGAAATTCTCCACTCCCCCCGTCGCGACGCTTCGGTAGGTCTGCAGACCCGCGGCCAGACCCAAGCCGCGCCGCACTTCGCCCACGGCACCGGTCGTGAAGCTCACCTTCTCCTCGCTGTCCGACACGCGATGCTCTGCCCGGCCGGACCACGACCATTTCTCCTGACGGTACCCTGCGCCGAGCGAGACAGCAGTGAAGTCCTCGGTGCTGCCGGATGCGGGCGGAACATTGGCATTGACCGTGTACGTCCCGGTGTTGCGAAGCGTTGCCGTCCGGTCCACGCCGCCATCGATCGACCAGGCCTTCGTGAGCTGCCAGGTCTGCTTCAACCCCAGGGTGGAGAACAACCGCAGGCCGTTTCCCGTCTCCATCTGCTGCATGGTCGAACTCATCTGGCCCCCGGTCCAGGGCGACGCCCGCAAACCGATCCGGGTGGTCGCCGTATCAACCTGTTTGCCCTCGGTCAGTTCCTGGTCGGCAAAGAACGTGGCGGTCTGATTCAGCCGGTAATCGAGACCCACGGTCGTCCGCGTCGGGAAGTCGACATTGTCGTTGCTGCCGCCCACAGACTGGTCATGCTGGACCCTGGCGGTGATACGCTCCGTCAGCTGGTAGCGCATGCTGGTATAGAACTGGTCGGACTGGTGCGTTTCACCTGAAGCCAGCGCATCTTCTGCCTGGCGCAATCCGGCCGTCATCTCGTATTTCATGCCGGTGTACCGTCCCCAGAACTCGGCAAGATCGCGCGTTGCGTTCGTGGCGAGGTTCTCCTGACGGAAGACCGAGCCGCCCACGGACCAGGGTTGGTCGATCCGATAGATCAGGTCTGCGCCCGTCTTCCGGGTGCCGGTCTCGCTGCCGTTCTGCTGGCCCAGACCGAAGCCGGCCGCCTGTTCCCGCACATAGGCCTTGCCGTCCATCTGGTCCGTATGGTGTTGAACCTCTGCCAGGTATGCGGAACCCTCGGTCGTGATGCTGGTCTGTTCCGTTTTCGTGGTGGCCGCCTCAACATGGACCTTGGTGGCAGGTCCAAGCTGGAGCGTGGCATCGACGCCTTCGAGGTTTCCTTCGCCGCCGACCCTGCCCTCATGTACGTACGAGACCCCGACTTCCAGCATCCGGTCCTGTGACTTCGGAACGTCGCGGGACTGGGCATCGCCTCGTTGGTCAGGCTGCTCGTTTCCGAGCGTCGCCTGTTCGCGAAACTTCATAGCTGCGCGGCCGCCGTAGGTGTACGACGTGTTTGACGGATCGCGGGACTCGTAGGAGGCCACAATGAAGTTGGTGTTGAAGTTGTTGTCCCTGCTGAATACGGGCGATCGGAAGAAGACCGTTCCTGCCTCGTAATCGATCGAGTAATCAAGGAAGCGCGTCAGCTGCTGCTGCGAGACAATGACCTCGCTCTTGAACCGGTCGCGGGTCTCGATGGTTATGGTCTCTGAATTTGTCACGATGTTCCTGCGCGACAGCCGATAGAGCCCCGACGTTCCGTCTCCCGGCAGTTCGTCCTTGACGAACGCCTGGTCCGTGTCCGCCAGGAACAGATTGTACTCGAAGTCCTCGCTCTTCATTTCGGATTTAAATCCGGTGAAAGTCCGGCTGTACCGGGACAGTTCGGTCACGGTCAGACCGGTATTATAGTCGCCGAACAATGCATAGAACTGGTCCCGCTCCAGTTTGACATAGATATTTTTCGCGCTCGCGGCATCATATCGCTGATCGCCGGCGTCGCCGTACAGAGTATAATATTTGTTCGGGTCGATGGTCTGGTACAGGTCCCGCTTCCCGTCACCGCTCTTCTTGCTGTCATAGGCTGCCGTGATCAACCACTCTCCCTTGATCATGCCTTTGGTGTAGAACGCGAGGCGTCCTTCCTCAGTGAGTCCGTCGCCGCCAAGGAGCGTCTCCATGTGGCCCCGTACCGTGTCGTAGCCCACCGTGCCTTCTGCAAGTCCCACAAGGATCCAGTCGCGGACCTCCGGCTTGAGCCAGACGCGGATCTCCTGCTCGCCTTTGGCGAGCGGGATCCGGATGACCGCTTCCCCGGTGCGCGTGGTGGCCTCCAGTTCGATAAGTGCCACACCGTCCTCTCCCACCTCATACTGGAAGCGCTGGGAGGCCTGTGCGATGACCGGCGCCTGCTGCAATTCCACCGCGCGCTGCCGTGGCAGATAGGGAAAATCAATGCTGAATTCGCCAAGTGCTCCCCGGCGCGCCGGATGACCGTCTCGGTCAAGGAGCCGGACAGCGACGATGGCCGGGTTCCTGCCGTCTGCAATGAGCCGCGACCGTCCCGGCTCCAGAACAGCCTTCTGGGGCGAGCCCGAATAGTGCATTGAACGCTCTACCCTGCCGGCCTCGGCGCCTGACGGGTCAAGGACGATCAGCTCGAACCGGTTGTGGCCGTCAACAAGATGGATCCCGCTCCAGATGCTGACCGCGACGGTATTGTCGCTTTTTTTCACCGTGCCGTCGAAATAGAGCGCATCCACGGCCGCGCCGTTCTGGAGGAGCCGTATGGTCATGCCCGGGTCATGCTTGATCGCGATCTTGGTGTTCGCTATGGCGGGATGGTCGTTGTCCGGCGGCCAGAGCCAGGCCGTGCCGGGCTCGGCCGTTTCAAGCCACGCGGCATTATAGGCCGGCATGCTCTTGCTGTCCTGAACAGCGGTTGTTCCCTTTTCCGGGGGCCAGACCACACCCGGCCTCTGCCCGATCGTTGCCACGGCTTTCATGCCGCTGGCATCATGCTCGGTCATTACCGCGGCGAACAGCACCACCGCACGGTTCTTGATCTCCAGCTCCACGCGCCGGTTCTGCGCGCGGCCTTTCTCGGTCGCGTTCGTATCTATGGGCTCATCCGGGCCTTTACCGATGATCGTGATCTGGTCGGGCCTGAGGTTCAGCGCCTTTGCAAGCTCGTTGGCAACCGCCTCGGCCCGGGTGCGCGACAGCACATAGTTGTCAGCGAACTGCTGCTTCGCCCGCCAGCGGATCTCCTGGGCATCAGTATGGCCGGTAACGGTGATGTGCTCCACAACGGTCCGCTGCAGGCTGCCGACGACCCGCTTCAATTCTTTCAGGTCCGCCCTGGTCAGCTCAGCGCTCAGCGTGGGGAACCGGGGGTGCAGCACCACGTCCGGAACGGTCCGGAGCTCCTCGAGGACCTCGCGCCGAAGCGTGTTCTCGACTACCGGGGTGCGGGCGTTCTTCGCCTCAGGCGTATCAGCGGTGAGCAGCGCGCGGGTCGCCATGCTGCCCGTCGGACCAAGGGTCGGTACGGCAACATCGAAACGGAGAGTACCCTCCCAGCCGGCCGGTGCGTCGCCAAGCCGGAACGTGAGCACATTCCCGGTGATCTCGGGGTCTGCTACCGGAAGGGTATTGAGCCTGCCGCTGCCGGGAGTGAGCAATGCCCCCTCAGGAAGCATGACGGTCATCCGCATATTGCGCACCGGAACCGCGCCTGCGAAGATCGGCGCAGCATATGCCACAACGGACTTTCCTTCCGTGCTCACACTGTCCGTTGTTGTTGCGGGCACGGAAACCATGGCGCTTCTGAGACCCAGGCCGAGCTCACCCTGTTCTTTGGGTTTGACCGCCAGGTGGAAGTCGACGCGCCACAGGGTCCCGCCCTGCAGGTCCGCGAACTGGGAGAAGGGGTTCCCGGCGACGCGGGTGTTCTCATCGCAGAGCAGTAACTCGTAGTGCTGTGGCACCGTCGTAGTATCAAGCTGCACCACGTGCGTGCCGGGCTTCACCGCGGCGAAATGGAACATGCCCTGCTGGTCCGTCACCACGTAGGTCCCGTCTTCCAGGAAGATCCGGGCCTGGGCCAGGCCGACGCCGGCGCTGCGGTCGGGATCGCCGCACCCGTCAATGGCCACGCGGCCGACAATGGTCGACGTGCTCCGGAAAAGGTCCTCGGTCACCAACACCTCGGCCGATACGAGATTGGAGACCGCGCTGATCACATCCGTGGCAACGGCCGTATTGACCGCCTTGCCCGGATGGGCGCCTGCGCCGATCTCCGCCACATAACTAACGGTGGCCCGCGCACCCGGTGCGAGATCATGGATGCTGAAGACCAGTCCGCTGCCGTCAGGCGACACTACGGGATCTGCAAAGGGTATCGCATTGAGCCGCGTGGAACCCTTGCGATAGCGGAAGCCAAGGGGCAACCGGTCCCTGATGGTGACACCGGGGGAAAGGACCGCGGCATTCGTGTTCTCCACGGTCAGCACATAGGGGATGAGATCGCCGACCGCAGCAGTGGTCTTGCCAGCGATCTTTGTGAGCCAGAGCCCGCTGCCCGTCGGGTCCACGGGAATGTCGATATGGATCGCCGGGCCGGGGTTCACGATGAATTCCTGGCCGCGCGAACCGGGGTCGACCAGGGCAAAGGGCCCGTTTGGCAGCCCCTGAATGGTCGCGGTCGGAACGACTGACGGCGCGCGATAGTTGCTGGGCGGCGCAATATCGAGGCGATACCTGCCCGGCTGGATAAAGGGGAAGCGGTAGCCGCCGGGGGTGAAAACGTAGGTCCTGCCGCCGCTGTCCGCCACGGTCGCGCCGGTGACAACAGGGTTGGGGAATGTGCTCACTCCGTCGTCACCAAGCACGGTGGCAGGCAGGCCGGTGGCCGTGTTGATCAACGTCACCGCGGCGCTGTTCACGGGAAGGCCGGTGACGCTGTTGAAAACCTTGCCGTAGGGATCGACCAAGGCACTGATGATGCGGCTGTCGGTGCCGTCTGCCACATCGACGTAGGTCCCGTCGATGCGGGAATCCGCCTCGACACTTAGGATACCGTTGCCGACCGCGGCAGGACCCAACCCGGTCTGAATAACACCGGTAAACACGCCGGTGTTCGGTCCGGTCTCATAGAGCCGGACGACCTCCGTATCGCCGGTGGCAATGACCTTGATCGTGACCAGCGCCGTTTCAATAACGGCATAGTCAAGGTTTTGATCAAGGTCCGTAAGTTGGATAAAGAGCGGTTCGCCGCTGTGGTACAGGGTGCCGGGCACGAGCGGGACCGGCACACTCAGGTTGATGGGCGCATTGCTGCCGAACTGGACCGGTCCCGGCAGCGGCACAAAAGGACCCGTGCCCGCACCCGAGGTGCTGTAGTCCGTGCTCGAGACCATGGTAGGGACCGCAGCCGGCACGGCCGGCGCATACTGGAGGAACTCAAGCACCGAGGGCGTGCGCGTTGTCGCGGTGGTGATCCGCACCAGGTTGGAACTGGAGGCGACACCCGTGCCTCCCACGGTATAGGCCGCCGTTGCCGTATTATCGATAATGGTACCCGGCTGCACTGCCAAAAGGGATGAGGACGAAAGAAAAAGAATGAAGAGGACCAGGACTGCGATGAGTCCCGCTGATGCTGCTGAAAAAAAATTATCAGCCGCAGAAGCGCATTTCGCGCCCCTGCGGCTGAGGAGAGGGTCCTTTTCCGCACGCAGGCGCAACTCGTCCGTACTGCCCATGCTCCGGGCAGACGACCTGACGGCTGCGTCACTGCTGGGGGAAAAGTAGTTCATGCTGCGTACTGCTCCTTAGTTGACCGTGACCTGGAACTTGATCACGGCGCTTGTTCCCGCCGTGACCGTGAGGCCGGAAACGAGCACGGTGTTCGCCGTGGTGATGTTATAATCGGCGCCGTCGTCAAAGCCTGCATTGGTTTTGCAGGTGCCGTTCACCACGATGCCCTGCGTTGCGCTGCAGACGACCGTAATGCCGTCATTGAAATGCGGAGCAAAGGTCACCGGCATGCCGGTCAGATTGTCCGATACGGTGACGTTCGTCGCGGTCGCGCCGCTGGCGTTCGAGACCGTTATGGTGTAAGTCATGATCGCGCCGGGAATCGCCTTGGGGTTCGCCGTCCCGTTAAACGGGTCGGAGTACGTTGCGGCACTCTTCAGGATGGACAGCGTAGCGCCGCTCACCGTGTAGGTGCCCACAGCCGAGTGCTTGCCGTCCCGCGCGCCGTCGCCGGCGGCACTGCCCGCCACGTCGGCAAAGACCACGTCCACGCCGGCCAGTGTTCCCGCGCCGCCCGTCTGCACCGTCACCGTGACCGTACCGGCGTCAACGGTCGTTGCGATCAGGTTGTAATTCGAGGTCTGGCCGTTCGTTGCGCCGGCCGGGGTGTCCGCAACGATCAATATCTTCAGAGAACCGTCTGCAGCGAGATTACCGAAGGTGCTCGCATCGACGTAGAGCGTATCCGTGGCATCCCAGGTGTTCGGAGTGGCTCCGTTGTCGAGATAGATCCTGACGTTGTTCATGACGATGCCGGCGCTGTTCGTCGCCGACAGGGCGTACCGCTGGGCGGTGTTGCCGTTGTTCGTGACCGTAAAGACCAGCGTCTGGTTGGTCGAGCCGGGGATCGACGTGATATCGCTGTTCTTGGTCACGGTCAGATTGACCTTGTTGTCGACCGCGAAGGTCGCCGTGGGTCCCGTGCTGAGCGGCGTCTGCGGCACGCCGGACACATCGTAGCTGACCGTGGCGGTGTTGCCGACCAGTGTTCCTGAAGCCGTACCCGCTGCCTCTGCGGACAGCGGCGCGACGATGGCGATCGCTGCAACCACCAGCATCGCCATCACTTGGTAGATCCTGTTCGTGTTCATGGAGTACCTCCTTTGGAGTTATTCATCTTTTTGTTATTATCGTTTGGTCTGCTGCACCTGCTCATTGCGCTTATCAGTTTTTTCTGCAGTGGCACCACTCCCCTTTCAATGATCCTTATTATCAAGTCCGTTGAACTTGCTTGCATAGATGGAAAAACCCACTCATTTCACCCTGGCCCGGAACGACACGCTGCCTTTGTCGCCCGGAGCCAGCGGTTTGCCCAGTGTCCAGCGAATATGCGTATAGTCGCCGGCACTTGCCCGCCTCGAAACACCTTTGGCGTCGGTCTTCGTCAGCTTGTCCGGAGCTGCATAGCGCTTTCCCTGGTCAACGGAGAATTCGATCTTCATCCCCTGGCCCTCGGCGCTGTTCTCAACGTAAACAACGTGCTCCGGCACAGGGTTCGTGATCACGATATGCTCCGCAGGCTTTGTGTCGATGTTCACATACTGTGTTGTGAAGATGACCACGTCGCCCGGTATGACCTTGGCTGCTGCGGCCTCCACCCGTTTCACCTCCTTCTCTCCTTTGGCGTTCGTTGTAGTGACCTCAACCTCCGAGACCGATCTCAGTTCAATGCTCCCTTTTTTCTGCGCTGCTGCGGTCATCGGCAGCAGCAGAACCAGTACCATGCTCATTACCGTTCTTGTCATCATCATAAATCCTCCTTGTATATTCAATTTATCTTCACCTCGAAGGTGATGGTCTGGACCGGGGAGGCATTGTTCAGGTCCCCGAGCTTCACCGTCACTGTTCCTGCGGTCGTTGCATTCACGTCTCCTGCGTCGGCATCTGCGGCGTCGGTCAGAAGGCCGTTGTTCAGCCTGAGCGTTCCAGCCACCGCGGTCGTATTGGGCGGGATCGGGTCCGAAACCACAACGCCTGCAGCCGTGCCTGCTCCGGTCACGGTCGCGGTAATGGTATACCGGATCGTTGCACCGGTGACGGGCTGTCCTCCGGCAGAGGTCACTGCCGCACTCTTTACCAGCGATAGAGCTGCGCTGGCGACGCGATAGGCTGACGCTGCCGAGTGTGCGCCGTCCCTGACACCGTCTGCAGGACCGGCTGCATCGGCAAACACGGTGTCCACTGCCGCCGGGTCGTTCGGCCCGACGGTCTCCGCAACCGCTCCGCCCAGTATGCCGGCGGCTCCCCCGGACCGGGCTGTGGCGACGAGGCTGAGCGCGGAGATATCGCCGCTGATTTGGGCGCCCGGTATGTCGGCCACGATATAGACCGTGCGCAGGCTGTCAGCAGCCAGCTCGTCAACATAGGTCCCCGTATCCTCTGCCGTCTGATACCCCGGGGTCGCGCCGCTCTCGACGAAAACCCGCACATTGGCTGCATTGAAATTATCGATCCCTCCGAAGGGATCGGCACCATGGACCGCGGCAAGGGAAAAATCCTGCGCGCTGTTGCCGGTATTCATCACGGTAAAGGTCAGCACTTGGGAAGCGGAACCCGGATTGACGCCCACATAGACCCCGTTCGCGGGTGTCACGACGAGATTGATCTTACGGTCGACCACGAAGCTGGTCGAGGCAGTGATCGGGGGCTGGGGGATGCCGCCGTAATCAAACGTTGCGATCGCCGGGCTCGATATGGTCACCCCTGCCGGCGTGCCGGCGGCGCTGGCGGAGCGCTCCATGAGCGTCACCAGGACAGCTAATGCAAGAAACGCTGCCAGAATATATCGTACGGTCCTCTTCATCTCGGTCGCTCTTGCGCTCCCCATCACTTGACCCTTACCCGGAACTGCAGCGTAAAGGACGGATTGTTCCCGCTGCTCGCGCCGTTGAACGATCCGCCGGGCGAAATCTTGATCGCGTTCGCATTCGCATCGAATCCGTTGGCATCGGGCACCGGGGTATAACCCCATGTCGCGCCGCTGTCGTTCGAGAACGAAACACTGTCAGCTCCGCTCCCCAACGCGATAAAACTGTAGGTCAAGCCGCTTGGAATCGCGCCTTGGGTGAACAGCACCGGACCGGTTCCCGGACCCGACAGATCGCCGACATACAGCTCGGTCTGGGCGGGGATGGGGTCCGTAATGACGACCGCATTGGCAATACCGGCGCCCTGGTTCGTGGCCAGGATGGTGTAGCTCATCACCGCGCCCGGAATGGCTTTGGGGTTCACCACGCCGTTAAAAGGATCGGACACTGTCTGAACCGACTTGAGCATGACGAGGTTCGGGAACACCGCGATCACCGGGAACGTGCCTGCCCTGCTGTCCGAAGGAGGCAGGGGTACCTCCGTCAGCAGTCCCTCCTGTGCGTTCACGGTGAACGTCCATGATCCGTTGGGGCCGGAGGCAGGAAGCGTGGTGTACGCATATTCGAAGATCTTCGACGCCGCGCCTGAGTCGTAGACCTGGACCATGGGCGCATTGCTCACCATGACCGTATTGCTCGGGTCTTTGATGGTCACCGCAGCCGAGGCGATGTCAAAACTGCCAAAGGGGTCGCTTACGGTCGCGCGAGTGTAGATCGTATTCCCGGGGCTGAAGTAAGCGGGTACAGTTACGCCGGGATAGGCCGTGCTGTAAGCGTTGACGCTCATGACCGTGATGACGTTCTGGCACGGCAGGTTGATGACGGAACGGTTGGAGCCGTAGGCCGGGTATACCCTGGTTCCCGCTGCATTGCTTCTGACGCCAAGCTGCCAGGTGCTGCCTTGCGGGCAGGGCTGGTTCGCGCCGTTCAGGGAAAGGCTGAAGGTCTGCGGCGTTTGCGTCCCCAGGACGCCGATGCTGAGGATCCCGCTCACGATCGTGGTGCCGCCTGAAGAGCAGGCCAGCGAAACCGTGACGGTCGCAGCTGCGGTACTCGTCAGGTAGAGGGTAACGGGAACTGTGTTGCTGATCGAGGTGGCGAGTGTTTCCTGGGACTGGAGCGCCGGACCGAGCGTCCAGGTCTGCGTCACACCTGATGCAAGCGTGATAGTACCGGGCACAGGGATCGTAGGAACCGGCGTGCGAGAGAGCTTGTAGGCCGGAGATGATGTTGAGTCGTACAGGTACAGCGCTTTGTTGCCCGTCGAAGGCACGAGCGAGGCCGAGACGGTGATCGTTGGCGCTGCCGGCGTTCCGCCGATGTTCCCCGGATTGGTGATCGTTGCCGCGTTATTGATCAGTGTGCCCGCAGCGGTGCCGTTGGCGATCGTTACGTTGAGGACAATGCTCACGGTCCCGCTTGCCGGGACCGTGATGTTCGTGATATTCAGATAGCCGGTCCCGTTCGCACCCGTACCTGCTCCGGTGGAGCTGTTCGTTGCACCCGCAGGAAAACTCACCACCGTAAATCCGGTCACATTTGCAGGTATATTGTCCGTCACCGATACGCCGCTCGCAGCAAGGCCTGCGGTCTCTCTGAGCGCTATTGCGTACTGGATCACATCTCCCGGATTCTGATCGCCGCCGTTCCCATCGGTCCAGGTCTTTGTGGAGGTCGAAAGGTCGGAGCCCGCGATCACCGTGGTCGTGTCGGTAACAGTGTAAGTATTCTTCACGACCGGCCCTACCGAGTTCGTGAACGTAAAGGTCGCCTGCGTAACGATCTGGTCCGTGGTGCCGGTGGGCGCGCTGACGGGGATCGTCTCCTTGACCAGAAGACAGAAGGGTATCCCCGCGTACAGCGTGGTCGTTACTCCCGTAATGAGCGTGTCGCCCGCATTATAGGTTCCGCTGCAGTTGGTGTCATTGTAGTAGGCGACTGCGGGCCATGTTCCCCGGGTCCTGCTGCTCACACCGAACCTGACCGTGCCGCCGCTTCCCGGCGCGAAAGTGTGAGAGTAATACACTGGATTGTTCGATGTTCCGTTCTGTGCCTTTGCAGCCGGCGTAAACGTATTGTCCGGGACATCGCCGAACCGGACCCCGGTCACGTTGGCATACCGTGTATACGTAAACGTGAGGTAATCTCCTGCATAGTTATAGACGGGCCCGGCCGCGTTGCCCGCGTTAAAATTTACCGAAAGGTATCCTGCGGGGTTGGCAATTTCAACGATCCTCAGCGGACCGTTCGCGGTTGCGGTGTTGGTGAAGAGCGAGAAATTCCCCTGGCTGTCCGTGGCCAGAGGGCCGTCATAGATCGTGCCCGGTGCGGCGTCTCGCACGAGCTCGACCTGTACACCAGACAGCCCCACTTCAGCGGCGTTCTGGACCCCGTCATTGGCGTTCGCAATGCTGCCGTTGGAACCGTCGTCCCGGAAGACCTTGCCGTCAATGCGAGTGCCGTTGTATACCCCGAAATTGAGACCCGTGAGATTGGAGCCGCCGACGACGACACTGGAGAACTTATAGTTGACCGGTGTCGTATAGATCCAGTTGGCCACGGGGTACGATGGCGTAAAGTTCGTCGTGTTATCGCTGCTCAGGATCACGACGTACGTGGCATAGGAGGGCACGGTGAACGAGTACTGGGCAGTGCCGGTATTGACGGCAACCGCCGGCAGCAAGGCCGAGGTCAGGTTGTTTGCCAGAAATATCTTGGCATACACCGGTGTTGCAGCGGGCAAACAGGTGCCCGTGGTGCAGAGCGCGTCACCGGCATCGCCCAAAATACTGTTATGGTTGGCGTCGTTATACACAAATCCTGAAACAGTTACATTGGCACCGACCACCTGGGTCGTGGCGGAGGCGCTGTTGTCGTTGGCATTGTAGTCGTTGGAGGGAGGGGTCAGGGTTGCCGTATTGCTGATCTGAGTTCCCAGCGGAGTGGTTGCGCTCACCTTGCTCGATACTGCATAGGTAACGGCTCCATTGTAGGGAAGTGTGGCTGTCGTATTGATGTTCCCCGTCCCTGAGGCGGAACTGCAGCTTGCACCGCCCGACCCGGTACAGGTCCAGGTGACGTTGGTAAGGAGCGACGGGAAGGTATCGGTGATCGGGACGTTGGTCGCCGTTACATTGTTCGGC
>JBGQDI010000016.1:0-22444 GCA_041495765.1 Nitrospirota bacterium
AGGTGCTCCCCTCGCCCGGTTCACTCGATGCCGTAATGTACCCTCCCGTTGCCTGCATGATCGTCGATGCGATCACCAGGCCCAGGCCGGTGCCGGTGTCCTTGGTCGTAAAGAAGGGGTCGAAGATCTTTTCAAGGTTCTCCCGGGCGATACCGGTGCCCGTATCCGTTATGCGGACCGACAGGGCATCCTGTTCCTGCACCATGGCCACGTCAAGGCTGCCGCCCTGCGGCATGGCCTGGACCGCGTTGATCATAATGTTCATGAGCACCTGCTTCAAAAGCTCGGCGTCGCCGCATTGCTCGCTTTCTCTAAGCGATACGGTGACCATCACCTTGCGGGACGCCATCATGGGTTCCAGGAGACGGATGGCTTCCGCAATGACGGTGTCGAGCCTGATGGGTTTGAGTGCGGATTTGTTCGGCCGCGCGAAAAAGAGCATGTTGGTCAGGATGTTATTCAAGCTGCCGATCCCCGCCGATATTCCCTGGGCCAGGTCCTTATGTGCCGTGGTCGTGAGCTCCTTTTCGAGCATGCTGGAAAAGAGCTCGATGCTGCAGAGCGGGTTCCGGATCTCGTGAACGAGCTTTGCCGCCATTTCGCCCATGGCGATGAGGCGCTGATTTCGTTCATGCCGGAGCTCGAGCTCACGGAGCCGCGTTATGTCCTTTATCAGGATGACGCGCCCCCGGAGGCATCCCGCAGCGTCGACGACGTCGGAACGGGAGATGATGACCTGGTACCGGTTCCCGCCGGCTACGAGCTGGGTCTCCGTATCTTCGCCGGTCACGCGGACATCCAGCGCGGCGAAGGGCTTTCCGAGTGCCGCAGCCAGCGGTATCCGAAGGATCGCTTCGGCGGAGCGGTTCATGAGCGAGATATTTCCGGCAGGGTCGACGACGACGATGGCTTCTTCCAGGTTGTAGAGCACTGCATTCAGGTAATCCTTGTTCTGCTCCGCCTCGCCAAGCGCTTCCTTGAGCTGCTGGTTCCGCACTTCGAGCTCCGTGGTCAGGTAGGCGACGCGGTCCTGCAGCAGTCCATAAGAGGTCTCCAGGCTTTTCGATACCGTGGAAAAGTTCTGGAACGCTTCGTTCAGCCGTTCTACATCATTCCCGGGTGTCATATCAATCGACCTTCTCTTTCAAGGCGCGAACCTTCAGCTCCGCTGTAGCAAGGCGTCCCAGGGAGCCTTTGGCGGATTGCAGTTCCTGAAGCGCTGACAGGGAGGTTTCGCCCTTGGTCAGCGACGCGATGCGGTACTGCGCCCAATCACTATCGGCTGTCCGGGACCTGTTCTGGGCCCCCGGTTTCACGTTCGCCACTGCCGCCTGGTAAAATGCGAGGGCCTCCTTCGCCCTGCCGGCATCATACAAAATGTCAGCGAAGCGAACGGCGACCAGCGGTGTTGCCGGTTCTTTTTTAAAGGTCCGGGAACAGAATTGCAGCGTCTGTTCGAGGTCCTTGTTCCTGAGCGATCGCATGAGATCCAGCAGCAGGAGCAGGTCCTTTTCCTGCAGGTCGGTGAGGGTAGTGATCGCCCGCGCAGCATTCAGCTGGTCCTTGTTCGCCAGGTATGCCTTTACCTTGATCCGGAGGACCTCATCGTTCTCACCCTTGATCCTGGCCCGTCCAAGGTATCCCCAGGCAGTAGCAGCGTCGCCCCGCTCAGCATGATAATCGGCGAGCAGGAGGCGGGTTTGTGATCTCACTTCGTCCGAGCCGTTCTTGATAAGCCATGCGCTCAGGTCGAGGAACGGCTGGCCGCTATAGCGGAGGCCTTCCGCGATTTTCAGGAGCGATGCGGACCGTGACGGTTCCATGAGCCAGCGGCCTGCGCTGGTCCAGAGCTTGAGGAGCGCTTCGCGGTCCCTGGTCTCGACCAGAATGGCGTCCAGTTCATCGAGCGCTGCCTGAGACGGCGTACGGCGGTAGATCAGCTCCTTCAGCAGGGAAACAGCCCCTTTCAAGTTGCCCTTGGCCCGGTAGGTGCGGGTCAGCAGCAGCGCAGCCGTATCATACTCGGCGCCGTAGGGATGGCTCTTGCGGATCTCCGCGAGCGAGGCTTCGGCCTCGTCAAGCCTGCCGGTCTGCATGTATGCCTCGGCACGGTGCATGATGGCCTGGCGCTGGATATGGCGGTCCGCAGATGCCGCCGCTACCGTGAACTGCTGCATGGCGGTCTTGTAGTCCTTGTTTTCCAGGGCGATCAACCCGAGGCCGATAGCGGCCTTTTCTTTCAGCTGCGGTTCTTTAACTGTGCTGAGATAGATCTTTGCCTCTTCCAACGAGCCGGTCTGCCGGTAATTCTCCCCCAGGTTGTACATCGTCTCCGGGGAAGCATTGATGGCCTGCGGATCGGTCCCGATGAGCATGCGATAGATCTCGTGTGCTTCCGCGGTCCTGCCGAGCGACTGCAGGGTATTTGCCTTGCCGTACCGGACCGGAGTGGAGTCGCCGGCCTTGTCATAGTGCGTCAGCGCTTCCCGGTATTCGCCGAGATGGTAACGGGCGACGGCTATTCCCAGTTCTGCATGCTGAATGCGCTCCGAGCGGGGAAAGGTCTTCAGAAAAACATCGAGGCACACCGCAGCTTCAGAGTAGTATCCCATCTGCACATAAACATCGGCGCGCTCGAGCAGCAGTTGTTCCCGGTCAGCATCAGACCCGGCATAGATGTAGGCAAGGCGGTAGTGCTCGATGGACTCATAGGCTTTTTTGGTCTGTGCGAGCGCCTGCGCATAGAGATAGTGGTAGCTTGAACGCTCGTTCTGGGTCGGCCGGTAAAACGCGAGGTCCTGCAGCGCCTCATGCGGCTTCTTTTGCTTCAAGAGGTCCCGTGCGCTTTCCAGTACGCTCATGTCCGGGGACGTGGCCCTGCCCTGAGCAACGCCCGTTGAGGTCGGGGTTGATACGGTCATGCTGAGAGACATTATGATGGCCAACAGAAGGCTCTGCATGGCGACCTATCTAGCAACAAACATGCCCGTTGTTAACGAGTTGAAATCATGCATTTTTGGTCGGGAGGATGCCCGTCAGATAACTGACGTTGACGAGGAATTGGCGGGGCAAAGGGCTGTTTCGGAGATATTATCCTTCAACTACGCGTTCGCGGACTTTTCAGGGGCAGGTTTCAAACTGCCCTCCCGATGCTTTCTCATAAACGCAAGTTAGATGTCATTCCTCCTTCGCGTTCTTTTCAGTCAAAAGCTCCGTATGTTGCTCCCGAAGCCGTTCATAGCAAGTCGGGCAGATTCCGTGCGTAAGGAAAGTACCGGTCAGTTCCGTAATATATTCCTCGACGTTTTTCCAGTATCCTTTATCATCGCGGATGTTCTTGCACCAAGCGCATATGGGGAGGAGTCCCCGCAGTGTCTTTATTTCCTTCAGGCTTTTTTCAAGCCGGACCAGAAGCTCATGGCGCTCGATTGAATACCGGATGACCCGGACGAGGTTTCTGCTGTTTATCTGGCTTTTGACGAGATATTCCTGCGCGCCCCGATGCACCGCTTCGAGCGCTCCTGTTTCGTCGTCCAGCCCTGTGAGGATAACGATAGGGATGTCGGGAAATGCCGAATGGACACTGTCGAAGGTGTCCAGTCCCCAGCTATCGGGTAACCCGAGATCCGACAGGATGACGTCATACTTCTCCGCTCGCAAGCGCTTGAGCGCGGTCGACAGTCTATCCGCTCTCTCCACAGAGAAAGGCATTTTCCTGCCCGCGGTGAGAAACCTGCGGACGAATTCAGCATCATCTTCGTTGTCTTCTATCAGGAATACCTTTATAGAGTCGTCATGGTTCACAGTGCCTCCTGCACCTCACTCTTGTAAGACCGTCGGCTAGGTATGGAGGATGTCGCGTTTCCGACCACTATTTCAAGGTGAAATAGAAAGTTGCTCCTTTGCTCACCATGCTTTCGGCCCAGATGCGGCCACCATGATGATGGATGATCCGCTGAACCGTGGCAAGACCGATGCCGAGACCCGGAAACTCGCCTGTCGTATGCAATCGTTGGAACGGAGTGAACAGCCTGTTCGCATTCTCCATGTCGAACCCGGCCCCGTCGTCCTTAATAAAATACATTTGATCCCCGTTCACTTGTTTTACGCCAAATTCTATTCTCGCTATCGCTCGATTCCCTGTAAATTTAAACGCATTTTCCATAAGATTCTGTATCACGATCCGGATCAATACCGGGTCGCCGCCGGCAATCACGTCTTCAGCGATCACAAACTCGACGCGCCGGTGCGGATTGCTTCTTCCAAGCTCAGCAGCTTCTGCTTTTGCAAATGCGGTCAGATACACTTTCGCGCGGTTAATATCGTTGCGGCTGATGCGCGCGAGCTTAAGAAGAGCATTGATAAGCTCCAGCATTCTTGCGGACCCTGACCGCACGCGGTCGATATAATTTATGCCTTTTTCATCGAGTTTATCCGCATAATCCTCCTTCAGCATGCCGGAGAAACCTATAATATGTTGCAAAGGCGCCCTGAGGTCATGAGATATGGAGAAGGCGAGCTGCTCAAGGTCCTTATTGGACCGTTCCAGGTCGATTTTTGCTTCAAGTAACTTCCTTTCCGCCTCCTTGCGCTCGGTGATATCGCGGACAACGGCCAGTACGACGATGTCGGCTTCGTCATGTTGCGGTTTGAGCACCCCAAGAGAGATATCCACGGGGAACTCGCTGCCATCTTTCTTTCTGCCGTAGAGGGCAAGTCCCGTGCCCATGGGACGAATATGCGGTTCGGACATGTACGTCCTGCGATGCTCCTTATGCTTTTCCCGAAAGCGCTCCGGCAGGAGGACATCGGGATCTGACCTCAGCAATTCCTCCCTACGGTAGCCAAAAAGACTCTCTGTTCGTTTGTTGACCTGAACAATACGGCCTTCACGGTTGACAACGACGATCGCATCGGGAACAAATTCGAAAAGGCCTTCGTACATCGCCTTCGTCTTGTTCAGTTCCTCCAGATACTTATTCTTGTCTTCCTCTATTTTCGCCAGTTCATCAATACGTTGGCGCAATTTTATCAGGTCATTTATGAGCTGTTCTTTGGTCATATCTTCGGGAATTCTCACGGGGTGCCTTTCTCAACAGCCTGTTCCTCGATGCTGCAAATACCCCTCAATGCCTGTCCTGGCAAAAGTGACTGGTTTTATGTTGAGGATCCTGAAGTGTGTGCCCGACCTTTATACAGTACCGTATCCCTCCTGATTCAAGTCTATCACTTTTCGCGCCACTCGGATATTTTGGATATTTATTGTATGGCAGAGACGTATTGCGAATGCTTCATGCGTACCGGAATTAAGGCAGGTGTGGGTGGTGTCACTCAAAGGGAAGGTTTCAACTCTGCCCTACCTATGCAGGGGGAACGGCGTGTTTGGGAGCATGACGCAGGAACGAGGGGGGGAATTGAGGATGCATGAGTTGTTATATTTTTGAACAGGAATGACACTTGTTCTGCGTACGTTTTTGCGGGGCAGGTTTCAAACCGTCCCTACTTTTTCTGCACATCGATCTTCATCTTTTTCATCTTTTCCAGAAGGGTGGTCCGGTTAAGGCCCAGAAGCTGGGCCGCCCTGCTTCTGACGCCGCCGGCTTTTTCGAGCGCTTGCATGATCATGTTCCGCTCCATGGTGCTCACCATCTCATTGAGGTCGATGCCCGTTTCACCGAAGGAGACCGGGTTATTGAAGGACATCGGTTCTGCAGTTCCGGAGGGGAGCTGGGAGGGGGATGTGTTCGCTCCCGAACCGGGCCGTGTCTCGAGGCTGGGGAAAGGCAATTGGTGAAATTTTTCAGGAAGGTCCGAGACATTCACCAGGGGGCCGCTCACCAGGATCGTCAGGCGTTCGACCAGGTTCTCCAGTTCCCGCACGTTCCCCGGCCAGCGGCTGTTCAGCAGGCAGGTCATGGCCTCGGGCGAGAAGGTGAAGGGCTCGCGTTTTCTCTTTCGGCAGAACTCATGGACAAAATGAGCGAGCAGGAGCTGAAGGTCCTCGACCCGCTGCCGGAGCGGCGGCAGATGCAGCGGAATAACGTTCAGGCGGTAGTAGAGGTCTTCCCGGAAGTTGCCGTCGCGCGTCGCTTTCTCCAGGTCCTTGTTCGTGGCCGCCAGGATCCGCACATCGACCTTGATCGTTTTCATGCCGCCGACCCGTTCGAACTCGCGCTCCTGCAGTACCCGCAGCAGCTTCACCTGGAGCGAAGGGTCGAGCTCCCCCACTTCATCCAGGAAGAGCGTACCGCCCTGGGCAAGCTCGAACCGGCCCAGGCGTGTGTTGACGGCGCCGGTGAATGCGCCTTTTTCATGGCCGAAGAGCTCTGATTCGAGAAGGTCCTTGGGAATAGCGGCGCAGTTGAGCGGGACGAAGGGACCGCCTGCACGCGACGTGTTGTTGTAGTGAATGGTCTTGGCAATGAGCTCCTTGCCGGTCCCGCTTTCGCCGGTGATCAGCACGGTGCTGTCCGTGTCCGCGACCTTCTCGATCATCTCGTAGACCACCTGCATGCTCGGTGAATCGCCGATGAGCCCCTTGAAGTTATATTTTTTCTTGAGCTGCATCTTGAGCATGACATTCTCTTTCTGCAGCTTCGAGACGGAGAATGCTTTATTGATAACGAGCATGAGCTCATCGAGGTTGAATGGCTTGGTAATGTAGTCGAAGGCGCCGACCCGCATGGCCTCCACGGCCGTCTGCACCGTGCCGAAGGCCGTCATGACGATGACGGGGGCGGTGATCCTGGCAGCGGCCACTTCCGTCAGGATGTCCATGCCCGTTACGCCGGGCATGACGAGATCGGTGAGGATAAGCTCGAACTTGTCGGCATGCAGTATATCGAGGCCCGCCTCGCCGCTTGCGGCAAGCGTTACGTCGAAGTTCTTTCCTCCCAGAAAAGAACTGAGCACGTCGCGGACGGTATCATCATCATCAATTACGAGCACTTTCTGCATTTTTCAAACATAACAGATAAGTATCTTACTGTCAACTCCTTGACACGCGCACTTATTCTTAAGAGCTCGCCGTGACCCTTCCCAGCGCCTGAAACCATCGTCAACAATTTCCAACGCCTAAGTCTGCCACTAGTCAGGACTTTGACAGTAAGGCAAGTATGATACTTTGCTTTTTCAATCAGTTAGCTCAGGCATGGTATTTGTATATCCTCTATTCATGAAAAAGGAGGTATTCCATGGCCGAACAAAAAGAAGAGGCGCATGCTGGTGAAGAAGAAAAGCCAAAGTCCGGGAACAAGAGCCTGATCCTCATCATCGTGGTCCTGGCAGTTGCTCTTGCCGGGGGTATCGGAGCGTATCTGTTCCTGTTCAGCGGATCGCATAAGCCTGCTGCCGAGGCGAAAAAAGAAGAGGCCAAGGAAGCCAAGTCCAGCCTTATCGCTCTTGACGCCTTTGTGCTGAACCTTTCGGAGCGGGGCCGGTTCCTCAAAGTGACCATGCAGTTCGAGCTTTCCGACGCAGCGAACCTGGCGCTGGTGAACGATAAAACCCCGCAGCTTCGCGATGCGATCATAACGCTGGTCAGCAGCAAGTCCGTCGAATCAGTATCAAGTCCCGAGGGCAAGTTCCAGCTCAAGGACGAGCTGCTGCTTCGGGCGAACCAGGCCATGGGCAAGGACGTCTTTAAGAACCTGTACTTTACGGAATTCGTAATGCAATGAGCGATATCCTTTCACAAGACGAAGTAGATGCATTGCTCCGCGGCGTCCAGTCAGGCGATATCGGCACCGAGGAGGCGAAGCAGAAGATCATGTCCGGCATCAGGTCCTACGACCTGACGAGCCAGGAGCGGATCGTGCGCGGCAGGATGCCGGGCCTGGAAATGGCGAACGAGCGTTTTTCCCGGTTCTTCAGGAACACGGTCTCGGGGCTCATGATGAAGTTCGTCGACATCAGCATCCAGAACGTGCAGATCATCAAGTTCGGCGAGTTCATGAAGACCATTCCTTTTCCGTCGAGCATCAATATCTTCAAGATGGAACCGCTGAAGGGCTACTCGCTCCTGGTCATAGAAGCGCCGCTCGTGTTCGCTTTCGTCGAGTTCTTTTTCGGCAGCGCCAGCGTCAAGAACGTAAAATCCGAAGGCCGGGCCTTTACCTCCATCGAGCAGCGGGTCATCAAGAAGGTCGTCGCCCTGGCGTTGAACGATATGGCCATGGCATGGGCGGCGATCGCACAGATCAAGCCGGAGCATGTCGGTTCGGAGATGAATCCCCAGTTCGTGACCATCGTGACGCCGAGCGAGATCGTCATCAAGATCGAAGTCCACCTTGAGGTCGAGGACTTTACGGGGAAGCTCCACTTCTGTATTCCCTACTCCATGATCGAACCGGTGAAGGAAAAGCTCTATTCCGGCATCCAGGGCGACAAGAACGAGCAGGACCAGCGGTGGGTGCAGCGCCTCAAGGACATTCTCATGGGTTCGAAGGTAGAGCTTTCCACGGAGATCGGCCAGGCAGTACTGGCTTTTGGCGACCTGATGAAGCTCAAGGTGGGCGATGTGATCACGCTCAACCGGTCCACCACCGACGAGCTGCTGGTAAAGGTCGAGGATGTACCGAAGTTCAAGGGAGTGCCCGGTTTCAGCAGGGGCAATCAGGCCATCAGGGTCACGAAGATACTTAACTAGCATTGCGGATTGCGGATTTCGGATTGCGGATTAACAACCTGCCCTCTGAACGCTTCGGCACTTGATTTTAAAAATACGAAATCCGCAATCCGAAATCCGCAATTGAAAAAGGAGTTACCCATGGAACCGACACCAGCGCAAAACAAGCCGCAGGCCCAACCGCAGAAACCGGCGCCGCAGGGAGCAAAGTTCGAGGAGCTCAAACCCGCGGCGTCAGCGGGGACGACGCGGGACATGGATTTCCTGCTCGACATTCCCCTGGAGGTCACGGTCGAGCTCGGTAGAAGCAGGATGTTCATCAAGGACCTGCTGCAGCTCGGCCAGGGTTCGGTGATCGAGCTGGAAAAGATCGCAGGCGAACCCATGGAGATCCTGGTGAACGACAAGCTCATTGCACGAGGCGAGGTAGTGGTGGTGAACGAAAAGTTCGGCATACGCCTCACCGACATCATCAGCCCGACCGAGAGGATACAGAAACTCAAATGACTTCGTCTCCCACCGGGAACGGTGATAAAAAGCGCTAATGGACGCGAATAAACGCGAATTCAGAAACGAAAAAAGTTTAGCGTTCATTCGTGTTCATTCGCGGTGAAAACTTCCTGCTCTGTCTTTGTGAATTTAGGTGCTTTATGTGGCTAACTGCAGTTTATAGGATAAAACTCAAATGACGGACCTCTATCTGCAGTTAATACTGGCGCTGGCGCTGGTCATCGGTGTGATCTATGTATTGGGAGCGGTGCTTAGGAAGAACCAGTCCCGGGACGGTCTGATGAAGGTCCTGGGCTATCAGTCACTGGGTCCGAAAAAAGGCGTGGCGGCGGTCAAGATCGGAAAAGAGGTCCTGATCCTCGGTGTTACGCCCACGGACCTGAAACTGTTCAAGACCATGACCGATGCGGAAGCCGAAAGCTTTACGGAAAAAAGCACTGAAAAGGCAACGACCCTGACCGGCGATATCAGCGACAAACTGAAGCGGCTCAAGGCCCTGAAGGATACCCTGCGATGAACCTGAATGATCCCGTCATAGAAGTATTCCTGATCATCAGCTTCCTGTCGTTCCTGCCGGCGATCCTGGTCATGTTCACATCGTTCACCAGGATCGTGGTGGTGCTGTCTTTCCTGCGGCAGGCCATCGGCGCGCAGCAGGTGCCGCCGAACCCCGTGATCATCGGGCTCGGCCTGTTCCTGACCTTCTTCATCATGTCGCCGACCATTGATGTTGTCATGAAGAATTCCGTCAACCCGTACCTGGACAAGAAGATCACCATCAAGCAGGCGGCCGACGAGGCCGCGCCGCCGCTCAAGGAGTTCATGCTGAAGCAGACGCGCGAGAAGGACATCGCCCTGTTCCTGAACATCGCGAAGCTCACAGTACCCGCCACGCCGGGAGAGCTGCCGATGCGGATCGTGGTACCTGCCTTCGCGATCAGCGAGCTCAAGACCGCTTTCGAGATCGGATTCCTCATTTATTTGCCGTTCCTGATCATCGACGTGGTCGTGTCAAGCGTCCTGCTCTCCATGGGCATGATGATGCTGCCGCCGGTGCTGGTATCGCTCCCGTTCAAGCTGCTGCTCTTTGTGCTCGTGGACGGGTGGAACCTCGTGGTCGGCACGCTGGTAAGGAGCTTTCAATGACCGTTGATCTGGTAAAAGAGATATCCGGCGAGGTCTTCAAGACCGTCCTGCTCGTGTCGGGCCCGGTGCTGCTGGTGAGCCTGGTCGTGGGCCTGCTCATCAGCCTGTTCCAGGCAGTAACGCAGATCCAGGAGTTCACCCTGACCTTCGTGCCCAAGGTCATCGCAGTGTTCATCACGCTGTTCCTGTTCTTTCCCTGGATCGCGCGAGTGCTGATGACCTACACCACGGACCTGTTCAATAAGATCCCGGTGTATATACGCTGAACGCTTCGCAGCGATTCAAAATTAAGAAGAAATATTCAATATTTTAAATCTTGAATTTTGAATCTTGAATGGGTCACCTATGGAATCTTATACACATTATTTGCCGAACTTCCTTTTCATCCTACTTCGCGCGGGCATCGTGCTGATGCTGGTCCCGTTCTTCGGCGGCGCAAATTTCCCGCCGCAGTTCAGGATCGGTGTTGCCGTTGCATTCTCGCTCGTGCTGACGCCTGTGGTGGACTTCAAGCTGGTGGACGGATCCATCACCGCCACGGTCATGCGTGAGGTCATGTTCGGCCTGATCTTCGGCCTTGCCGCCCGGTTCATCTTCTATGCCGTGGACATGGCCGGCCAGATCATGAGCAACGTCACGGGACTTGCGATGGCCACGGCCTTCGATCCGGAGATCGGCGCTTCCACCGAGGTATCGCGCTTGTACAGCATCATTGCCACGCTCCTGTTCCTCGCCATGGACGCCCATCACGACCTTATCGCGGTGTTCGTGAAGAGCTACGAGTGGCTCCCTGCCGGCTCCCTGAACGCGGGGACCCTGGTAGCGCTCAGCGTTTCTTTCACGGCCAAGATCTTTGTGATCGCACTCAAATTGAGCGCGCCGATCGTGATCATCATGCTCGTCGTGAACATCCTCATGGGATTCATCTACAAGGCAGCGCCGCAGATGAACATCTTCTTTGTCGGGCAGCCCGTCTACATTTTCATCGGGTTCCTGACCATGCTCATCAGTCTGCCGGTCTTCATCTATCTCATGCAGGGCTATTTCGGTTCCATGAAGGATGACATCGGCCGGGTCATTCTTCTTATGAAGCATCCGTAAGCCGCGATCTCATGGGAAGATGGAAATCGGCAATGGCCGGTTTTCGTTGCATCACCCCCACCTTTTGTTCCTCCCCCATCGAGGGGGAGGCGTTTTGGTGGTGAACATTTTCGGTTGAAAAGGTAGCCATGGCAGAGAACGAGGACCGGACAGAACAGGCAACAGCACGGCGACGGCAGAAGGCCCGGGAAAAAGGGCAGATCGCCAAGAGCCGGGAGCTCGTCTCCTTTGCCACCATGGCCGGGACGCTGCTGGTGTTCTATTTTGCCGGCGCGTCGTTCATGACGAATATGGGAGGTTTGACGACCAGGCTGCTGAGCCTTGATTACGGCAGGGATTCGATCGTGGTCCTGCGGCAGGCCTCGACGGAAATGATGATGATCCTGGCGCCATTTTTCGGTGCGACCGTCCTGTTCGCCATCCTGTCGAACGTGCTGCAGGGCGGTTTTCTGCTCAAACCTCCGACCTTTGAGCTGGAGCGGCTCAGCCCGCTCAACGGGTTCAAGAACATCTTTTCTGTCAGTGCTCTTCCGGGGATCGTCAAGAGCTTCCTCAAGTTCCTGGTCGGCATCGTGCTGTTCTACCTCCTGTTGAAAAAGATGATCGCCATCGTCCCCACGACAGCGGCCATGGACATCACGGACATCAAGGCCGTCGCTTTCAGCCTCATGAGCAAGTCCGTGGCCTGGGCGTTCACGACCTTCTTCGTGCTGGCCGTGGCGGACTACCTGTACGAACGGTGGAAGTTCGAACGCTCCATCCGGATGAGCAAGGAAGAGATCAAGGAAGAATACCGGGAATCGGAAGGTGATCCCCTCATCAAGGCGAAGATCAAGAGCCTGCAGCGTGACATGGCCCGCCGGCGCATGATGGAAGCGGTGCCGAAAGCAACGGTCGTGATCACCAACCCGACCCATATTGCCGTTGCGCTTTTGTACCAGAAGGGCGGGAACGGGGCGCCGCAGGTCATTGCGAAGGGGAAGGGCCACATCGCCGCCACGATCAGGGAACTGGCGCGCAAACACCGGATCCCGCTTGTCGAGGACAAACCCCTGGCACGCGCGCTCTTCAAGGTGAAGCTCGATTCGACGATCCCCGAGGACCTCTACCGCGCCGTTGCGAAGATCCTGGCGTATATCTACAAGCTGCGGGGGATGGCGGCGTAAAAGAAGCAAATCTGCAAAAGCGTTGTCTCGCAAAGGCGCAAAGCTCGCAAAGAAAGGCTAAAGGCCTTAGTTTTAAAGTCAGGGTTTTAAGGTTTCCTTTGCGAGCTTTGCGCCTTTGCGAGAGAAGGTTTTGGGTTATAGGTTTTTTGGTTAGGGTTTCATACGTGAGGATTAAACAATGTCAGTCATAACAAGCATCCAGGACCGCGGCGACGTCATCGTCGCTGTGGGCGTCGTGTCAGTCCTGGGCATCATGGTCCTGCCGGTCCCCCCGTTCGTACTGGACCTCCTGCTTTCCTTCTCGCTGTCTCTTTCCGTCGTGATCCTGGTCTCGGCCATCACCATCCGCCGGCCGCTGGACCTGTCGGCTTTCCCGTCCATCCTGCTCATGACGACGCTCTACCGGCTGGCGCTCAATATCGCATCAACGAGGCTCATTCTGCTCAAGGGCGGCGAGGGTGTCGACGCGGCCGGTCAGGTCATCAAGTCCTTCGGGAACTTTGTGGTGGGCGGCAACTATGCCGTAGGCATGATCATCTTCATCATTCTCGTGATCATCAATTTCGTCGTCATCACCAAAGGTTCGGGCAGGATCGCCGAAGTGGCCGCCCGATTCATATTGGACGCCATGCCGGGCAAACAAATGGCGATCGACGCAGACCTGAACGCCGGGCTCATCGACGAGGCCACGGCGCGCAAGCGGCGCGCGACGGTCTCCCAGGAAGCTGACTTCTACGGGGCCATGGACGGCGCCAGCAAGTTCGTGCGCGGCGACGCCATTGCCGGCCTCATCATCACCGCCATCAATATCCTCGGCGGCTTCGCCATCGGCGTGTTCCAGCAGAACATGCCGATCGCCCAGGCTGCCGCGACCTTTACCACCCTGACCATCGGCGACGGCCTGGTCGCCCAGATGCCGGCACTGCTCATTTCCACCGCAGCGGGCATCGTGGTGAGCCGCGCCGGGACCGAAACGAACATCGGCAGGGACATCTCCATGCAGTTGTTCCTCAGCCCCAAAGTGCTGTTGACCTCGGCAGGCATCATGGCCTTTCTCGGCATGATCCCCGGACTGCCCCATGTTCCCTTCTTTCTTCTTTCCGCGGCAGCGGGAGGCCTCGCCTACACGGTGAACCAGACCACCGTCGAGGAAGAGCAGAAGGCGGTGCAGGCGGTCGCGGCAGTGCCGGCGGCGGAACCCGCCATCGAGACCTTCATCGAGCTGGAACCGCTGACCTTCGAGATCGGGTACGGCCTGATCCCCCTGGTCGAATCGGGAAAGACCGAGCTTTTGAGCAAGGTCAAGGCCATGCGGCGGCAGCTTGCCATCGACCTGGGGTTCGTTGTCCCCTCCATCCACATCAAGGACAACCTGCAACTCAGGCCCCACGAGTACGCGCTGATGATCCGCGGCATCGAGGTTGCGCGGGGCGAGCTCATGATGGGCCATTACCTGGCGGTCCCGTCGGGCGATGTGCCGCGCATCGACGGCATCCCCACCAAGGAGCCGGCCTTCGGCATGCCGGCCTTCTGGATCAATGCGCGTGACACGGAGCAGGCACAGGCAAAAGGCTACATGGTGGTCGATTCCGCCACCACCATCGTCACGCACCTGACCGAGGTCATCAAGTCCCATGCCTGGGAGCTCCTGACGCGCAACGAGGTCCAGACCCTTCTGGACAGCGTGTCCAAGAGCTATCCCAAGCTGGTGGACGAGCTGATCCCTTCGGTCCTTACGCTGGGCGGCCTCCAGCGGGTGCTGCAGAACCTCCTGAAAGAACGGGTGCCGATCAACGATCTGGTCACCATCCTCGAAACGCTGCTCGATCATGCGCCGCAGACCAAGGACGCCGAGCTCCTGACCGAGTACGTGCGGCAGTCGCTGGCCCGCTTCATCACCAAACAGCACGTGGCAAGCGACGGCGGGATCCACGTCATGACCCTGGACCCCCGTTTCGAACGCGCGCTCATGCAGGCCATGGAGGCCGGCGGTGCGATCAGCCCCGACATCGTGACCCGACTGATGCGCGCCATCGAGTCCGCCGTCACCAGCAGCAAGATGAAGGGGCTGCAACCCATCATCCTGTGCTCGACGCAGGCCCGCCGGTTCCTCAGAAAGATCGTTGAACGGTTCCTCCCCGCGGTGGCCGTGCTGTCCAATGCAGAACTTTCCTCGAACGTGCGACTCTATACGACCGGAGTGTTGAAATATGAAGATTAAAAAATTCACTGCCAGGACCTTTTCCGAAGCCCTCGAACTCGTCAAGAAGGAGCTGAGCGACGATGCCATCATCCTCGCGACCGAGGAGACCAAAGGGTTCTGGCCCCATGTGGAGGTCACGGCCGCCGTGGATTACGATCAGGAGGTCCAGCAGCCGCTCCGGGGACAGGCTGCAGGGATGAAGCGGCAGGCGCCGGAAACGGTATTTGCCGGTGCCCGCAGCGTCCGGAAGCAGACGCCGGCGGCGCCGCCGGCAACGCGGCCGTCGCCCTATGCGGCAGTGGCCCTGCCTGCGACGCGTCAGATGGCAAAAAACCCGGTCGCACAGCAGTGCCCGGTCGCGCAGCAGAAGAAAGCCGGTCTCCCGTCGGACACCGGCACCGACCATCTGAAAAAAGAACTCGCCGAGCTCCGGACCATGATCGAAGGCATGAAGAACAGCGGCTACGAAATGTCGCTGCCGGCAAAGAAACGGACCATGGTGCGCTTTCTCCAGGAGCGCTCGGTCCGGGAAGAGTATGCCTACCGTCTCTGCGACAAGACCACGGACCTGGCCAGGATCGAAAGCGTCATCGCTGCGGACATCAAGGTAAAGAAACACCAGGGTACGAAAAAAGCGGTCATGCTCATCGGTCCCACGGGCGTGGGCAAGACCACGACCATCGCCAAGCTTGCCGCCCAGGCCGTCAAAGCGGGGAAGAAGGCAGCCATCATCAATCTTGATACCTACCGCATCGGTGCATCGGAGCAGGTGCGCATCTATGCGCGGATCCTCGGCATCCCGCTGGCGACGGTCAGCACCACGGAAGAGTTCCTGGACACGCTGAACGAGTTCTCTACGACCCGGGACGTGGTGTTCGTGGACACGACGGGACGGAACCCGCGCGACCTGGAGTACATCAACGGCCTGGCGGAGATCTGCAAGACCACGGTGCCGCTGGAACTCCACCTGCTCATGAGCGCCAATACGGACGACGAGTGTATGATCGAAGCCTACCGCTCCTACCGGAGCCTGCCGATCGAGTACATTGCCTTCACCAAGATCGACGAGGCGGTCCGCTACGGTGCGCTCTACAATCTGCTGCTGACGTACCAGAAGCCGGTCGCTTATCTCACCACGGGACAGCGTGTGCCCGGCGATATCGAGTATGCGACAGTGAACCGGCTGGCAAGTCTCATCGTGAACAAGGAGTGCGCGGCATAACAATTTCGGAATGCGGATTGCGGAATGCGGATTGAGCAGCCAAGTGTCAGAAGTCTGAAGGGGTGTCGAAAATGCTGAATGGTGAACAACCGAAAAAATATGTGCGGACCATTGCAGTGGCGAGCGGCAAAGGCGGCGTGGGCAAGACCAATGTGACCGCGAACCTGGCCATTTCGCTGCGCAAGCTCGGCAAGAAGGTCATGATCGTTGACGCGGACCTGGGTTTGTCCAATATCGACGTGCTGCTGCATCTGGCGCCAAAACATAATATCCAGAACCTGCTGAACGGCGACATGCCGCTCAAGGACATCCTCATCGAAGGCCCCCACGGGATCAAGATCCTTCCCGCCGGCTCGGGTGTGCAGGAACTGACGGCGCTTGACGAGTTCCAGCGGCTCAAGATCCTCGAGGCATTTGACTCCTACAGCGACGACGTGGATGTGCTCCTCATCGATACGGCAGCCGGCATTTCAGAGAACGTGGCCTTCTTCTGCATCGCCGCCCAGGAGATCGTCATCGTCACGTCTCCGGAGCCCACGGCCATCACCGATGCTTATGCGCTCATCAAGGTGCTCAATACGCGTTACCAGGAAAAAGAGTTCCGGGTGCTGGTCAATTCCGTCAAGAACCCCGACGAGGCAGTTGAAGTCTTCCGCCGCCTGTCGCTGGCAGCGGACAAGTTCCTGAACATCTCGCTCGATTATCTCGGCTATCTTCCCTATGACGAGCACGTGCAGAACGCAGTGCGGGAACAGCAGGCCTTTGTCGATATGTATCCGAACCGGCCCATTTCGCGGCGCATCATGGAGATCGCACAGTCGTTCCTGGACCGCTCCGAGAAGGTAAAGGGAACGCTCCAGTTCTTCATCGGGAACCTGCTGTCCGCCTCGTCCGGTGTGGCGAGTGAAAAGGGTGATCGGTGAATAATAAAGAGGCAAAGCAGGGAACCGCGAATTGACGCGAATGAACGCAAATGAAGGCAAACGGAAAAAACCACTAAACCATTAGCGTATATTTGCGGATAAAAAGAATGGTTCGGCTCTCGCAATACGAGGTGAGTTAAAAGGTGATGGCTATGCAGGAATACAAGGTTGAACTGACCGAGGAACAGAAGGAGAAGATCATCAACGACTCTCTTCCCTTCATCAAATACACGGCCTACCGGCTGTCGCACCGCCTGCCGCCGCAGCTGTCGGTGGAGGACCTTATCAGCGTGGGGGTCATGGGACTTCTGGATGCGCTCCAGCGATACACCGAGGGACGGGTGAAGCTGAACACCTTTACGGAATACCGGATCAAGGGGGCCATGCTCGACGAACTGCGGTCCCACGACTGGGTGCCCCGGTCCCTGAAGACCAAGGTAGGCCAGATCAAGAAAGCTCACCACCAGCTCGAGAAGGACCTGGGCCGTCTGCCGGAAGAGGAAGAGGTGGCAAAGAACCTCGAACTTTCGATGGACGAGTATTACAAGATCCTCCAGGAAGCCAGCAGCGCCGTGGTCTTCAGCTTCGAGGACTTCAGGGACCGCATGCACGAGGAGAGCGACGTGGACGTGGCCGAGTGCATAGCCGACAAATCCATGAAGAGCCCGCTGGAACTTCTTGAAGACAGTACCACCCGGGACGCGCTTGCCCGACTCATCGAGGGGTTGCCGGAAAAAGAAAAGATCCTCCTGTCGCTCTACTATTGGGAGGAGCTGACCATGAAAGAGATCGGCAAGGTCCTGGGCCTTACAGAAGGACGGGTCTGCCAGCTGCATAACCAGGCGCTGATCAGGCTCAAGGCGCAGATGGAAAAGAACCAGGGGCCAGGGTACAGGGTAAAGGGTGCAGGGGTAAGCCTGAACCCGGCACCCTGAAACCCCTACCCGCCTTAAGTATCTGCAATTAAAGGAATTGCGGCATAGTGACGATAAGAACTCTACAGAGGACTATTGCATGATATCGAATGATGAGCTTTCCGTGGAGTTACAAAATCTTACGGACCCCGATCCCTCTTTGCGGCGGGCTGCAGCAGAGGCTTTGGGCGATTCTGACGAGCGGGCCGTCTACCCGCTCATCAAGGCGCTGCACGACGAGAACACCGGCGTGCAGGATGCGGCCATGCGCTCCATCACCGCCATCGGCGGCGAAGTGACCGCCTACATGGCGATCCCGCTCCTGCGCGAAGGCCCCTTTCTGCGGAACACGGCCAGGATCATCCTGCGCCAGATCGGGCAGCAGTCGGTGCCGCTTCTGCGGCCGCTCTTCGTGGACAAGGACGATGATATCCGCACCTTTGCCGTGGACCTCATCGCCGATATCGGCTGGTGCGATTATCCGGCGGAGATCGTGCGGATGCTCGAGACGGACCAGAACCAGAACGCCAGGACCGCTGCGGCGCGCGCGCTGGGCCTGCTCGATTACCGGGAAGGACTGCCCGCGCTCATTGCCGCGCTCAAGGACAACGAGTGGGTCTGCTTTTCGGCGCTCGAATCACTGGCCCTCATGCGCGAGGAATCGTCAGTGGACGCGGTCCTGGCCCTCCTGACGAACCCTTCGGAAACCCTCCGGTATGCGGCCATCGAGACCCTGGGCAAGATCGGATCGCCCCGCTCGAGCGAGATGCTCATCGCCCGTCTGCCGAAGGCAAGCGCCATCGAAAAGACCTCCATCATCCGAAGTCTCGTCCAGATCGGCGTAACGCCGGCCATGGCCGAGGTCGCCGATCTGCTGGTGGAGATGTATACGAACGGCGAGTGGGAAGACCGCCTTATCGCGCTCACCGGGCTGGGCGACCTGAAATATAAGCGCGCCGTCCGGACCATCCTCGATGTCGCCGGTTCGCTGGACCCTTCGGACCCGGAAAGCGAGGAACGACTTGCAGCGGTGAAAACGGCGCTCGCGAAATTCGGCTGCGGTCCGTCGCTGACCGAGGTCATTCAAGACCCGGCCGCGGGGTTCCGGTCCCAGGTGATCGCCGTCGAAGTGATCGGCGAGCTTCAGTGCACCGACGACGTGCCGGCGCTCATCAAGATCCTGGAAGCCGACCTGCGCGAGGTCCGGCGCGCGGCCGTCCTGGCCCTTGCTGCGATGCCGGGCAAAGAGACCCTGAGCGTGCTGCGGAAGTGCGTCGATGACCGCGACGGTCACGTGCGGAACGCCGCGCTTACTGTCCTCGGCAGGCTGCGCGACCAGGATTCATTCGATCATCTGCTGCGCCATCTGGAAGTGGAGAACTATAAGGATGTTCTCGAGGTTAATGTCCAGGCCCTGCTCCGGATAGATTCTCGCGCGCTCTTCGCCTCGCTTGCCAGACTGACTCCCGCCGTTCGCGAGATCATCGCACGCGGGACCAGCGACGCCGATATGCTGCTGTCCCTCTCGAAAGAACAGGACGTGAATATCCGTATGGCGGCACTGTCGAACCTGAACCGGGTGCAGGACGGACGGGGCCAAAAGCGGCTTACCGAGGCGCTGGGCGACAGTGACCCCGAAGTGCGCAAAACGGCGGTCATCGCCCTGGGCTCGATGAACCTCGGTCCCGAGATCTTCAAAAAAGCACTGTCCGATCCCGACATGTGGGTCAGGCTCTACGCGGTCAAGGCACTGGGCGACTCCCTGAACCCCGATGCTTCCAAGGTTGTCATTCCCCTGCTCTTCGACAAAGAACCGCCGGTCATCCTCTCGGCCATCGATGCGCTGGTCCAGCTCGGGAACAGCGAAGCGGTCACGCTCAGCGCACTGCAGAACCATGCAAGCGAAGAGGTCCGTCAACGGGTCGCACAGCTCATGGAGCCTCTATGCTGAACGTGGCATTGTCCGATGCGGTCTTCAAACAGCTCAGGGATTTCATCTACGAGAAGTCCGGCATCTACGTTGCCGACACCAAGAAGTACCTCGTGGAGAAGAAGCTGCTGACCCGGCTGGAGGAAAAGAACCTGAAGAGCTACGAGGACTACCTGTCCCTGCTCAAGTTCAGCGGCACCGGCGACGAGCTGGCGAAACTGTACGACGCCATTACGACCAACGAGACCTACTTCTTCCGGGAGCCCCAGCAGCTCACGGTCTGCGTCGATACGATCATCCCCCAGCTCATGGAACAGAAAAAGTCCAGGGACATCAAGATCTGGTCCGCAGCCTCGTCCACCGGCGAGGAGGCCTATACGCTCGCCATGATGCTGCTCGAAAAAAGGAGCTGCAGCCGCATCGAAGTGCTGGGATCCGACATCAGCAACGAAGTGATCGATGCGGCCAAAAAAGCGGTCTACGGGTCCTATTCCGTGCGCAACGTGCCGCCGCCCTACCTGGCCAAATACTTCAAGAGCAACGGCTGGACCCACGAGCTGGACCTGTCCGTCAAGTCCCTGGCCCGCTTCATGAACATCAACCTGATCGACTCCGGCAAGATGCGCACGGTCCAGGGCATGGACCTGGTATTCTGCCGGAACGTGCTCATCTATTTTGACGACAAGGCCAAGCAGAAGGTCGTCTCCATGCTGTACGACAGCCTGCGGCCCGGCGGGTTCCTGATCATCGGTTCGGCCGAAAGCCTCCACAGCGTCACCCGTGCCTTCAAGCCGGTGGTGTTCAATAAAGTCGTAGCGTATCAGAGGGTGTAACTATGAAAAATCTTGATGGCGGACCGCGCCCTTGCTGCGAAGGACAGGGGATATACTGTGCCTATACCGGTGGTGTTCAATAAAGTCGTAGCTTACCAGAGGGTGTAACTATGAAAATCTTGATCGTGGATGATGACCCAACAACTCGAAAACTGATCGGGCTCTTCCTGAAGGCAAAAGGATACGCCGTGGCCTATGCCGAGAACGGCCTCGACGGCATCGAGAAGATCGGGATGGAGAACCCCAATCTGATCATCACCGACCTGAACATGCCCTACATGGACGGGATCGAGTTCGTGAAAAGCGTGCGGGCCGACCCGGCACGGTCCGAGATCCCGATCCTGATGGTCACTACCGAGGCGGACCCCGAGGAGCGGGAGCGGGCCATGGCAGCGGGGGTCAACGGGTATCTGGTCAAACCCGTGACCGCCGAGTCGGTCACCCAGAACATCCGGCATATCTTAAAGAACATGTTCGCACAAGGAGGATCCAATGCCTGATCTGAAACTGAAAATACTCGTTGTCGACGATTTTTCGACCATGCGCCGGATCGTGAAGAACGTGCTGAAGCAGCTTGGCTTCGAGAACATCGAAGAGGCAGAAGACGGGGTGCAGGCCATGGCCAAGCTGAAGGCCGGCGGCTACGGGTTCATGGTGTCCGACTGGAACATGCCGAACATGGACGGTTTGCAGCTCCTGAAGGAGGTCCGGAAGGACCCGCTGCTCAGTACGCTCCCTGTCCTGATGGTGACCGCCGAGGCCGAGAAGGCCATGGTCATCACCGCGATCCAGGCGGGCGTGAACAACTACATCGTGAAGCCCTTTACGGCCGAGGTGTTCAAGGAAAAGATGGACAAGATCTTTGAGAAACTGGAACAGAAGTGATCAATTGCGGATTTCGGATTGCGGATTGCGGAATGAACGGCAAGGTCAGATTCAGAATCCGAAATCCGCAATCCGGAAATCCGAAATGGAGCGGAGCGACCTATGCCTGATGAAATGGAAGAGATAATCGCAGAATTTATCACCGAGTCCGAGGAAACGCTGGACCGGATCGACCCCTTGTTCGTCGAACTGGAGCAAAAAGGGGAAGACAAGGAAATGCTGAACCAGATCTTCCGGAGCGTCCATACCATCAAAGGCGCCGCCGGTTTTCTCGGGTTCCAGCCGGTCGTGGATGTCGCCCACAACGCCGAGAGCATCATGAAGAAGCTCCGGGAGGGCGAGATCCGCATGTCGAAGGCGCTTATGGACGCAGTGCTCAAGAGCGTGGACATGCTCCGACTGCTGCTCAGGCATGTCAAACAGAAGGACGGCGTCACCGAGAATACGGCGCCGCTGCTGTCGGAGCTGAAAACGGCCCTGGAGAACGCAACTGCGATAGCCGGAACGCAAAAGGCAGGGGACAATGGTCAGAAGTCAGAAGTCAGAAGTCAGAAGACAGCGAACGGCCAAGGAACAGCGGACGAATCCGCGATCCGCAATCCCCAATCCGCAATAACGGAGCCGCAGGCGACCGAGAAAGAGGCGCTCCAGACCCTCCGGGTGGACGTGACCAAGATCGACAAGGTCATGGACCTGACCGGTGAAGTGGTGCTCGTCCGGAACCGCCTCGTGAATATCGTGAACAAGCTCGAACACCAGTACACCGATGATCATGATGTGCAAAGCCTGCTTGAGGCCGTCTCGTTCCTGGACCTGATCACGTCGGACATGCAGCTGGGCGTCATGAAGATGCGGATGCAGCCTATTGCCAAGGTCTTCAGCAAGTTCCCGCGGCTGGTGCGGGACATCTCTGCCCCGCTCGGCAAAATGGTGAACCTGAAGGTCTCCGGCGAGGAGACCGAGGTCGACAAGTCGGTGATCGAAC
>JBGQDI010000017.1:0-21761 GCA_041495765.1 Nitrospirota bacterium
ATGCGGCGCGAGCGCGAACACGGGACGCTGGGGCATCGCAGGATGCGGTTCTATCACGCCATGTACCAGCTCTTCATCTTTGCCATGCTGCTCTGCCTGCTGACGAACAACGTTGGAATTCTCTGGATCGCCATGGAGCTGGCAACGCTTTCCACGGTCCTGCTCGTGTCCCTGTACCGCACCCCGGCATCGATCGAGGCTGCATGGAAATATTTCATTCTCTGCGGCGTTGGTATCGCGCTTGCGCTGTTCGGTACGGTGCTGCTCTACTTTGCGGCTGAAAAAGTGCTCGGTGCAGGCGGAGCCGCTTTGCACTGGACGAATCTCGCAAAAGTGAGCAATCAGCTCGAACCGACGATCTTGTCCCTTGCCTTTGTGTTCCTCATGGTCGGTTACGGCACCAAGGTGGGGTTGGTCCCGCTCCACAACTGGCTCCCTGATGCCCATAGCGAAGGACCGACTCCCATCTCGGCAGTGCTCTCGGGCCTCTTGCTGAACATAGCGCTCTATGCGCTGGTCCGCTGCAAGGTCCTGGTGGACGGGTCAACGGGAACGCACCACTCCGGGGATATCATGATGGGCTTCGGACTGCTTTCGATCATTGTTGCGTCCTTCTCCATTCTGCGTCAGAAGGACATCAAGCGCATGTTCGCGTATTCGTCGATCGAACACATGGGCATCGCCACCTTTGCCTTCGGCCTGGGCGGCCCCGTGGCCACCTTCGGCGCGCTACTGCACATGCTGGTCCATAGCCTGACCAAGTCGGCCATCTTCTTTACGGTTGGACATGCGTCGCAGATGCACCGGACCCAGGAGATGGACAAGATCAAGGGGCTTATCCGCGGTAATCCGCTCGTGGGCTGGGGTATGGCGCTGGGGGTCATGGCGATCGTGGGAATGCCGCCCTTTGGGGTCTTCACGAGCGAGTTCCTTATACTGACAGCGACGATCAAGGATGCGCCGTACCTGGCTCCGTTCCTGCTGCTGGGACTCGCGGTCACTTTTGCGGCGCTGTTCCGGAAGGTCCAGCCCATGGTGGCAGGGGAGATACCGGCGTATCAGAAGCGCCTGAAGGTCGCCCATATTCCCGTGCTGCTGCACATGGCCTTCGTGCTGGTGCTTGGCCTGTATATGCCGAAGTTCCTTGCAGGGTGGTTTCAGACGGCAGTGGGGTTGTTGAAATAAAATGCGGAATTCGGAATGCGGAATTCGGAATAGTATCGGATTGGACTTGCAATGATCAGATTGAAGAACCTCATAATGAACGTGCTGGGCTCTGATGCGAAAGAGGATGACAGCCTGGCTCCTTCTTCGGTGATGTCCCTCATCGTTCCGCGGAAACGTTTTGCCGAAGCGGCACGGGTGCTGAAACAGGAATATGCGCTGCTTGCCGGTGAGTGGGCGGCTGACGAGACGCTGATGGGCAGGGGCTTCGCCGTGTATGCCTGTTACCGGAGAGAGCGCGAGTACCTGGTGGTGAAGACCGAGGTGCCTGTCGACGATGCGACCTTTCCGAGCCTGACCAAAAAATTCGCTGCCGCCTACCGGTTCGAACGTCAGATCCAGAGCCTTATGGGGCTCATACCGGTCGGCAATCCCGACGACCGCCCCTGGATCAAACATGAGGATTGGCCGGCCGACGCCTGGCCGCTTCGGAAGACCTTCAATGCCTTCACAAAACTGCCGCGGGTCCCGGGAGAGTACCGCTGGGTCCGGGCCGAGGGGGAGGGGATCTACGAGATCCCGGTCGGGCCGGTCCATGCGGGCATCATCGAACCCGGTCATTTTCGTTTCCAGGCCATGGGCGAGGATGTCATCAATCTAGAAGAAAAATTAGGCTACGTGCATAAAGGCATCGAAAAGCGCTTCGAGTCGATGTCCTGGCAGGAAGGTGCACGGCTGGCTGCGCGCGTGTCAGGAGATACCACCGTTGCCCACGGCCTGGCCTATGCACAGGCAGTGGAAGCCCTGACCGGCACCATTATTCCGGACCGGGCCATGTGGCTCCGGGCACTGTTCCTCGAACGGGAGCGCATCGCGAACCATCTCGGCGACCTGGGGGCTATTTGCAATGACGTGGCCTTTGCGATGCTGTTCTATCAGTTCCATCGGCAGAAGGAAGGTTTGCTCCGTACGAACCTGCAGCTCTTCGGCCACCGGTTCATGATGGACCGGGTCGTGCCGGGCGGCGTGACCGTCGATATCGACGATTCCGGCATCGTCGCAATTCGCGAGGAATTAGGTGTGTTGGAGAAGGATTTTGAACGACTTGTCGTTATCTACGATGGGAACTCGTCCCTGGAGGACCGGGTGCGCGATACAGGAGTGCTCAAGCCGGCGCAGGCGCGCGACCTCGGCGCCGTGGGGATCGTTGCGCGTGCAAGCGGCCTGAACCTTGACTGCCGCATCCATCACCCGTTCCCGCCCTACGACCGGATCGAGGTGAATGTGCCGGTCCTGATCTCCGGCGATGTGCACGCGCGGGCCTGGATCAGGGTGGAAGAGGTGCGCGAGTCCATGAGGATCATTCGGGAATTGCTCCGGACGCTTCCGAACGGCAGGATCAGCGTAGCTCCCGGCTCTCCCTTGCCGGACCGGTCCGGCTTCGCTGCCGTGGAGGGATGGCGCGGCGAGATCCTCTACTGGGTGCAGTCCGGGCTCAAGGGAGAGATCAACCGCTGCATGGTCCGGGACCCGTCGAGCCTGAACTGGCTGGGCCTTGAGCAATGCATTCACGGGAACATCGTGCCCGACTTCCCGGTATGCAATAAGAGCTTTAACCAGTCCTATTCGGGGCATGACTTGTAGCAGGCATGAAGTGCTTTTCTCACCGCAGAGACGCAGAGGCGCAGAGAAAAGCATGTTTCGAGTACTCGTTCTTCTCGGCGTCTCTGCGTCTCCGCGGTGGTCAGTTTAGCTTCAGGGAGCATTATGATCAGGATCCTTAAACAGATATTCCGCACCGGCATTGTAACGGAACAGCTGCCCCCCATCGTTGATCCGGAGATCGAAAAGATCGGGGTCCAGCTGGAAGCAGCCATCAGGCACCGTTTCCAAAGAAGCCTCACGATCAGGCAGGTGGATGCAGGGTCCTGCAACGGGTGCGAACTCGAGATCCATGCGATCAACAACCCGATCTACAACGTTGAGCGCTTCGGTATCCACTTTACCGCATCGCCGCGATTTGCCGATCTCCTGCTTGTCACAGGGCCGGTGACCCATAATATGGAGGTCGCGCTCAGGAGGACCTACGATGCAACGCCGACGCCGAAGCTCGTGATCGCAGTGGGAGACTGCGGGTGCAACGGGGGAATCTTCGGTGAAAGCTATGCGTCCCTGGGAGGGATCGGCAAGGTCATCCCCGTCGATGCGGTCATACCCGGATGTCCGCCCACACCGACAGCGCTGCTGCAGGGAATTCTCAAAGCGATCAACGGGTAGTGGTGCCTCTGTTCCGGGTACCATCTTGACTTCCGGTCTCATTGTAGGCATAATGCGCCGTCGCTGCCGGTCTACCGACGGCTCATGGCAAAGAAGTTCGATCCTGCTCACTTTGCGCATCGAAGCGCGTCATTTTATAAAGGAGATCGTTCATGATGAATCGTTTCAGATCGTTTGCTGTATTTGCCGCTGTCCTGTTCTGCTCCGGGCTCTTTTCTGCAGCCGCCAGTTCCGCCGGAGTGGAGATCAATATCCAGTTACCGCCGCTGCCGAGGCTTTTTCTTCCTGCGCCGCCGCCGCTGGTCCCGATCCCCGGCACCTATGCCTATGTCGCCCCTGATGCCGAGGCGGATATCGTGTTCTACCAGGGTGCCTGGTACCGTCCTCATGGCGGGGGCTGGTATATCGCCAATGGATATAACGGCCCCTGGCGGGTCCTGAACAATGAAAGAGTTCCCCGCGTTCTCGTAGGCCTGCCGCCCAATGTCCGGCGCGTTCCTCCCGGGCACGAGCGCATTCCTTACGGACATGTGCAGAAGAACTGGAAGACCTGGGAGCATGACCGGCATTGGGACGACCGGGGCAAACATAAAGGGAAACACCACGAGAATGACGAGCACGATCGCGGCCATGGCAGGGGCCATGAAGAGAATCACCATAGGGACCGCGATTGAACGACCAATGCCGTCCAGGCCGGGCCTGGTCAATGGTACTGACCGATTAATTCATCCGTTCGTGAATAAATTCTGCTATACTCCTTTGCAAGGCATGACTATCCAAATATTTCTTTACGGGGGGTGGGGGAATGAAAAAGATATTCGCGATCTGTTCTATGCTCTGCATGATGCTCGTTGTTAACGCTGCGGCAGAAATGGTCGGAGGTGGCGATCTTACCTTTCGGCCCAAGGGGGCGGCGCAAGTTGTTTTCAGTCATGAATATCATGTAAAAGGCAAAGGGTTGAAGTGTACGGGTTGCCACTACCAGGTGTTCCAGATGACGCAGGGCTCCTATAAAATGGACATGGCCAGGATCACCAAAGGGGCTTTTTGCGGCAAGTGCCACAACGGCGAGAAGTCCTTTGACGTGAAGGATACAAAGAACTGCGGCAAATGCCATAAGTAATTTCCCGATGCTTCCCGGGAACAGGTTGCAGGAAAGAACGCCGGTTGATCACGGCGAAAAGGATCGTATTGGAACGGGACGGCCTGCATTGGGGGTCGTCCCGAACCATTTATGGCCTGTCATCGGCCCTCATGAGGTCAAAGCGTATGCGGTCATCTGCTGATCATCCCGGAAAGCCGTCCTCGAACGAGCGCGTCTGTCGCCCTTTCTCCCGCCAGGTATTCTTCTTCTCTTTTCTGCTCCTGCTCTCAGGCATTGCTCAGATCGGCTGCAGCAGACCGCTTACGGTACCGATCGGGACCGAGCGGCTGTATGGAACGGAGCAACCTTTTCCACTCCTTCTCGTCTATCTTCCCGGCAATGGCGATCCGCCAAATGCTTTTAAGCGCAACGGCCTCGTCGCCATGCTTCGGGAACGCAACATCGATGTTGATGTCCTCGGTGTAAATGCCCACCTTGGCTATTACCAGAATGGTTCGGTCCTGGAACGGTTAAAGCAGGATGTCATCGATCCCGCTAAAAAAAGGGGATACCGTATCTGGCTCGTCGGCAACTCGCTGGGTGCATATGGAGCTATGCTCTACACTGCCCGATATCCCGCCGACATACAGGGGGTGGTGCTTCTTGGAGCTTATGCAGGCGATCGGGGTATCATCCATGAAATAGAGCACGCCGGAGGATTGCAGGCCTGGGATCCGGGGACCATAGACTATAAGGATTGGGACCGCCAGCTCTGGTCGTGGCTCAAGGGCTACGAGGGCCACGCTTCGGAACATCCTCCCCTCTACCTTGGCTACGGCCGATGGGACCGGTTTGCTTACGGTCAGGACTTTTTAGCGCGCGTGCTGCCAGCCGACCGGGTCGTGGTCATTGCCGGGGGGCACGATTGGTCAACATGGAAAAAGGCGTGGGGCCTGGTACTTGAAAAGCTGGCACCGCAGCTCAGGGAGGGAGCGGGAAGAACATCTCCATGACCCTTTGCGCTGACCTTCTAGAGCACGGGGACTTTTTCTTGACCTGCTTTCTGATTTCCAGTACAGTTAAAGAGTGATCGGAGCATGTTGTTCGGCAGGTAAGCCGCGTCGAGCCGTTCCGGGAAGGGGATAACGCAATGCAGAGGAAGTTGGGTGCATGGTGGGGACTGGCAGGGGTCGCATTGTTGCTGGCGAGCGCCATCTATCGGCTGACGCCGATGGCGATCAGTGCTTTTGCGATTCAGTTCCGCTGGTATCATACGAGCTCCCTGGCGCTCGTGGTCCTCTTCATGGCTTACGCCGAAGGGTACCGCGCCTTTCAGCAGGGCTTTTCGCCGCGCGTTGCGGCACGCGCCCGCTATCTGCAACTGCAGGGACGCCTTTCCCACATCATCCTTGCGCCGCTCTTTTGCATGGGATTTTTCCATGCCACCCGCCGGAGGCAGATCACATCCATCTCCGTGACCGCCGGCATCATTGTTCTCGTGCTGCTTGTCCGTCTCCTGGAGCAGCCTTGGCGCGGCATTGTGGATGCGGGCGTGGTCATTGGCCTCGCCTGGGGCCTGGTCTCGCTGGTGCTGTTCGGCGTGCAGGCGTTGACCTCAGGGACCTTTCCCTATTCACCGGAAGTGCCTGAGTGAAAGTATCGATCTCTCCCATAGGCCAGGTGGTATTTTCACCGCTGCCCGGGAAAAGTTACTTCCTGACAACGCTCCTAGTCCTTGTGATCAGCTTGTTTGCCGCTTTGCCAGCGCAGGCCGCCCTGGAAGACCGGATCACCAAGGCGTTGAACGACCGGGGCGAGGGCTCCCGAGAACCTGACTCCAACACGATCGCGGCAGGATTGAAGGAGGCACTTTCCGTCGGCACCAGGAACAGCGTTACGAAGGTTTCGAGGGTCGACGGGTATTTCGGTGATCAGTTGATCAGGATCACGGTCCCCGATAGGATCGAGAAGATCGAAAAGGTCATGCGAAGGGCCGGTATGGGAAAAGACGTCGACCAATTCATTCTCAGCATGAACCGGGCCGCCGAGAAAGCGGCACCGCAGGCGCTTGATCTCTTTGTTGCTGCGGTAAAAGATATGACCATTCCCGACGCGGTGGCCATTTTGCACGGGAACGATACAGCGGCAACGACCTACCTCAGGGCAAAGACCTACGGCAGCTTATACAAGGCTTTCAATCCGGTGGTCGCTGCGACCATGAACGATGTCGGCGTCACCCGTTCCTTCAAGGAGATGATGGACAAGGCCCGGTCCCTGCCGCTCTTGAAGAAAGAGGCCGTGGACCTGGACCACTATGTCACGAGCAGGGCACTGGACGGCCTGTTCATCATGGTCGGCCAGGAGGAGCAGAAGATACGGAAGGACCCGCAGGCCCGGGTGACCGCATTGCTCAGGCAGGTCTTTCAAAAATAGTCTCCACTCGATAAGGACCACAATATGGACCCAGAAAAAAAAGCGGTGCCCGGGCGGCTGGTCGTCTTCCTTTTTGGCGAAACGGAGATCAACCTTTCCGCCTCCGAGGTCGTCGAAAGCAGGACCCTGAAAAGCGGCCCCAGCTACCCGGACGTCATCCCCAAACAAAAGATCATCAAGGTTGACCGGCGGCGGGTCGAGGGGGTGGACGTTGATTTCGTCGTGAAGGCCTATCTGCCCGATGTGGTGGTTGTAGAAGCAACCCTCGGCATGGAGGACATCCTGTCCGATGACACGCTGGAGCTCAAACGTTCGCTGATCAACTCCTGCAGGACCATCCTGGGTGAGTTCGGGTGCGATCCGAAGTTCGATGAAGAGTACAGTGTCTATTGCATCTCAGGCTACCAGGGCGACCCGGAAGTGTATCTGTCCCTGTACGGTGACAAGATCGCGGCATTCCTGAAGAACGAAAAGATCGCGCTTGACGAAGAGGAAGTGCAGGCCACCCTGTCGACCTATCTGAAATACGGCAAGGACGACATTACGATCGTGGACTGGGACGGTGCGTTCATCTTCGATTCCTCCGGCGATTTTGAGAGCAATATCGAACTGTTCGAGATCGCGAACCTGCAACTCCTAAAATCCCGGATCCTCGACTACGATCTCGATGAACGCCTCGAAAAGACCCTCCGTCTCGTGAAGACCCCCAAAAAACTTCCGGTCATCCGTTCCAACGAAGTGAGGAGGGTCGTGCGGGAGATCATCGAGATCCGGACACAGTCCATTCTCGAATCTGAAGCGGTAGAGCGTAACATCAAGTTGATCGGCGACTGGTATTCTGCCAAGCTCTACTCCCTGATATCCAGGAAATTCCACCTGGAGAGCTGGAAGGCGGAGATCAAGGAGAAACTCGACACCCTCGAGGATGTCTATACCATGGCTACGGAGAACTTCAGCGTGTCCTATCGTGCCACGATCGAATTCGTCATCCTCGGAGGATGGTTCGTCCTGTTGCTGATGTATGTTGCGGAATTTATTTTTACGAAATGAATCTGGCGGTCAGGTTTTGCATCTTTACAGCGGCTATTCGGTCCAAGAGGAGGTTTTTCAGATGAAGGTCATAGCATTTAACGGCAGCGCACGAAAGGACGGGAACACGGCAATTCTCCTGAACCTCGTTCTTGATGAATTAAAGGCCGAGGGCATCGAGACGGAGATCTATTCGCTGGCAGGAAAGCCGATCCAGGGCTGCATCGCCTGTTTCAAGTGCTTTGAGAAGAAAGATAAACGCTGCGCCGTGGAAAAGGACATCATAAACGAGTGCGTCCGGAAAATGGACGAGGCCGACGGCATCCTGCTCGGCTCGCCCACCTATTTTGCCGATGTCTCGGCAGGGATGAAGGCCCTGATCGAACGGTGCGGCATGGTGGGCCGCGCGAACGCGGACCTGTACAAGCGCAAGGTAGGCGCAGGAGTGGTCGCGTGCAGGCGCGCAGGGGCGATCAATGTCTTCAACACGCTCAATTATTTTTTCACGATCAACGAGATGATCGTTCCGGGGTCGAGCTACTGGAATGTCGGCATGGGGAGGCAGCCGGGAGAGGTGAACAATGACGCCGAAGGCGTGCTGACCATGAAGAACCTGGGAAAGAACATGGCCTGGCTGCTGAAAAAGACAAGAGGCTGAAGGGACGTACTTCCTGCCTTTGGAAATCGTTCTCTGACGAAAAAAATCTTGACAGAAAACTGCAGTTAGGTTATTGTGACCGCGTTGCATCGATTCTCTTTAAGTCTGGTCCCGTGAGGCCAGGAAGGGTACCAAATGAAAAAAAATATCTGCAGTATATCGCACTGTGCAAACACGCAAGCCTTCTTTCCTTTTTCGGAAGAAGGCTTTTTTGTGTCTTTTTCAATAGTTACCCTCGTGGCTAACATTTTCGTCGAAAACAGCTGCAGGAGGAGCGTCACCCGATGAGCTCGAAAGAAAAGGCGCTGATCCTCGATAAGCCCGGCATCGACCGGGCGCTCACCAGGATCGCCCATGAGATCCTGGAAAAAAACAAAGGCGCGAAGGAACTGGTGCTTGTCGGCATTCAGCGGGGAGGGGTGCATATCGCCAAACGGCTCGCTTCCAAGATCAAACAGATCGAAGGGGTCGAGCCGCCGGTGGGCAGCCTCGACATCACCATGTATCGCGACGATCTGGCGACCCGCAAGTCCCAGCCGGTGCCGCAGGCCACGGACATCACCTTTGACATCCAGGGCAGGATGATGGTGCTCGTGGACGACGTGATCTTTACGGGCAGGACCATCCGGGCAGCCTTGAACAGCATCATGGACTACGGCAGGCCGCACCGCATCCAGCTTGCCGTGCTCGTGGACCGCGGCCACCGGGAGCTGCCGATCCGCGCTGATTTTGTCGGCAAGAACCTCCCGACCTCGGCAAAGGAAAAGGTGGAAGTGATGCTGGCCGAGGACGGCGGTGAAGAGAAAGTCGTGATCCTGGGAGAATAAGGATCATTGCGGATTTCGGATTGCGGATTGCAGATTTAAATAAAGGACAGTTTACGGCTTAAGAAGGGTTGTCCATGAGCTTACGTTCAAAAGACCTGCTTGGCATGAAGGGCATGAGCGCGGAAGAGATCGATCTCGTTCTGGACACGGCTTCCACGTTCAAGGATGTTTCCGAGAGGGACATCAAAAAAGTGCCGACGCTCCGCGGCAAGACCGTGATCAACCTGTTCTACGAGGCGAGCACGCGGACGCGAACCTCCTTTGAGCTTGCTGGCAAGCGTCTGTCGGCCGACGTCATCAATATCTCGACCTCGACCAGCAGCGTGGTCAAGGGGGAGACCCTGCTCGATACGGCCCGGAACATCGAGGCCATGAAGTGCAACATCATCATCATTCGCCATCCCTGTTCGGGGGCTCCCGAGTTCCTGTCCTCGCGGCTTCAGAGCGCCGTTATCAACGCAGGAGACGGCTTCCATGAACATCCGACGCAGGCGCTGCTCGACATGTTCACCATGCGCGAAAAGCTCGGAACGCTCAAGGGGATCACCGTCGCGATCGTCGGCGACATCGCCCACAGCAGGGTGGCCCGATCGAACATTTACGGTCTCCTGACCATGGGTGCAAAGGTCCGGGTCTGCGGCCCGGCAACCATGATCCCCTGCGGGATCGAGAACATGGGCGTCGAGGTCCATTACAATATGGACCATGCCGTCGAAGGCGCTGACGTGATCATGATGCTGAGGCTCCAGGTCGAACGGCAGACCGCCGGCCTCTTCCCGGGTGTGCGCGAATATGCCCGGTTCTACGGCTTGAACAAGGCGCGGCTGGCATCAGCGGCAAAAAAAGTGCTGGTCATGCATCCCGGTCCCATGAACCGCGGCGTGGAGATCTCCTCGGACGTGGCGGACAGCACGCCGGTCATTCTCGATCAGGTCACGAACGGCGTAGCGGTCCGGATGGCGGTCATGTTCCTGCTGTCGGGCGGAACGAAGGCGGAAGCGTAATTCAATTGCGGATTTCGGATTACGGATTTCGGATTGCAAAAATGCAGCTGAAATTCGGAATGCGGAATAAAAAAGGTTACCCCATGAACATTCTCATTAAAAATGGTCACATTATCGATCCGGCGAACAAGGTTGACGGGAAGCTCGATATCCTGATCGCGGACGGCAAGATCGCGAAGCTCGGAGCAGCCGGGTCCATCTCTTCCCCCGACGCGCAGGTAATCGATGCGGCAGGAAAGCTGGTCGTTCCCGGGCTCATCGATATGCATGTGCATCTGCGCGAGCCGGGGTTCGAGTATAAGGAAACGATCGCTTCCGGAACGGCTGCTGCAAAGGCCGGCGGATTTACCTCGGTCTGCTGCATGCCGAACACCAACCCCGTGAACGACAACCGGTCGGTGACCGAGTTCATCCTGTCGCAGGCGGAACGCGAAGGTGCTGCGCGCGTATTCCCCATCGGTGCGATCACCAAGGGGTCGAAGGGCGAGGAACTGTCCGAAATGGGCGAGCTGCGGGCCGCGGGCTGCGTGGCGGTCTCGGACGACGGCAGGCCCGTGATGAACGCGGCGATCATGCGGCGGGCAATGGAGTATGCACGGGTCTTCGACCTCCTGGTGGTCTCGCATTGCGAGGACAGCTCGCTGTCGGCCAAAGGGGTCATGAACGAGGGATTTGTATCGACCGAGCTGGGGCTCCGCGGGATCCCGCGCTCTGCCGAGGATGTTATGACCGCGCGGGACCTCTCGCTTGCCGAACTGACCGGCGCCCGGGTGCATATCGCCCATGTCAGCACCGCCGGCTCGGTGGAACTGCTGCGTGCGGCCAAGGCGCGCGGCGTCAAGGTAACGGCAGAGACCTGCCCTCACTATTTTACCCTGACCGATGAAGCGGTGCGCGGTTACAATACCATGGCAAAAATGAACCCGCCCCCCAGGACCGCAGACGATGTCGCGGCGATCAAGGCCGGTCTCAGGGACGGGACCATCGACGTGATCGTCACGGACCATGCGCCGCACGGCATGGACGAGAAATCCGGCGAGTTCGATTATGCGCCCTTCGGCATCGTGGGCATCGAGACCGCGCTGGGGCTTTCGCTCAAACTGGTGCAGGACGGAGTGCTCTCGATGCAGCAGCTGATCGAGCGCATGAGCATGGCGCCGGCCCGGATCATCAGGTCCGGCGGCGGGACCCTATCGGCGGGTTCTGTGGCGGACATCACGATCATCGATCCGGACCTCACGTGGAAGGTGGACGCCTCCCAATTCAGATCGAGATCGAAGAACACGCCCTTCGACGGGTGGAAACTCACGGGAAGAGCGGTGCGAACCATAGTCGGAGGAAGGATCTAAATGCGGAATTCGGAATGCGGAATGCGGAATATAAGACTGGTCGCTGTCTTTATTCTGGTGTCCTGCTTAAGCATGGTTGCTGGTGCTGCCCAGGACCAGCAGATCGGGACTAAACTTGCTGCGCTGGAATCACTGGAGGGCAAATTCAGTTTTGTTGTGCTGGGCGACAACCGTTCGGACAAGATCATTTACAAGAAGATCACCATCATGGCAATGGCTTTAAGGCCGGCCTTCATCGTGAACACCGGCGATGTGATCGAGACGCCTGGGAACCGGGAACAATGGACGTCGTTCTGGTCGGTATCCCGGCAGATCGACGTTCCCTATTTCCTGGCCGTAGGGAACCATGATATCAGCCCGCTCGTGCCGGCCAGTGAGGAAATATATCGTGAACAGGTGGACCTGCCCGGGAACGAGCTGTACTACTCCTTTACCGCGGGCAATTCGCTTTTTGTCGTGCTTGATTCCTACCTGGACGGCCAGGAACGGAAGATCACGGGCAAACAGCTGAAATGGCTCGAAGATGTTCTTGAACATTCGGACAAAAAGCATATTTTCGTTTTTCTGCACCATCCGCTCTATACGGATTACCGGAAAGGGAAGCATTGGGGTGACTGTCTGGATAAATATCCCGAGGACCGGGACCGGCTGCAGGCCCTCTTTGTCAAGGCAGGCGTAGATGTCGTGTTTACGGGCCATGAACATTTCTATCAAAGGAAAACGGTCAACGGCATCGAACACGTCATTACGGGTGGCGCCGGTGCGCCCTTGTATGTGAAGGACGAAGAAGGCGGATTCAATCACTTTGTGCAGGTGACCGTGGACGGCGCCCAGGTCAGCGCGGAAGTGATCGACCATGAGGGGAAGGTGAGGGACCGGTTCCAGCTCCATCCCGACGCCGCACAGACCGTGAGCGCTCCCGTAAGCACGGTCGAACGTATCGATACAAAACAGCAGGGCCGGTGAACCGCCTGCCCTGCAATCTCGGTTGATCGAAGGACAAGAGACGAATGAAAAAAGCAATGCTTGCATTGGCAGACGGCTGGGTCTTCGAAGGTTCATCCTTCGGAGCTGAAGGTGAGACCACCGGAGAGGTGGTGTTCAATACCAGCATGACCGGGTACCAGGAGATCCTTACCGATCCGTCCTACAAGGGTCAGATCGTGACCATGACCTATCCGCAGATCGGGAACTACGGAACGAACGATGAGGATGTGGAGTCGTCCCGGCCGTGGGTCGAAGGATTCATCGTGAAGGAGTATCTCGATTTTCCGAGCAACTGGAGGTCCAAACGGTCGCTCCATACCTATCTTGCCGAGAAGCAGATCGTCGGCATCCAGGGGATCGACACCCGGGCGCTGACGCGCCACACGCGCGACGTGGGCGCGCAGCCGGGCGTCATCTCCACGACGGACCTTGATCCAATGAGTCTTGTTGCCAAGGCAAAGGCACTTCCCAGGATGAACGGCCTCGACCTGGCGCAGCATGTTACCTGCAAAAAACCCTATACCTGGAGCGAAAGCACCTGGGACCTCAGCACGGGATATGGAGCAAAGAGCACGTCACAGTACAAGGTCGTTGCCTATGATTACGGCATCAAGCGCAATATCCTTCGCCTGCTCACGAATGCAGGCTGCGATGTCACCGTGGTGCCGGCAACCATGCCGGCCGAGGAAGTGCTCGCCATGAACCCTGACGGCGTGTTCCTGTCTAACGGCCCTGGTGACCCTGAACCATGCACCTATGCGATCGAGAACATTAAAAAGCTGCTTGGTAAAAAGCCGATCTTCGGCATCTGTCTGGGGCAGCAGCTCCTGGGCCTCGCTCTGGGCGGTAAAACCTATAAACTCAAGTTCGGTCACCGCGGCGGCAACCAGCCGATCATGGACCTGACGACGCGCAAGGTCGAGATCGCCGCAGAGAACCATGGCTTTGCCGTAGACCTGGAAACAGTGAAAGACAAGGTCGTCATGACTCATCAGAACCTGAACGACAAGACCTGCGAGGGGATCCAGCATAAGACGCTGCCGGCCTTTTCCGTGCAGTACCATCCGGAGTCCTCGCCGGGCCCCCACGACAGCAGGTATCTGTTCCAGCGGTTCGTGGACATGATGGAAAAATATAAAGCTTAGAAATATTACCGCGGAGACGCCGAGACGCAGAGAAAATCTTTAAATTTACAAGGTCCCTTTCTCAGCGCCTCCGCGTCTCTGCGGTGAAAAGGTTTTGATGCTTTCTCGAAGTGAAATTGAACATCGCATCGAACAGGCCTACGGGCTCCTCGAAGCCTGCCGCGTCTGCCCCCGCGAATGCGGCGTGAACCGGTTCAAGAACGACAAGATAGGTTTTTGCAGGTCCGGCCTGAATCCCGCCGTTTCGAGTGCCAGCGCCCATCACGGCGAGGAACCACCGCTCTCGGGAACCAAAGGGTCGGGAACGATCTTTCTGGCGAACTGCAATATGAAGTGCGTCTATTGCCAGAATTACCCCATCAGCCAGCTGGGGAACGGTGTTGAAAAGACGCCTGCAGAGCTTGCCTGCCAGATGCTCTGGCTGCAGGAGCAGGGTTGCCATAATGTCAACCTGGTGACGCCGACCCATTTCATGCCCCAGATTCTCAAGGCCTGGGGGCTTGCAAAAGAACGCGGTTTCACCCTGCCGCTGGTATACAACACGAGCGGCTACGATTCTGTAGCAGCGCTCAAGCTGCTGGAAGGTATCGTCGATATCTACCTTCCGGACATGCGTTATTCCGATGATCGCGTCGCGATGCTCTATTCCGTGGCGCCTCACTATGTCGAGGTCAACCGGGCGGCGGTACGGGAAATGTACCGGCAGGTCGGCAACCTGGAGCTTGATGAGCAAGGCATTGCAAAACGCGGGCTCATCATCCGTCATCTGGTGTTACCGGGCGGACTTTCCGGGACCGATGGCGTTATGCACTTCCTGGCCAGGGAGATCTCGAAGGACCTCCATGTCAGTCTGATGTCCCAGTATTTTCCGGCATACAAAGCGAACGAGTTCAAAGAGCTCTCGCGAAGGACCACTGCAGGCGAGTACGAAGACGCGTGCCGAATCATGGAACAGTATGGTTTGGAGAACGGCTGGATGCAGGAGCGGGAGTAGCAATTCGGAATGCGGAGTGCGGAATGAAACGGCAAGGGCTTTGATAGCATCATTGTTCTTCCTTGTAATTTGCACTTTGAAATATATTTCAACGAGGTATTAAATGCCGAAACGGACAGACATTAAGAAGATCCTTATTATCGGGGCAGGGCCGATCGTGATCGGCCAGGCCTGCGAGTTCGATTACTCGGGGGTGCAAGCCTGCAAAGCGCTCAAAGAAGAGGGCTATGACGTGGTGCTGGTGAATTCCAACCCGGCTACGATCATGACCGACCCGGAGATGGCGTTCCGCACCTACATCGAGCCGATTACTCCCTCGGTGGTCGAAAAGATCATCGAGCGTGAACGGCCTGATGCTTTGCTGCCGACCATGGGCGGTCAGACGGCGCTCAACACGGCCGTGGCGCTTGCCGAGCTGGGTGTGCTCGATAAGTATAAGGTGGAGCTTATCGGCGCCAAGCTGCCGGCCATTAAAAAGGCCGAAGACCGCGAGCTGTTCAAAAAAGCGATGGAGCACATCGGCCTCGAGGTCCCGAAGAGCGGTTTTGCCACGAACATGGACCAAGCCTATGAGATCCTCGAGGAAGTGGGCTTTCCCGCGATCCTGAGACCGGCATTCACGTTGGGCGGCACAGGCGGCGGCATCGCTTATAACCGTGAAGAGTTCACTGATCTGATCACCCGCGGCCTTGAAGCGAGCCCCGTGAACCAGGTCCTCGTGGAGGAGTCGATCGTTGGCTGGAAAGAGTATGAGCTCGAGGTCATGCGCGATGCCAAGGACAACGTGGTCATCGTCTGCTCCATCGAGAACCTCGATCCCATGGGCATCCATACCGGCGACAGCATCACCGTGGCGCCGGCGCAGACGCTCACTGACAAGGAATATCAGATCATGCGCGATGCATCCCTCAAGATCATCCGTGAGATCGGCGTAGACACGGGAGGGTCGAACATCCAGTTCGGCGTGAACCCCGACAACGGCAGGCTGGTGATTATCGAGATGAACCCCCGGGTGTCGCGCAGTTCGGCTCTGGCATCCAAGGCCACGGGCTTTGCCATTGCGAAGATCGCAGCGAAGCTGGCCGTCGGGTTCACGCTTGACGAGATCACGAACGATATCACCAAGGCGACACCGGCGTCCTTCGAACCGACCATCGACTACGTGGTGGTCAAGTTCCCGCGCTTCGCTTTCGAGAAGTTCCCGCAGGCAGACGCCACGCTGACCACGCAGATGAAATCGGTGGGCGAGGCCATGTCCATCGGCAGGACCTTTAAAGAAGCGTTCCAGAAGGCGCTCCGTTCGCTCGAGATCGACCGCTACGGACTGGAGTCCCGGCGCGACCGGGACGGGGACGCCGAAGAGGGGTTGGCGAACATCCGCCAGAAGATCAGCGTCCCGAACTGGGAACGGCTCTGGTATGTTGCCGACGGGATGCGCCAGGGGATGACCGTGGATGAGATCTTCGCGCTCTCGAAGATCGATCTCTGGTTCCTGCAGCAGATCAAACAGATCGTGGACATGGAGAAGATGCTGGGCGACCAGGGTGCACGCATTTTGAGCGACCGGAACCCGTCCCTGGACCATCCGCTCAGGAAGGCAAAAGAGTACGGCTTTTCCGACCGCAGGCTTGCCCGGTTGTTCACGACCACGGAAGAAGCGGTGCGAAAGGTGCGCTATGAGCTCGGTATCATTCCCGTGTTCAAGACCGTGGATACCTGCGCCGCTGAGTTCGAAGCGCATACTCCCTATCTGTACTCAACCTATGAGAAACCGTTCTATCAAATTCAGGGTCCAGGGGCCGGGGTCCAGGGTCCGGCGAAGGCGGACTGCGAGGCAAATCCGACTGATCGTAAGAAGGTCGTGATCTTAGGCGGGGGGCCGAACCGGATCGGTCAAGGCATCGAGTTCGACTACTGCTGTGTGCATGCGGCATTCGCGCTGAAAGAGGACGATTTTGAGACGGTCATGGTGAACTGCAACCCCGAGACCGTGAGCACGGACTACGATACGTCGGACCGCCTCTATTTTGAACCCTTGACACTCGAAGATGTTTTACATATTATACATCGTGAAAAACCGTTCGGCGTGATCGTCCAGTTCGGCGGCCAGACCCCGCTCAAACTGGCCGTTCCCCTCGAAAAAGAGGGGGTGCGGATCCTCGGCACCTCTCCCGACAGCATCGACCGGGCCGAGGACCGCAAGCGCTTCAAAGAACTCCTGGACAAGCTGGGGCTCCTGCAGGCCGAGAGCGGGACGGCGGTGTCCTGTGACGAAGCGGTGGGCGCTGCGAACAAGATCGGCTATCCCGTCATGGTGCGGCCGTCCTATGTGCTCGGCGGCAGGGCCATGGAGATCGTGTACGACGAGGAGAGCGTCCGGAACTACATGACCCGTGCGGTCAAGGCCTCGCCCGAACGTCCGGTGCTGGTAGACAAATATCTTGAAGATGCCGTCGAGATCGATGTTGATGCGATCTCGGACGGGAAAATGGTGGTCGTTGCGGGCATCATGGAGCATATCGAGGAAGCCGGAGTGCACTCCGGCGATTCCGCCTGCTCTCTTCCGCCGTTCTCGCTCCCCCAGACGGTCATTGCGGAGATCGATCGCCAGGCGCGCATGCTTGCGCTGGAACTCGGCGTGATCGGCCTCATGAACATCCAGTTCGCGGTCAAAGAAGGCCGCATTTACGTTCTCGAAGTAAATCCCCGCGCTTCGCGGACCGTGCCTTTCGTGAGCAAGGCCATTGGTGTGCCGCTTGCCAAGCTTGCCGCCCGGGTGATGGCAGGCAAGACGCTGGCAGAACTGGGCTTTACCAAAGAGGTCCACAAAAAGCATATCGCGGTCAAAGAGGCCGTCTTTCCCTTTGCCAAGTTCCCGGGCGTCGATACGCTGCTCGGCCCCGAGATGAAGTCTACAGGCGAGGTGATGGGCATTGATATGGATTTCGGCATGGCATTTGCGAAGTCGCAGATGGCAGCGGGAAATCCCATGCCCGTATCGGGCAGGGTCTTTTTGAGCGTGAAGGACAAGGACAAGGCCGGGTCGCTGGAAGTGGCGCAGGGGCTGGAACAATCGGGCTTCTCCATCGTTGCCACGCGGGGCACGGCGGACTACCTGCGGAAGCGGGGCATCACGGTCGAGACCGTGAACAAGGTCACCGAGGGCCGGCCGCACATCGTCGACCAGATCACCGACATGCAGGTGGACCTGGTGATCAACACGGTGTCCGGTGCACAGTCCCAGAAGGACTCCTACTCCATCAGGCGAACGACCCTGATGAAGTCGATACCCTATTTTACGACCATCTCGGCTGCCAAGGCCGCCGTACGCGGCATCGCAGCGATCAAGAAGAACCTTTTGCAGGTGAAATCCATACAGGAGTATCATACATCATGACACAGAAGATCCCGATGACCCAGACGGGCTACGATAAGCTCAAACAGGAGCTGGACCGCATTGTCAAGGTGGAGCGGGGCAAGAACATCAGGGACATCGAAGAGGCGCGGGCCCATGGAGATCTGTCCGAGAATGCCGAGTACCATGCGGCCAAGGAGCGGCAGGGGCACCTGGACGCAAAAAAACGCGAACTGGAGCAGAAGCTCGCCCATGCCCAGATCATTGATGTGTCCAAGCTGACGAACGAAAAGGTCGTCTTCGGCGCCACCGTGACGCTTGCTGATACGGAGTCCGGCAGCATCAAGAAATACACGCTGGTGGGCCAGGAAGAAGCAGACCTGAAACTGGGCAAGATCTCCATTCAGTCTCCCGTGGGCAAGGCGCTTATCAGCCATAAGGTGGGCGATGTCGTGACGATCAAGACGCCGGTGAAGACCGTGGAATATGAGATCCAGGAGATCGAGATTGCCATCGAATAGGCTTCACAAGGCGCTTGTTGTTTCCCACAAACCCGCAGGCCGGGGATATTTCCGCCTCGTTCTGAAAGCTCCTGAGGCTGCACGCGCGGCCCTTCCTGGCCAGTTCGTGATGCTTCGGGTGTCGGATACCCTTGACCCGCTCCTCGCCCGTCCCTTCGGTATATCTGCGGTCATTTCCCGCACCTCGCTGGAGATCGTCTATCGTGTTGTCGGAAAAGGTACGACGAGGCTGACGGCAGCGAAGCCCGGCCAAACCCTGCATCTGCTCGGCCCGCTCGGAGCAGGATTTCCCCAGCCGGACAAGAAAACAATACCGGTTTTGGTTGCCGGGGGCAGCGGGTTTCCGCCGCTGCATTTTCTGACCCAGCGCTCCGGTGCCCGAGCCCACCTCTTTCTCGGAGCCCGCGACAAAGAATGTCTTCCTCCTGCAGGCATCGTGCAGTCCCTCAAAAAGACCGCCGCGAAGGTCCACATCGCGACCGATGATGGCAGTGCCGGCGTGCAGGGTACCTCCACCGATATCCTGAACGCCTTCCTCCTCAAGATGGAGCAGAAAGCGCACCTGGTCCTCTATGCCTGCGGCCCGCACGCCATGCTTGCGGCCGTGAGCAGGATAGCGGCCGAGCATGCGATCCCCTGCCACGTTTCCATGGAGGAACGCATGGCCTGCGGGCTTGGCGCATGCATGGGATGCTCTGTCCCGATGAAAGCAGGCGGGTACAAACGGGCATGCAAAGAGGGGCCGGTGTTCGACTCGCGGGAGATCGACTGGAGCGAGCAAGTGTTCCTGAAGATAAAAAAGTAGGAAGGTGGAAGCGTGAAATCCGAAATCCGCAATCCGAAATCCACAATCGGGAACCCCGACCTTTCCATCGACTTCGCCGGGATCAGGCTCAAGAACCCCGTGCTTACTGCTTCGGGGACCTTCGGCTACGGTGAGGAATTTGCCGAATTCGTTGACCTGAACCGGCTTGGCGGCGTGATCGTCAAGGGCATATCCCTGAAACCGATCAAGGGCAACCCGCCGCCGCGCATCTGGGAAACGCCATCGGGAATGCTGAATGCCATCGGGCTCGAGAACCCGGGTGTTGACGTGTTCCTGAACGAGAAAATGCCCTATCTGAGAAAGTATGATACGGCAGTGATCGTGAACATGTTCGGCTACAGCCTCGAGGAATACGTCGGCGTGGCGGAGCGGCTCGACGGCGTTGCGGGGATATCCGGCATTGAAGTGAATATCTCCTGCCCCAACGTAAAGGCGGGCGGCATGGCCTTCGGCACCGACCTCCGGGCGACCTTCGGACTGCTTTCGGCAGTTCGCAAGGCAACCCGATTGCCGCTCATCGCCAAACTATCCCCGAACGTGACCGACGTGACGGCCTTCGCCAAAGCAGCTGCCGACGCCGGTTGTGACGGGTTGTCCCTGATCAATACGCTGCTCGGCATGGCCATCGATGTCCGCTGCAGAAAACCGCGGCTGGCCAACTGTACGGGCGGCCTGTCCGGGCCCGCCATCAGGCCCGTTGCCGTACGCATGGTATGGCAGGTGGCGCGGTCGGTATCGCTGCCGATCATCGGCATGGGCGGCATCGTTACGGGGGAGGACGCCCTCGAGTTCATGCTTGCCGGAGCATCGGCAGTGGCGGTGGGGACCGCGAATTTCATCAATCCGCGCGCCACCCTTGATGTGCTGAACGGCATCGAAGGGTTCCTGCGGGAGCAGAAGATCGGGAGCCTTCGCGAGATCGTCGGAAAGGTGGACGCCGGGTGAGGATCATTTCCAGCCTCAAGAGCAAGATCATCATCTCCGTCTCCGCGATCCTCGCCGTGACGATCGGCGCCGGGACCTGGATCAACATCGGCTATCAGCGGGCGCAGATGGAAGGCGCTCTCGAGGACAATGTGCTGGTGATCGCCAATACCATCGAGCGCAGCCTGTCCAACGCCATGTTGGACGGCAAAAGCAATGAGGTGCAGCATATCATCGAGGCCGTGGGCGGGTATCATAATATCCAGGAAGTGAAGATCTTCAGCCCCAACGGCGTCATCCTCAAGTCCTCGCAGCGCGGTATGATCGGAAGGCCCGTAGACCCGTGGATCGAAAAGTGGTTTCTGGAAGGACGTTTCAAAAAACCGATCAAACGGCGGGATGTGGGGATCTTCTCGGTGCTTTTCCCGATCGACAACGACGAGCGCTGCTATCGCTGCCATGGTTCCGTCGTCAAGCTGAACGGCATCCTCTCGGTCGATGTCTCCATGACGCAGACCCAGGAAAAGGTGGAGGATCTCAGTAAGACCATGTTCCTCTGGGCCTTTGGGGTCACTGCCGTGCTCGCCATCTCGCTCTCCATGTTCCTTACGCGCTTCGTCACCAGCCCGATCCAGGACCTTATTGCCACCATGGAGCGCGCCGAGCGGGGTCTCGAGGCCCGCGTTGAGGTGAAAAGCTCCGATGATATCGGCAGTCTGGGGGAAGCCTTTAATTCGCTCCTCTCAAAGCTCGAGCGTGCCCGCCGCCGGGTCGAACGGTATCACTTTGAACAAATGAAGCGGGCGGACCGGCTTGCCTCCATCGGCGAGATGGCGGCAGGTATCGCCCACGAGATCAAGAACCCGCTGGCAGGCATTGCGGGGGTCATCCAGGTATTGAAGAAGGAAATGCCGGCTGGTGAACCGAAGCGTGCAGTGCTGGAGGAGGTTTTGTCCCAGGTGGAACGGATGGACAAGGCTGTTCGGAACCTGCTTTCCTTCGCCCGTCCGCCGGAGCCAAAGATGTCACCAGTCGATATCAACGAAATGATCGGGAAATTGCTCGACTTCCTGGCTCCGCAGTTTGCCAAGCAGGGCATTATGACCGAGCGTAAATTGGCGGCAGGGCTTCCCTGGCTGACGCTTGACCCTGACCTGATACAACAGGCATTGATCAACATTGCA
>JBGQDI010000018.1:0-21620 GCA_041495765.1 Nitrospirota bacterium
CTTATCGGCTTTCGGGAGGAATTTTACCGCAAGTGGGGGATCCTGCAGTTCCACCGCTCGAAAGACGGACTTTCATAGAAGGAACCGGACCGGTAGCCGCCTGGTCCGGCAGGCACCTGTTTCAACAGCGAGCACTAAATCAACAGAAAGAGAAAGCCATGTTCAACACGATCGTTACCGTATTAAAAAACAAAAAAATCGCCGCAGCAGCAACCTTTGTTCTCCTGGTATTTATCGCCGGTTTTTTTTCTGGCTGGCTGGCGGAAAAGAAATGGGAGTCCCGGGAATCTACCCGGCCGATGCGGGAGCTCCGCATGGGGGGGTATGATTTCATCAACCCGCTGCTCGAATGCGAACAGGGGGCGCAGAGCAACGGAAGCCAGGCACTCGAGCCCTTCAGGAACAAGGTGCAGCTGGTCATTGACGAAAGTAAAAAGAAGAACTGGGTGAACCATGTATCGATCTACTTCCGGGAAATGAACAATGGAAACTCCATCAATATAGACGGGCAGGAGAAGTTCACGCCTGCAAGCCTGATCAAGGTACCCGTCCTCATCGCCTATCTGAAAACGGCGGAATCGGACCCCGGGATCCTGCAAAAAAAACTGACCTTCAGGATGGCGGACAACAACAGCCTGCAGAACATAAAACCCGCCGAAGCGCTGGAGGCCGGCAGAGCTTACACGATCCAGGACCTGTTGTTCAGAATGATCGTCTATTCCGAGAACAATTCCTATTTCCTGCTCCTGGCCGCCATCGACCGGAACAGACTGCACAGCGTTTACACGGACCTCGGCCTCGAGCTCCCGAAGGTCATGGAGCAGGGCGACTTCATGTCCGTCACCGAATATGCATCGTTCTTCCGCGTGCTTTTCAATGCTTCGTATCTGAACAAGGAGATGTCGGAGAAAGCACTGGAGTTCCTGTCGGAGGTCGATTTTACGCAGGGACTGATCGCGGGCCTACCGCCCAAGACCGTGGTGGCGCACAAGTTCGGAGAGAAGACCCTGGGACCGAACCAGGAGATCAAACAGCTCCATGATTGCGGCATCGTCTACTACCCCAAACACCCCTACCTTCTCTGTGTCATGACCAGAGGGGATTCATTCGAATATCTCGATGATACGATAAAAGATATTTCACGCCTGGTATATACTGAAGTGAACGAGAACTATCGGAAGGATTGATCGGACGCCCTGCTTTTCATAGGGCACGATGGACCTGCACTATGCGGTTTTTGTTGCCGTGAAGAATTTTCCCGAGAGGAAACCGACCCCTCCGATCGAAAGCAGTACTCCTCCCAGAAGCGCCCAGAGCGCACCCGGATCACGACAGACGCGAACGAGCGCGGTCTTTTCCGGCCCATTGCTGACCGATCTGCTGTAAAGCCCGAATTGACCGAAATAGCGGGGATGGAGTGGTCTGAGGCTTGTGGTCAGAGTGTTCCCTCCGTCATCCCATATCAGCTTCGCCTCCCAGTCCGCGTCATACCCCTGTCGGTCCTTGTGAACAACAACGTCCTCGAGCAGCAGCGTCCTGTCGCCGGCCACGACCGCCCGTTCCCCCTGCTTGAGCAGCATGTCCATCTTGAAGCCCATCGATGCCGTAAGCAGATGACCCAGCATGATGAACAGTACGCCGATATGCATGACCTGCGGGGAGAGCTTCAGGACGGGCGCTTGCCAACCGGTCCGGCTCAGGAACGCCTGTGCCGTACAGAACAGGGTGCTCGCCGCGAGAACGGCGAGCATCGCGATCATCACATAGATCCACCAGGTGATCGAGATCGTACCTGACCGGGACAGCCATCTGAACAAGGGGGTCTCGTCGATGCCGGAGAAAAAAGCGAGGTTGCCGGGGAGCGAAAGCGACCCGACAAAGAGCAGCACGATGAACGCGGTGAACAGCCAGAATGCGGTTTTCAGTGAAAGCAGGAATTGCACGAACAGCTTCATAGCGGTCTCCGGGAGGAAGATTAGAACTGTGTCGGCGGACTCGGCAGGACCGTGCCAACACCGAAATAGGCAAAGAGCGCAACAGGAAATCCAAGCAGACCCATGATCGCCGCCGGCCTGCCGCTCAGGCCCTTGACGTACCGCGCATGCAGATAGGCGCCGTAATAGAACCACATGATCGTGGCCCAGAGCTCCCGCGACGTCCAGAGCCAGTATGTGCCATAGGCCAGGAAGAACCAGACGCTGCCGACGACCAGGGACAGGGAGAAGAATATCCAGCCGTGGACCGCTCCGCGGTACTGCAGGGACTCGTGTTCGTTCTTACCGGAAAAAAGGTACTGCAGACCGATGCAGGCTGAGATGCCGAAAAAAGCATAGCTTATAAAATAGAAAAAGATATGCAAATAGAACCACGGCGTTCTCAGGAACGGCGAGATCGTATTGATCGGTTCGAAAAAGAACGCGGTGAGCAGCGTCGCGGCGATGAGCGGCAGGGCCAGGTCCCGTAAACCCTGCAGGCTCTTTTTCCGGGAGAAATACCAGTAGAGAAGCGCCAGGGAAAAGGCCAGAAAGGAGATATTGTCGTGTTTTTCGGTGAGCGGGACCGTTCCGATCTCGAGGCCCCGCTGGATCATACTTGCCGCGTGCGAAACAAGGCCTGCCAGGAACATCCCCTGCCCCCAGCGCCCTTCCATGAGCCCCATGATATAGAAGGTCGCGGGGATGAGCAGCAGTACGATCGTAATAACGGACCGGGTTTCTTCTCCGAACGGAAGCGAACAGAACATGAGATTCCTTTTCAGGCGGGGTACCGGGCCTGCGATCAGTCGTTGTTGAGCAGTCCGCGCAGGCGCAGGTCGCGCAGCAGCCCAGCCCAGAGCCAGGTTCCGGCGATCATCATCGCTGCGGCGATGACATACTTGGCGATCAGCCCCGATTCATGATGCAGCTGAACAGCGTTTGCCCACTCAAAGCTTCGAAAGGTAAGTGCTCGCGGGACCGCACTGAAAATGATCCAGGCAACAGAGAACCAGAGCAGGCGGATTGTGTTCTTCGTCAGGCTCCGTACGTAACCAAGGGTCGCGCCATCGAGCTCCTGACCGAACCTTTCAAGCACCAGCCGCATGGCAATGGCGGTGGCGAGCAGCATGGACGTTGCCACGTCATGAAAGTAATTGTTCATCAGGATGAAAACTGCAAAGGAAGGGCTCATGCACGCTCCAAATAACTCACTGTGGTAAAAAAAGCAGAAGCAGAACTTGCTGGCCGAGAGAGATGTTTTTGTTTCTGACTTCTTACTTCTGACTTCTGACTTCTTACTTCTTACTTCTTTCTTCCTCTATTTCCCCTCTGCGCTTCATCTCTTCCCGCTCCCGGGCGAACTGCTTGAATGCCCGGCCCTGCGGGAACTGCACCATCCAGGAGGTGAAATGGCTCATGGGAAAACCTTTCCATGATATCTGTCTGATGCGGTCCAGGATCTTCGGAACCGTGAACAGGTCGGACCGGAGCTGAACGATGGCATCCTCCCGCTCGAAGGGCGACATGGTGGGATGTTCGTAGGTAGCATGGTTTCCGTCAAAGCTGTCCCAGTCGAGCCCGGGCAGCAAATGGGGCTTATACAGATCGTAGAGGTCCGTGCCCGGGAAGGGCGTGGTCATCACCGGGTGGGCAGAGACCTTTAGTTCTTCACAGATCTGGCGGATGCCGTCAAAATCCTCACGCACGTCCTGCCTGCCGCCGACCATGATAAAGAGCATCACTTCGATGCCGTGATCCCGGATCTTTTTAATGGCGTCACGGCGCTCGCGGCCCTGTTTGTTCACGGCCTTGTATTCCTTGAGGCTCTCGATATTGTTCGATTCCCACCCTACAAGAACCGCCGTAAGCCCTGCCTTGCGGGCGCTGTCCAGCAGTTCATGCGACCGTGGATGCTGCACCGACGTAAGGTCACCAGAACCAAACCACCACTTTCCGCGAATGTTCTTGCCCATCTCCCGGTAGAGCTCGATGGAACGGTCCACGTTCACACCCCAGATGTTATCATCGATGCCCCAGAACAAATGCCGTTTGCTGGCGGCAACCTCTTCGACTACATCGTTGATCGGGCGCATGCGCACCTTCCCGCCGAAGAACTTATGGACGGAGCAGAAGGCGCAGCTGAAAGGACAACCGCGCGAGGTCTGGAAATATCCATAGACGTACTTGGTGTTCCAGAGGTTGGTGACGGGACGGGGCATGCTGACAAGGTCGTGGAACGTGCCATTATATACCGGTTTCAGCCGGTCCTTCTCAGCGTCCTCCAGCAGACCTTCCCAGATGTGCTCTGATTCGCCGAGGATCACGGCATCGGCATGTGCCCCAGCCTCTTGAGGCAGAGCGGTCACATGCATCCCTCCCAGGATGACCTTTTTCCCCATCGCCCGCAGGCGGTCCGCCGTACGATAGACCCAGGGCGCCTGTGGTGTAAGCACCGTAAAACCGATCAGGTCGGCATCAGCGCTTGCGGGGTCGAAGGACTCCTTGTTCGCATCGACCAGTTGGACCTCGATATCCGGCCTGACCTGGCGGGTAAGGCCGGTCATGTACTCGAGAACAGGAGGTGCTATGGGAAGGCCCTTTGACTTCTGGCCCTTTTCGCCGAAAGGCGGGGAAATGAGCAATAATTTCATCGTAATGCAGAAGATTAACCATGCAGGGGAGGCAGGGAAGATCGAGAGCGGATGTTGGATCTACCGTTCCGGAGAGCCTGCCGTCCCGTCACATGAAAATCACAGCTCCTCGCAAAGTATTTTAATTTTTTCGAGCACGTCGTCCGCTTCCTTCTGGTTCAGTTTTTCCACGACGGCGCTCTTGGATATCGTGCTCAGGATCTTGCTCGGCATCTCATACTTGATCTCGATGGCAAGGTCAGTTCCACCGTTCGCCGGTGTGAACGTATAGTGCTCCTGAATGGGGAACCCCCCTTCCATCTTCATGCCAAAGGAGGCGTTCTTAACATTCTCCGTGATATGCCCCTTCCCGTTGAAGGTCAAGCCGATCATCCGGTACTGCCAGATAAATGTCGTTCCCGGTTCCAATCCTTTCGAGGACACCTCTCTGACGTCCGTCAGGCTGGTCACGTACCTGGTCCAGTTGTCCGGGCTGGTCACGAACTGAAAAACCTTCTCGACAGGGGAATTAATGGACACCCTCTTTATGATGTTTGCCATCGCCTATCCTCCTTGTGCGGGTTCAGATCATGATTGAAATTATAGTATAAACATTAGGGGATTACAACAGATTGTTTCTGGCAAGGCGACACCGAGGGCAGGAATGTCAGTTCTTCTTCTGCAGCATGGTTTTCACGCGCTTGAGACGGTAGAATGATTCCCGTTCCCGCTCGCCAATGTATTGATTGATGGTCCTGATCTGAAGGCGAAGGCTGGGCACGACCATTTCCTCGAGGACCTTGATCCGCCTCGTCGTCCGCAGGATCTCCTGGCTGAGCCGTTTCAGTTTGCTCTCGTACTTTGCGATCTCAAGCATGGACTCCAGCAGTTTTTCGAAGAGCGTTACCGCCGCAGCAAGATGAGGCGTTACCGAAAGCTCGTCGTAGCCGCGCTTGTCCGCATCCCGCACCGGAGCATCATGGAAGGCAATGTCCTTGTACCGCAGCCCCCAGATGCTCTTCTCGGCCACATCGATCCCGAACTCACGCTCCGTTGCGACAACGATCGATTCTACCATGTCCCTTCCCTCATGACCGAGCGCGAGCGCCCGTTTGAGCAATGCCTTGCCGTAGGTCGTTCTGATGTCCTCCCGCGACCGGAGGAACGGCAGCGTCGTGGCCATGAATTCCTTGATCAGCGCCTGTTTGCGCGCTTTCAGGATTCCGATGCTGTTCATGACGGACCGGGACTTTTCCTTCAGCAGCAGCAGGTTCGTTCTGGTAGGATGGATCATATCGCTCCGCGATAATTGGAAGAACACCATGCCCGCAGGGCATACCGCCAATTTAAAATTTTCAATCTTCAACCTTCAATATTCAATCAGTCTTTCTCTACGTCACTGCCAGAGAGAACTGGCCCATCAGGCGCAGCCCCACATCAAGCGTTTCATGCACCGTCCGCCTGACCTTCCCCTGGCCCACGAACTCGCATTCGAAGACATCGGCAAAATCGAGCATAAGGATATCCGATTTGGTCATGCCGTCCCTGCCGACGATGGCCTCAAGGCGCCGCAGGTCCCTGCCTTTGGCATAGTATTTATACAGATTGTTCGATACTTTCCGATGGTCCGCGCGGGTATGTCCTTCGCCGATGCCCTTCTGCATGAGCCGGGAAAGGCTCGGCAGCACGTCCATGGGAGGGAAGATACCTTTCTGATGGAGCTCCCTGCTCAGCACGATCTGCCCCTCGGTAATGTATCCCGTCAGGTCCGGGATGGGGTGGGTGATGTCGTCCTCGGGCATGGTCACCACCGGCAGCATGGTGACCGACCCCTCAAGACCGTAAATTCGTCCGGCCCGCTCATAGAGCGAAGCAAGATCGGAATACATGTAGCCCGGATAACCGCGCCTGCCCGGCAATTCTTCGCGCGCTGTGGATATCTCGCGCAAGGCGTCGCAGTAGTTGGTCATATCGGTGATGATGACGAGGACGTCCATGCCTTTTTCGAAGGCAAGGTACTCGGCGACGGTCAGCGCGAACCGTGGCGCCAAAAGCCGCTCCATGACCGGTTCGTCTGCCATGTTCACGAATGCGACGAAGCCCGACTGCATCTCCTGCAGGACGTTCAGGTAAAAGGAATACTCATGGAAGGTCAGTCCCAGCGCGGCAAAGACCACGACGAACCTTTGCTCCGCCTTCGCAAGCCGGGCGTTGCGAAGGATGCCGCCGACCACTTCCTTGGACGGCAGCCCGGCTGCCGAAAAGATCGGCAATTTCTGGCCTCGCACCAGCGTGTTCAATCCGTCGATGGGCGAGAAGCCGGTCTCAATGAAGTCCTCAGGCCGGGCACGGGCAGCAGGGTTCATGGGCTGACCGGTGATCGGCTTCCATAGTTCCGGTATATAAAGGGGCATGCCGTCCTTGGGTTCGAAGGAGCCGTTGCAGACCCTGCCGATGATCTCGGGCGACAGCGGCACGCGTTTGATCGCATCGGTAAAGACCACGCTGGTCCTGGCTACGTCGAGACCCTGGGTGGAGCCGTACACTTCGACCAGGGTCGTGTTCCCGTCTATTTCGAGAACTTCGGCTTCCATCCGCCTGCCGTCGGGGGCGATGACGTTCACGACCTCGCCGATCCGCACGTTCTGCACGTTCTCCACAAAGAGCAGCGGACCGGCAATTGCCGACGTGGTGCGATAGATGTGTTCGGATAATCTCATGATAACCTCGGGATTCGTACAAAAAAACCGGGACCAAAGATCTTCGACAGGATAACTGGATAAAATCTGATAAAAGCGTGTCAGGGCCAAAAATCCTGTTAATCCTGTTATCCCGTCAAAAGATCCGATGCTTTCTGAGTTGCCTTTTCGACTTCTGTCCTTTTTACTTTCATCGCCTCCTCAAGCGGCACTCCCTGCTTCACCAGTTCAGCTGCAGATTCATGAAGGTTCAGGAGACGTTTGATGATCGCCAGCGTCTTTTCGGGAGGCGAAAAAGCGTCATCGCTGTATGCGTTCTGCTGCAGGAACTCGGTGCGGATCATTTCCGCTATCCGCATGAGCAAGCGGTCCGCGTCCTGGAGCCCTTCTGCCCCCACGATCTCGGAGACCTCGCGGAGCGACTCTTCCTCCTGCAATATCTGGCGGCATCGTGCGAGCAGACTGTCCCATTCCGGGGAGACCTTTTTCTTGTAATGGACCGCCACGTCACCGGCATAGAGCGAGTAGCTTTGGAACCAGTTGATGGCGGGGTAGTGCCTGCGGTGTGCCAGCGACGTGTCGAGCATGAGAAATGCGCCGGTCGTGCGCAAACAGGCCTGAGTAACGGGTTCGGTGAAATCTCCTCCGGGCGGGGAAACCGACAGGATCATGCTGAGCGATCCGATCCGGTTGTTCAGCGTCTCTACGACACCGGACCGTTCAAAGAATGCGGAGAGCCGAGAGGCGAGATACGTGGGATACCCCTCCTCACCGGGCATCTCCTCCAGTGAAGCGGATATCTCACGCAGCGCCTCGGCCCACCGGGAAAGGCTGTCGGCCAGGAACAGGACGTGGTACCCCATATCGCGGTAATACTCCGCCATGGTAACGGCGGTGTAGATAGAGGCCTCGCGCGCTGCAACAGGCATATTCGACGTATTGACCACGAGCACCGTGCGGTCCCGGAGCGGTCTGCCGCTCCAGGGGTCGCGCAGCTCCCCGAACTCGGCGATCATGTCCGCCATCTCGTTGCCCCGTTCACCGCAGCCCACATAGACAACGATGTCCACGTCAGCGAACTTTGCTACCGACTGCTCAAGAATCGTTTTGCCCGTGCCGAAACCGCCGGGGAAGATGGCGGTGCCGCCCCGCGCCAGGGGGAACAGGAAATCGATGCTGCGCTGGCCGGTGACAAGCGGCTCGGCAGGCGCGAACTTTCTTTTGTAAGGCCGCGCGAAACGGACTGGCCACTCGTGGCAGCCCGGGATGTCCCGGCCCGATTCGAACTGCCCAAGCGGCTCGTCAAGGCTGATGTCCCCTTGCCTAAGCCGGGCGATCTTTTCCTGATCACCCGTACCGCCCAAGATGAAGTGCGTGAATGCGCCCTCCTGGACCGATCCGATGACGGCGCCCGGCGTGATAAGCTCTCCCGGTTTCATGAGCGGCGTGAACTGCCATCGCTTCTGGTAATCCAGGGCATACATTTCTTTTCCGCCGGTGATAAAGTGCCCCATTTCCGCTCTGAGCCGTTCGAGCGGGCGCTGGAGTCCGTCAAACATTCCCGACAGCAGCCCCGGCCCCAGGCGTACGGTAAGCGGCATGCCGACGCCCTGTACCGGTTCACCGACCCCCAGGCCGCGCGTGTCCTCATAGACCTGGATCACCGCCCGTTCGCGCTCGAGACGCACGACTTCGCCTGTCAGCATGGCATGGCCCACGTAGACGCGCTCATAGAGGGTCAACCCCTTCAGATCGGTCGTTACGGTAGGTCCTGATATCCCCTGGATCTTTCCATTCATCGAGTGGCCCCGTTTTGCTTTACAGATAACGTTTAACAAGCCTCTGGACACGGACAAGGTCGGAGAAGAACCGGATAACATCGGATCCTCCCCAATCCGCCTTTATCAGACGTTCATCCGACTTGATCCATGTCCAAAAAATTTATCGTGTTCCTGCCTTTGTCAGAGCTTCAACCGCACATGATACCCGATGGCCCGTCTGATAAGGCGAGACGTGTAATCCTCGACATCCTCCGGTGGTTTTTCCGGTGCCGGAAGAACCAGCAGTATGCCGCCGTGCCATCCCTGTTCAAGTTCCTGGATCCGGTCATGGGTCATCCCCTGCCCGGTCTGTCCCCGGCTCATCAGCCGCTCATCGATGACCACCAGTCCCACGTCGGGGTCGGCCATGCTTCGCTGCAGCGTTTCCTCGGCATCAGCCGCCTCGACCGCGGTCTGGGGAAGGCCGGTGAGACCGAATCCGTAGGATGCATCTGGCGGCGTTATGAACGATATCTTTTTCATGGCATGTCAGCACTTTCGTTATTTCAGCTCACGAGCTCGTTCGTGAGCGCATCCCGTTCCACGCTCTTGCCGTAGAACAGAATGCTCAGGTTCATCGCCTCCATAGAACAGCGCCAGAGGTAATCCAGGACCGTTCCGACGCCGAGGGGGTCCCTTCCCGCCCGTTTAAGATACGCTGTTGTCGCCTGATACAGAGCATGCTCTGCCCGGGAGGGGTCCTGCAGCTCCACCTTTACTCCGGCATACTTCCGGACGAGCAGGTCGACAGCCATGAGGTCCCTTTGCAGCTGGATCCGTGCCAGCTGTTCCATAGGCAGGCTGCCGAAAGCTATAAAATCAGGAGCGTTCATGGTCTCCTGTTGCACCGATACTGCAAGCCGCAGCAGATTGCGGGCGTCGATCATCCGGACCATGAACGCTTTGATCAACGGGTGCAGTTTCTGCTGTACCGCATGTTCGAGGAACCGGTCGGCCAGCCTGCGTTCAGCGCCGCGCTGCCCTTCCTCGGCAAACCAGCGCGGCAGCCCGGCAAAAACAGGGGAAAGTCTGCTGAAGACACGGCTGACCTCGTCAATGGCAGCCGAGCTGTCCATGGATGAGAGACATGCCTTGCGAAGCTCATTGGAGAGCAGACTTTCCTCAAAGAACTCCTCCATGCGCGTTGATTTCCTATCCTTCATCTGACGCAGACAGATAGTGATGGTCCTGAGCTCGGCATACAGAAAATAGTAACTAAATATGTTCCGATGACGGCGGTTCATCTGTCCGTATACCCAGCGATATTCCTTCATCAATCGCCGCCAGACCGCATCGGGCGACGCTTCCCCCACTCCCCCCCGGGAGCGCGACGACAAGAGCATGTCCAGCGGAGCCGCATCAAAAAGGAGGGCCTTCCAGTCCCTGATCAGCCCTGCTCTCCGGCCCCGTATCCTGGACAGCAGGTACTCCGTCGGGTACCCCCGGTCCTCAGGATGAAGGAGAAGTTCCATGGATAGCCTCTTTGATCATTGCTGGAAGCATTTCTTCCCATGCGCGTTCCAGCCGTTTTTCGCAGGTATTGACGACGGTCACCTGGCCGTCGTCGCTGGTCGCTTCCAGACCACCGGAGATCGTATCCGATGCGGTTATCTCGGCCCGGGGAAAGCATTTCCGTGCGCGCTCGACATCGTCGGGATGCACCTTCACGCTTCCCCAGGTGAACCGGGGAAGCTCCTGCACCAGGGCCAGAAAAACAGCGTCATACCCGCGGTCGCGCACCTGGGTGAGACGTGAGCGGGCGATAGAATAAAGAAGGTCCGCAAGCTTTCGGTCCGCGGCAAGGCGCAGCCCCCGCTCCTTGCTGTTCGTTTCCAGCTGGGTTTGCGCGCGGATCAGCGCCACCCGGGCCGCTGTGGTACGGTCAGCATCATCCTTCGCCTGACCGATCCTCTGGGCACTGGCAGCCCGGACCTTGTCAGCTTCAGCAGACGCCTCCGACCAGACCGCATTCACCCGTTCGCTCGCCGCTGCCCTCAGCGATTCGATCAGTTCCTTGCAGCCCATCTTATTTCACCGTAAAAAGGATCATGGTCGCGACCACGAATCCCAGGATCACCATGGTCTCGGGAATGGCGACCAGGATCACGATGGTGCCGGTCAATTCGGGCTTTTCCGCCAGCGTACCGGCACCGGCCGCTCCGATCCGCGACTGTGCCCAGGCCGTTGCGATCGCCGGTACGCTGATAGCCAGGGCGGCACAAAATGCGATCAATACTTTTTCGTAGTTCATAAGACCTCCTTTTTTGGACTTCAACAAAACTGAACCATTTTCGCCATGAAGACACGAAGGCACAAAGAAAGCCTTAAAGTCACAGCCTATGTTGTTTCAATCATCTAGTATTTCTTAGTGTCTTCGTGCCTTCGTGGCAAGATTCCCGCTTTTATTCTTCAATGACTACGCCTTCTTTAACGGAGCGAACTTCTTTCCACCGTGTTCAATGAACTTGCTGAAGAACTCCACATAGTGAAGCCGCAAGGAATGGATGGTAGGAGAAAAAACACCGAGCACGATGTTCAGCAGATGGATCAGTCCGGCCACGGCGACCCCCGTGACCACATCGCCCGTCACTCCTGCAAGATTGTTCGCAACGAACGCAAGCAGCACGGAGGTGAGCCCGATCGCCGCGATACGAACGTAGGAGATGATGTTTCCTATGCTTTTCAGCAGTTCCAGCGGCGCCAGCAGCCCGCCCGCGAAAAAAAGGAAAGGCGTAAGGAACAGGATGGCCAGCACGACAGGACGTGCCAACACCAGGGGGAAATAGCCGAACAGGGACCCGAGTATGACGATAAGGCAGATGATAATTATGACGCTCAGCACTTTGTAGGCCGCTTCCTTCATTATTTTATGTTTGTAAGCGTTGAGGGCCCCCAGGATCAGACCGAGAATGATATGGGCGACACCGATGGCAACGGAGAATGCCAGCATAGGCACAATAGCGGTACGGCGCTCCATGCAGAGCGGTTCCAGATGAAACAGTCTTTCCGGGAGATCGCCGAAGAACTCGCCAAAGAGCATCCCGAAGAACGCTGAGTAGGCCGCAGCGATCAACAGGATCTTCGCACCGTCCCTGACCGGACCTTTCTGGCGGTTCTTTCTCAGCAGGATGAGCGCAAGGGCGCCGAGCACCAGAGCATATCCTGCGTCTCCCAGGATCATGCCGAAGAATATGGGGAAGAAGATCCCGATGAACGGCGTGGGATCGTAGGACGTATAGGCCGGCAACGGCAGCAGGCCCGTGAACAGTTCGAAAGGCTTGAAGTAGGAGGGGTTCTTCAGGACGATCGGCACCTGATCGAGGTCCTCTTCGTGCATTTCCTTTTCCTCGACCATGACCTTGGTACCGAAATCATCGTGCAGCCGCTGCTTAAGCCGCTTGAGGTCATCCGATTGCAGCCACCCGTGAATAAAAAAACACATCCGCGTCTCGAACGCAAAGGCCGTTGTGTTGAGCAGCGAAAGACGGTCGTCGATCCACTCCTGTACGCGCTGGTAGATCGGAACCCATCGCCGGGTGAACCGTGCCAGTTCTGCATCGATGGACTGGATCTCCAGCAGCACCTGGTCGGCCCGCTTCTTCACGAAAACGACCTTCTCCGGGAACGTCAGCTTGCCGAAGGACTCCGGGAACGTGAGCTCGGGAACGTGTTCGTCGCTCAGGGATTTCTTCACTTTTTCGGAGATGTTCTTTTCCACCGTGATAAGCCCGACGAGGGTGCCGTCCTCCGCTGGTTCCGTCTGAAGTTCATATTTCCAGTCCGTGATCCGGGACAGCGCTTCACGCAGGTGCTCGACCATGTCGGGCTCGCGGATCGTGAGCCCGATGAAATCCAGGTCCGGCGTTTCCGTCGTAGTCTCTACGAGCGAGGCAAGGGCATTCAGGAAAATGGAGTACCGTCCAAGCTCTGCCCGCTCCTTGGCGAGGAGCTCCCTCCGTTTGGATAGTTCCGTTGCACCTTCACGGTGCCGGTCTATGGTCTTGGAAACCGTATCGAGGATCGAGACCGGCTCGATGTAGCTTTTTCGCACAGCCAAGGCAGGCAGCGCTGCAAAGAGCAACTCGATCTTTTGCCGCAGGTCCTCGAGGAACATGCGTTCAAAAACGGTCTTCTCGTCCAACATGAACGAGCGCACGTCCTTTTCCCATTCTTTTTCGATGAAACCAACGGTCGCCGGTTCTATCTGGAACAATCCCAGTTCCCGCAGCAGCGAGAGGACCGCCTGCAGCAAAGGCTTTTCACCGACGATCTCGATCTTGGACATCCTGACGATCATGACGTCATCCCGGGAATAAGGTTCGGAGGTGCCTGTCCACCACTGCCTGCAGCACGGTCCTGTCCAGATGGTCCCTTTGTTCGACCAGAGCGGCCGCCTCATGCACTCTGGATGCAGCGCTCTCTTTTGCCTCGATCCTCGCCTGCTCCTCTGCCGCTGCAAGAGCATCCCGGATCCGGGCTTCTTCCTGCAGGACCTCGTCGGCACAAACCTTCTTTATTTTATCGAGCCAGTCGTGGGCCTTGGTCTGCTCCAGTTCAAGACACTTCTGGATCTCCCGTTCCACCTCGATGACCTCGCTCAGGATAGTATTGTCCATGTGCTCATTGTAGCAAAAAAAACGGATCTCTAACGAAACTCTAGGGCAAGACCTTCTGCAACATTCTGAACATTTTACCGATACCCCGCCTTTGTGCGATGAGCCCGTCTCAGAAAAGAGTATTCGCAAAGTATGCTTGCAATAATCCCGGCACACGGTAAAATGCATCAACAGCAGGAGGTGCATGATGGTACAATACAACGGAGTGAACCATCTGGCCATGGCAACGGGCAGCATGGATGACACCATTCGGTTCTGGCGGGACCTGCTCGGCATGCGCATGGTCGCCGGACTGGGGCAGCCCGGGTACCGGCATTACTTCTTCGAAATATCGGACCGCGATATGATCGCTTTCTTTGAATGGCCCGGCATCGTGCCAACGCCGGAAAAGGAGCATGGACGTCCGGTTTCGGGACCGTTCCTGTTCGACCATGTGTCGTTCGGGATGAAAAGCGAGGATGACCTTTGGGCCGTGAAGGACAGGCTTGCCGCGGCCGGCATCTGGGTGTCGGAAGTGATCGATCACGGTTTCATCCATTCAATATATACCTTTGATCCCAATGGCATCCCGATCGAGTTCAGCAAGCCTGTCGAGGACATCGATCTGCACAAAAAGCCGTTCATGGCCGACCGGGTCCCGGTATCAGCTGCGCTCGAAGGACCCGAACCGCGCCCTGCAGCCTGGCCGCCGGTCACACGACCGACATCCAGGGAGGACCGGACCGTGTATCCCGGGGCCGGCAGCGAACTGTTTCACGGGAAAAAAGACGGATCATCATGATGATCGTCAAGGATCACCTGTATGTCTGAGATGTATGCATTTTTTTATAACTCGTTCCCTGTCGCTCTAACCTCAACAATTCCTTTGAGTTGTCCGCAGCAACCTCCTTTTTTACAACGATCGGCGCAATTCCCCCGGACCCAGCCTTGACAAGCACAGGTTCTTTGCTACACTAGAGCCATGAACCTACCCCTACTGATCACCCTGACGTCGTTCTTGTTATTCTCTTCTCACGCCTATGCAAAAGATGACTGCTATTCCTGCCACGGGCAGAAAGGCGGTCGCACCTATGTGAGCAAAGAGGCCTTCGAGCAATCGGTCCACGGCAAGATGGAATGCGATAAATGCCACCTTGGCATCTCTCCCTACCCCCATGGGATCGTGTCCAAGGTCAACTGCGGCTACTGCCATTTTCTCGGCAGGGAGGGCGCCCCCAAGGAACAGGCCGGGGAATATAAACTGAGTGTGCACGGGCGAGCCGCCGCTAAGGCAATAGCCAAAGCGCCCAAATGTCAGACCTGCCATGGCTCGCATATGATCTATCGATCGGCCGATCCTCGTTCAGCGACCAGCCGGGAGAAGATCCCCTCTCTTTGCGGACAATGCCATGCCGCGGAGTTCGGTAAATATGAAAAAAGCATCCATGGCACGCTGCTTCTTAAGAACAACGTGGCCAGCGCGCCAACTTGCTTTGATTGCCATATGGAGCACCGTATTCCGAGCGCCACGGAAGCAAAATGGATGCTGTCGCTGATCGAAAAATGCGGCACGTGCCATCCTGAGGAAATGAACACCTACCACAAGACCTACCACGGAAAGGTCTCCCGCCTGGGGTATACGACCATCGCCATGTGCTGGGACTGCCACGGATCCCATGACATTCTCCCTCAGAACGATCCTGCGTCCACTCTGTCGTCCAAGAACCTGGTCATGACCTGTGCGAAATGCCACCAGGGCGCGACCGAGAGCTTTACGAAATTCTATGCACATGCGGAAGAGAAGAACCGGGCAAAGTACCCGGTCCTTTACTATACGTTCCTGTTCATGACCCTGCTGCTCATCGGGACCTTTGCCTTCTTCCTGACCCACACGTTCCTGTGGGCGTACCGCGCCTTAAAAGAGCGGTTGCAGAAAAAAGGAGGGCTGTAACATGGCACTGGTAAAAAGGTTCAATGCCTATCACCGGGTCCTGCATGTGGTCATTGCCGTAAGCTTCATCGGCCTGGTCGCATCCGGGATGCCGATCAAGTACGCCCAGGCGCCCTGGGCATCGTGGCTGGCCAAACTTCTCGGGGGATACCACGGTGCCGCCCTCATCCATCGCATCTGCGCCGCCGTCACCTTTGGCTACTTTGCAGCACATATCGGTTATGTGGTGTACGACATAGCCGTCGTCAGAAAATTCAAGTTCAACATCCTTGGCCCTGAATCCATGGTCCCCTGGCTAAAAGACCTTCAGGACATCATCAGCAACTTCAAGTGGTTCTTCGGCAAAGGCCCCCGCCCTCAGCTGGACCACTGGACCTACTGGGAAAAGTTCGATTACTGGGCAGTGTTCTGGGGCGTTGGCATGATCGGCGTCTCCGGGCTCTTCCTGTGGTTTCCCGTGTTCTTCGGTCAGTTCTTACCCGGCTGGGCGTTTAACATAGCGACCGTCATCCACAGCGACGAAGCGCTCCTGGCTGCCGGGTTCATCTTCACGATCCATTTTTTCAATACCCATATGCGGCCGGAGAAGTTCCCCATGGACCCGGTCATCTTTACCGGAAATATGACGCTCGAAGAACTGAAGCATGAACGGCCGCTGGAATACAAGCGCCTTGCCGATGAGAACAAATTGGATCAGTACGCGGCCGAAGCCCAGGCGGACTGGATAACCGATACGGGCATTATCTTTGGTTTTCTGACGGTGCTCATTGGTTTTGCCTTATTGGTGCTGATCATTCTCGGGCAGTTCGTGTATTAACCATGTCCTTACAACAGAGAGACCTCTTTATAAAAAACATCTTTTCGACGGTGGCGCCACACGTCGATTTTTTAAGCACCGGATTCAGCTTCGGCTTCGATCATTACTGGCGGAACAGAGCGGTCCAGGCAGCCGGGATAACGGTCAGCGAGCGGGTCCTTGATGTCTGCACCGGTACCGGAGAACTGGCTTTCATCCTTGCCGAAAAGGTCGGCGAGACCGGCCTGGTCACGGGAGCGGACTTCTGTAACGAAATGCTGGACCGGGCTCGTGAAAAATCGTCGGAACGCCACACCAACCTTTCCTTTATCCTTTCCGACACCAAGGCCCTGGCATTCCCGGATAACACCTTTGACCTGGTCACGGTTTCTTTCGGGATGAGAAATATTCCCGATACTGCCGTCGCCCTGCAGGAGATCAAACGGGTACTGAAACCGGGAGGCAGGTTCATCTGCCTGGAGCTGACACGGCCGCACATGACCTGGTTCCGGAGCCTCTATGAATGGTATGTCTTCTGGATCATGCCGTTCATCGGCAAGCTGGTCGTCAAAGCAGCAGCGCCTTATCTGTACCTGCCGCGGTCCATCAATGCCTTTTACCCCCCTGATGAGTTCAGGCAGATCATAACGGATAGCGGCTTTACCGCGGTGACCGTGGATTCGCTGACCCTGGGGATCGCGACCATATACGGGGCAAGAAAAAGTGGATAACGTCGGTATTTTATGCGAAAAGGACAATGATTTTCTGCATGACTATTCACGGCGCTGTATCGAGCGCCTTACGGGCCATTCGTTGTTCTCGGTCCCCTTCCCCTTTCTTTCCGCCTATCTGGAAGCAAATATCAAGAAAGAGACCGACAAAGACCGCCTGATCATCGAGCAGGCGGCGGAAGCCCTGGCTTCGGGAAAAGAGCCGGGCGACGTGGACATCGAGGATATCTTCGAAAGAACGAAGACCGTTGACAAGGTGTTCGTGCGCCGTTTACTGATCCCTTCGTTCTCCATCAAGGTCCGCTACGAGGACATCGCTGATATCAGAAAAAAAAGGATCCTTCGGTTGTCCACCACGGCCGTCGAGGTCATGCGGGCCTGGGGTGACGCACGTTCCTTTTCAGCAGTGGTCCGCACAACGTACACGGGATCAGAATTCCGCGACATTCTGTTGGAAATCCTGCATCTGTATAACCTGGAAACCCGGCAATTGACCAACTCCATCAAGCTTTTTTCGCCCTTCAACCGGGCGATCGGCGCTTTTGCGGAGAACGTTTTCGACACTATGGAGAACGTTTCCGCCCAAATATGCGACGAGTACACGGAAAAACTGTTCCAGGGAGAATGTGCATGCACAGAACAGACCTGATCCTCCTGCACCCGCCCAGTGTGTTCAAGTTCCGGGAGCTGCCGCTCTTTTACGGCCCCGTGAGCGACGTCGTGCCGTCATCCTCCATTTTTGAGATCTATCCCATCGGGTTCCTGACGATCTCGCAATATCTGCACAAACACGGTCTGTCGGTCAGGATCATCAACCTGGCGCTCAAGATGCTCCAGGACCGCCGCTTCGACCCTGAACCGTTCATCGCCAAACTGAGACCCGTCGCCTTCGGCATCGACCTCCACTGGCTTCCTCACGTGGATGGAAGCCTGAGCCTTGCCGAGCTCTGCAAAAAGCTCCATCCTGATGTCCCGGTCATCCTGGGCGGCCTGAGCTCGACCTATTACCACGAAGAGATCATGCGCGATTACCCGTTCGTCGATTTTGTCATGTGCGGCGACTCTACGGAAGAACCGGTGCGCCAGCTCATGGAAGCGATCAAGGAAGGGCGCGGTTACGAACGGGTCCCCAACCTCGTGTGGAGGGACGCGGACGGTAATCCGGTCGTCAACGAGCGGTCGTTTCAGCCCGAGACCATGGACTATATCGATTTCGACTATCCCCATCTCATGAAGATGGTGCTCAAATATCTGGACCCCTCCGGGTATATCCCCTTTAAGTACTGGCTCAGTTATCCCGTGACCGCGGTCTTTACCTGCCGTGGCTGCAACCATAACTGCGGCACCTGCGGGGGCTCGATCTCGGCGTTCAATAAGGTTTGCCTGCGCTCCAAGGCCTGTTTCCGCTCACCCGAACTCGTGGCCCATGACATCAAAAGGATATCGGAGTATACCGGCGCGCCGGTCATCGTGCTGGGAGACCTGCTGATGGCAGGCAGGGAATATGCCGACCGGTTCCTGGACGCCATGAAGAAGCACCGCGTCAGGAACGAGGTCTGCATCGAGTTCTTCACGCCGCCTCCGGCCGATTTCCTGCAAAAGGCCGCTGATTCGATCAGGACCTTCAATGTGGAAATGTCACCGGAATCCCACGACATCAATGTCAGGAAGATGTTCGGGAAAAATTATGACAATAAAGCGCTTGAAGACATGATCCGGACGCTCATCACCGTCGGGTGCAAACGGATCGACCTGTTCTTCATGGTGGGGCTTCCGAACCAGACCTATGATTCGGTCATGGGGACCGTGGACTATTGCGGCCAGCTTCTCGACCGGTTCGACATGAGCACCGCCAAAGGCCAGATCCTTCCGCTCATTGCACCGCTCGCGCCCTTCATCGACCCTGGCAGCATGATCTTTGAGAATCCCGAAAAATACGGATACACGTTCTTCTCGAAGACCCTCGCAGAACACCGGAAGGCCATGCTCATGCCGAGCTGGAAGTATGCGTTGAATTATGAGACAAAATGGATGAACCGCGACGAGATCGTGAAGGCGACCTACGACGGAGCGCTGGGCCTGCTTAATATCAAGGAAAAGTACGGTGCCATAAGCCAGAAGACCGCGGCAAAGGTCAGGAACCATCTTGAGCGCGCGGTGGCCTTGAACGCCCGGATCAAGGATCTGTCGAGCATCGATGATTCGCTGCGGGAAGAGATCTTCAGCTTGAACACGCTGGACCTGGTCTGTGACAAACACGAGCTAGACTGGCCGATAAAAGGCTGGAAACTGAATGTGTTCAAGCTTGCAAAACTGCTTTTCCAGAGTTCGAGTGACGGGAACGGGGGTGGTTCTTACCAGAAGTTGATCCCCTCACCTGCTCTGGCAACGGACAAGGAATCGCTGCTGAAATAATACGCCATCATCGGCGCACCCTGGTCGATGCCGGACTGCCGGGAAACGCGCTGATCAGATCGACTTCGTGTCCAAGAGCTCTCTGATCTTCCGGAGCAGGTCCTTCGGCAGGATCGGTTTCTGGATCTCCGCAATTCCCTGTCCGGCGACTGTGCGGATCCGCATGCGCTCGGGGGTGTATCCGCTGATGAAGATCGCTTTCATATCCGGCCTTCTCCTGACAATCTCCTCGTATACTTCGTTGCCGGTCCTTTTCGGCATGATCATGTCGAGCATCAGAAGCTGGATCCGGTCCTCGTTCTCACGAAATTGCAGCAGTGCATCGTCCCCATCAACAGCGGCGATCACCGTATAGCCGAACTCTTGAAGAATGGTGCTGGTCATGGTTCTCAGCGTCTCATCATCCTCTGCCAGCAGGATCGTTTCATTGCCTCGCGCAGGGTAGGCACTCTCCGGCACTGGCGCTTCCGGAACAGCGGCATGTTCGATCGGCAGATAGATCCTGAACGTTGTCCCGCTGCCTGGTTCACTGTAGACGTTGATGAATCCATGGTGCTGTTGCACGATCCCGTACACGATCGCAAGGCCGAGCCCGGTGCCCCGTCCCAGTTCCTTGGTAGTGAAGAATGGTTCGAAGATCCTTTTTCTCGTTTCCCCATCCATGCCCATACCTGAATCGCTTACACTGATCACGGCATAGTCACCCACCTCGCCGTATCCATGGGCTTTTATGAATTCCTCGTCCATGCGCAGCAGACCCGCCTCGATGCCCAGGACGCCGCCTTTCGGCATGGCATCCCTTGCGTTGGTGGCCAGGTTCATCAGTACCTGCTCGATCTGCCCGGTGTCGGCATTGATGATCAGCTCGCCGCCCGCCGTCCTTGTTCTGATCTCAATGTCCTCTCCGATGATGCGCCTCAGGAACTGTTCCACATTCGTCATGATCCCGTTCAGATCGACCGGGCGGGGGTTCATGACCTGCTTCCGGCTGAACGCAAGAAGGCTCCTGGTGAGATGAGCTGCCCGGTTGGCAGCTTCAATAAGATAGTCGGCGTTCACCCGCAGCGGGTCGGCCTTTCCCATCTTCATCTGCAGGATGCTGCCATACCCGATGATCGTGGATAGAATATTATTGAAGTCGTGCGCAATGCCGCCCGCGAGCTGGCCGATGGCCTCCATTTTCTGCGCCTGCCTGAGCTGGTGCTCGAGTTTTTCCTTTTCTTCCGCGCTGCGCCGCCGCTCGGTCACATCCTGCAAGATCATGACGAGGCCCTGGACCGACTTGTCCGCTGCTTTTACGGGCAGCAAGGTCCAGTCCCAGTAGGAAATCCCGCGCTCGGGGCGGCCTGCATATTCAAAAGCACGATTATAAGCATGGTAAGGCTCTCCGCTCTCGATCACGGAGCGGAATATCCTTTCATTCTCCTTGTAAGGATACAGAGCAAAATGATTTTTGCCGATGAAGTATTCCGGTGATCGCCCTTCGGTCGATGCTGCGTAGGCATCGTTCACCCGGATAAAATTAAAATCCCGGTCCATGTACGCGATCTGGATGTGTCCGACGGAGAACACCCGCTCCAGCAGCTCATTGGTATTACGTAACGCCTCTTCCGCATGCTTTCGCTCGGTGATGTCCCGGATCGAGCCCTCGACACCTGTCGGGATTCCCGCTGCATCGTAAAGCAAATGCGCATTAACGGAGGCATGCACGAGACCGCCATGCCTTGCCTTCATGCGGATCTCGAAATCAGCAATTTCTTTTTTTTGCTGCAGTGCAGTCACGAAACCGGTCCTGTCCTGCGGGTCCCAGTAGTATTGCACTACCGGTGTCCCGATCAACTCCTCTCGCCGGTAGCCCGAATATCGTAAAATAGAGGGACTGATATCGGTGAAGATGCCGTTCACATCAGTTTGAAAGAACACATCCTGCACATTCTCAAAGATCTTCCGGTATTTGCTTTCGCTCAGTTGCAGTGCCTCCTGAGCCACCATTTGCCGCACAATGCC
>JBGQDI010000019.1:0-21391 GCA_041495765.1 Nitrospirota bacterium
AATTAAAAATAATCTTTACAAACTAAAAAGTTGATGATACAAAGATTGCATAATGTTGCTTTTTGAAATGATAAATCGCTGGTTTTTACGAACGCAGGAGGTTCTATGAAGAAGATGACCCTGGGCTTGATCGCGGCATTGATTCTGTTCTTTTCACCGTCAGCAGATGCTCAGGAGCTCTTGCTCTCGGGCAGGGTGACCGACCAGAACTCCGGAAATCCGATAGAAGGGGCGACAGTGCAGGCCTATGTTTATGGCACCTTCGATCTTGCCGGCGAGGCCCAGACCGACGCCGACGGCCACTATGCTATCCCGGTAAACTTCTCTCCTGACGATATGTACGGGCTTGTGGCAACGGCCCCCACGTATATCATGGAGTTCTTCAATAATACCACGGTATTCTATCAGGCCACGCTGGTGTCTCCCTTTGACGAGCTTGCATCGAGCATCAATTTTACCCTTGAGCATGGGGGAGCGGTTTCGGGCAGGATCACGAACAAGAGCGGCGGCCCGGCGGCAGGCGTCACTGTTCACCTGCTGTCATCGGGCAATGTTGTAGGCACCGGTGTAACCGTCTCTGACGGTACCTATACGACCAGCGGGGTAGGTGCCGGATCGTATGTTGTCCAGGCAGTAGCACACGGCACCCCATACATCGGCGGCTACTACTATAATGCAGCCGGCATCGACACCGCGACACCCGTGGCAGTGCTCTCCGGGGCCGTCACCCCGAACATCAACTTTTCCCTTGGCGATGCAGGGTCGATCTCTGGGGTGATCAAGGACAGCAACGGCGCTCCGGTCGTGGGGGCGACCGTGGTGACGGTCGGCGCCTCCTACGATACGCAAGCTACGACGGGACCCGACGGCAGCTATACGCTTCTGGGCATGGATACCGGCAGTTACACGATCTATGCCAGCCATTCCCTTTATATCGGGAAATATTTTTACAGTGCCTATGAGTATGAGCTCGCCATTCCTGTTCCTCTGACCGTGGGCGACCAGATCCCCGGTATCGATATCACCCTTGACAGCATGGGGTCCATTTCGGGGATCGTGAAGGACGAGGGAGGACGCCCCATCGTTGGCGCGCAGGTCCAGGCGTTCATCTTGCCCGACGTCACCCTTGTCAGCGACGTACAGACCAGTGCGACGGGCAGCTATACGCTCCAGGGACTGCAGAGCGGAAACTACGCCGTCCGGATCGCTCATCCCTTATATATAGAAGAATATTTCGATAACAGCGTCGGCTGGATCACGGCAACTCCGGTGGCCGTGGATTTCGGGGTCGACACGCCGAACATCAATGCTGTGCTGCAGAAGCTCGGTTCCCTGTCGGGAACCGTGATCGAGGACGAGACCGGTCAGCCTATCGCGGATGCGACCGTGACCGTAACAAGCACCGGAGAAGGCCAACCGCTGATCGTTTCCGTCCAGACGAACACGAACGGCGCCTATGTCGCCTCGGGGCTGCGGACCGGCAACTATATGGTCTTCGTGACCCATCTGCTCCATGCGTCTGAATACTATGACAATACCTATGACCAGCTCTCGGCTGCACAGGTGGCGGTGGTTGTGGGGGCCGAGACCGCGGGGATCAATGTCAGCCTTGCCCGGCTCAGCACGATCACCGGCACCGTGAGAACAGCCGGCAGCGGGCTGCCGATCGCCGGTGCGGCCGTGGTCGCGTCGGGTGGTTCACCTGAGGGCATGTACGGGACCCAGTCACTTTCAGACGGGACCTATACCATCATCGGGGTCCAGCCGGGTAGCTACGTGGTCTCGGCCGAGACCCTGACCTATCCCAAGAGATACCATCCTGCTGCGGATACCCTGGCCGGGGCAGCTGCAGTGGTCGTGGCAACTGGCGGTTCGGCAGAGGGCGTCGATGTCGCACTCGCTGCCGGCGGGAGCATTTCCGGCACCGTGACCGGGCAGGAGCTGTTCAGCGGTACGGGAGGAGGCGTTGCTGTCTATGTTCTCGATCCGGTGACCGGGAGCTTCATCGGCGCGACGCAGACCAGCGACGCCGGCACCTATCTGATCACCGGACTTCGGGCAGGGGCCTATAAGGTCTATGCCGAGGCCTACGCAGACGTGTTCATGGCTCAATACTATTCCAATGCAGTTGATCTCGCGTCTGCTGCGACGGTTACGGTCATCGCCGGGTCCGCGACGCAGAACATCAATTTCTCCCTGGCTCCCACCACGCAACTCGCCGGCAGTGTCCGGGAAGAGGGAAGCTGGGCGCCCATCGCCGGGATATCGGTGACCGTGAGCAACGGGACCACTACCCGGATCGTACGGACCTCGGCGGACGGGTACTTCACCATCATAGGTCTTCCCGACGGAGACTATACGATATTTGCCGATGCCGGCGGGACCTCCTATATCAGTGAATACTTCGATAACGCATTTGATCGGGCAAGCGCGCAGCCGGTCCAGGTCTATGCATGGGGCGGGCCGCAGTCTATTGGCATCTTCCTTGGTAAAAAGGGCAGCATTTCGGGCGTGGTGCAGACCGAGAACGGTGATCCCCTGGCCGGGATCTGGGTGCGGGCAGGCAACGGCACTCAGAATGTCTCCGTCCAGACCAACGGGAGCGGCGCCTACACGATCGCCAATGTTATGCCGAACACCTATAAGGTCCAGGCTGACGCAACCGGAACATTTTATTTAAGCGAGTATTATAACGACACGCGGAGTGCGGCTTCTGCCAATAATGTTTTCGTGGAATCAGGACTGGATACTCCCAATATCAACTTTATGCTTGCGCTGTCCGGCAGCATTTCCGGCGTGGTCACGAGTGCCACTACGTCGGCCGGCGTGCTCAATGCGGCGGTCAAGGTGTATGATGCCTCCGGTTTCACGCCTGTCCTGCTGGCCACAGCCGAGACCACGACCAACGGCGCCTATGAAGTTAAAGGGATTCCCGCAGGCAACTGGCTGGTCATGGCAGAGGCTGCAGCCGATGCAATGCTGGTCCGGCAGGTGTATAGCAACGTGCTGAGCAGGGAGACTTACTCGGCGGTCGCGGTCGTTGGCGGGAATGTCACGGCGGGGATCGACTTCAGCCTCGTTTCAGGTGGAACCATCACCGGCGCGGTTCTGGACGACGGCGGCGATTCACTTGCGGGCGTATTGGTGCGGGCAGTGCTGCAGGACGGGACAGAAACAGCATCGACCCTGACCGATGAGAATGGTATCTTTGTGCTCGGTGGCGTGCCCGTCGGCAGGAGCTTTGTGGCCGTGCTTCCCGGAACCAGCACCTTCAGCGGGAAGTACTTTGTCGGGCAGTTCTACGGCGGCGTGACCTTCCGCGGCGAATCCACGTCGGTGGATGTTCTGGATAAGACGGTGACGCCGAACGTCAACTTCGCACTGCAGCAGGGGACTCTGATGACGGGAATGATCGCGGCGGATTGGCAGCCGCCCAGCGACGCCCGGATCAATCTCTTCGATGTGACAAAGAACCGGTGGCTCATTGATTCGGCCATCGAGACAAATTACGCAGGTCCTCTTGCCGGCACCTGGTCTGCCGTAGTTCCCGCGTCTTACTATATGGTCCAGGCAGAGGCAAGGACCGTGAACGGGAATTTCCCCGCCAGTTACTTTGCCGGCTACGGGTACATGACCGTCTATAATTTCGACCAGGCAGATTATGTTCAGGTCCAGCCAGGCCAGCAGGTGCGTGACGGGGTCGATCTTTACCTGGAACTTCCCACGCCCTACTTCCTGAAAGGCGCGGTCAGCTACAGCGGCGTACAGACCGGCCGCGTCATCATCTGGGTCGATCCCTTTAGCGGGAATGGATGGCCCCACACCTCGGTCTTTAAGAAAAGACACCTCGGGGCATATGCCTTGACCGTCCGTTCTTATGGCGGCGGATATGTGAAGGCCTTTATGGACGTGAACGGGAACGGCATCTACGATCCAGGCGAGCCTTTTGGCGAACATACGGACAGCTTCGGTTTCCCTCTGCAGGTGGATGGTCCGACCTCCGAGGACGTGACCGGCATCGATATCCAGCTGGCCGAGCCCTCGTTCACGGTGAGGCCGGGCGCCGGCGCCTATATGACGAGTATCTCTCCCGATACGCCGCAACTGGTGACCTATGGCAGCACGACGTCGTTTACCATAGCGGTCGTAGCAGGACATTATCCCACCGTCGCCGATAACGGCTGTAACGGCATTCTGTCAGGGTTAACATACACCACCGGCCCGATCACCTTCGACTGTAATGTGACGATCGACGCCTTCGGAACGCAGCCGGTGCTCAGCGTGACCAAAACCGGCTACGGGACCGTTACCAGCACTTCAGGCATCGATTGCGGCAGCACCTGCAGTATGCAAAGCGATCCGGGAGCCCCGGTCACCCTGACCGCAACACCCGGTCCCGGCTCAGTTTTCAGCGGCTGGAGCGGTGACTGCAGCGGCAGTGCCGTGGATTGCCAGCTGACCATGGATTGGTCCAAAGGCGTGCATGCCCTGTTCACGGCAGTGACCTTTACCATCACGCCCGCCGCGAATCAGCATGGAAGCATCATCCCGGGGACGCAGCAGACAGCGTACCTCGGTGACCAGAAGACCTTCGCCGTCGTACCCATGCCGGGATATACGCTCGTCGGAGCGTCAGGGTGCAACGGGGCGCTGGTCGGCAATCTCTTCACCACCGGTTCTATCGCGCAGGATTGCGCGATCTCGGCTACCTTTGCCCTGAGGCAGTATGCAGTGACGCCGGACCCCGGACCGAACGGCAGCTTTAACCCGGCGACCTCCATTATGGTGGACCCGGGAGGCACCGCAACGTTCACCATAACGCCCGACGCCGGTTATCACCTAACGTCAGTATCTGGATGCGGTGTTGCGCCGGTGGGCAACAACAGCTACACCACCGGCCAGGTCCACAAAAACTGCACGGTGTCCGCATTGTTCGATAATGTGCCGCCCGCCATACCCGTTCTGGTGGCCCCGGCTTCCAACAGCCAGGTCGCGAACCGAACGCCGCAGCTGAGCGTTTCGGCAACGGACGGCGACAATGACCCGCTCACCTATCGCTTCGAGGTGAGTCCGGTTGCCGACTTCAGCATCGTCGTCGCCCACGGCACGGTCGGCCCGCTGCCCTCGGGGAACACGGCCACCTGGACCGTGAGCCGGCAGCTGAACGATAACACCCGCTACTACTGGCGCGCCCTGGCAAAGGACGGTGCTGCGTCATCGGTATATATGTCGTCAGCCACCTTCTTTCTGAACATGGCCAACGATGCACCGCTGCGGCCCGCCATCAACGCTCCTGCCATCGGCGTGCAGATCGATACGCTGACCCCGATGCTGAGTGTGATACCGGGCGGCGATATCGACGGCGACGTGCTGACCTATGAGTTCACGGTCTCCTTGAACAGCAGCTTCACCAACACCGTTGATTCCGTGACCGGGGCAGGAGAAACCTGGACCACGCAGGCGCTGCAGGAAGATACCGTATACTACTGGCACTCCAGGGCGCGGGACCCCTTTGGGGCCGTAAGTCCCTGGACTTCGACGGCCTGGTTCTACGTCAATGCTTCCAATGCCAGCCCGACCGTTCCGGTGATCTCAGCGCCGGCATCGGGCAGCGAGGTTGGCGCAACGACCCAGACCCTGACCGTGCTGAACTCGACGGATCCCGAAGGCACTGTTCCGGCCTACCTCTTCGAGATCGCCAGCAACAACACCTTTACCGGAGAGAGCCTGCAGGCTTCGCCTGTTATCCATACGGGGGTTGGGGCGGGCAGCACCAGCTGGACGCCGGCAGCGCTCCAGGACAATACGCGCTACTATTGGCGCGTCAAGGCAAGCGACGGCGCAGCAGAGAGCGCTTGGACAACCGCCGCCACGTTCTTTGTCAATATCGCGAACGAAGCACCCGCGACGCCCACGATCAACTACCCCGCCGACGCGGCGGCTGTCACTACGATCCGCCCCGAGCTCTCGGTGAACGCCGCATTCGACGTGGATCAGGACGTCCTGACCTACGAGTTCGAGGTGTACAGCGAGTACGGGCTCCACTCCCTGGTCAAGAGCGCCGTCGATCAGGGCACCAGCTGGACCATGAACGGCTGGCTCTCGGACAATACCTGGTACTACTGGCGCGCGCGCGCCAGGGATGTTCACGGTCTCGCCGGCCCCTGGACGGCCTTGGCATCCTTCTTCGTGAACAACAACGGGTACAACGACCCGCCGTCCATCACGCTGGTCACGCCGGGCGTCTCGAGCTACCTGACCAAGGGCCAGACCTACGCCATCACGTGGATCGACAGCGATCCGGACAGCAACGCCATGATCACGCTGGGCTATGACACGACGGGCGAGGGTTATAACGGCACCGTGATCGATTCCAATATCAGCGAGAACGATCCGGGCAATACCTATACCTGGGACATCTCGGGCCTGGGCGACGGGACCTATCATGTCTACGCGATCATCAGCGACGGGACCACGACGCTCAGTACCTATGCGCCGCCGCTCGTGATCAACCGGACCCTGCCCATCGCCGTGGTCATGGGAGCCCCGGTCGGCAGCACCCCGGCAACGACCGCGGTCCTGACGGTGGGAGGCGCGGAGAATACGGAGTACCGATACCGGCTGGACGGCGGGTCACTCTCCACGACGAGGCCCGTAGCCACACCCATCAGCCTCTCGGGCCTGGCCGACGGGAGCCATACGGTCGAAGTATTCGCAAAGGACCGCTGGGATCTCTGGCAGTTCGTCGCCACCACGGTGACCTGGACCGTGGACACGGTGGCGCCCGATACGGTCCTCACCGACCACCCGGCGAACCCGTCGGCGACGAGCTCACCAAGCTTCTCGTTCACCTCGGAGCCCGGTGCCGCCTTCGAGTGCAAACTGGACAGCGCCAGCTTCGCGCCCTGCACCAGCCCGCAGGCCTACGCCAGTCTGGCGGAGGCAAGCCATACCTTCGACGTGCGGGCCATCGACATCGCCGGGAATGTGGACCAGACGCCCGCCCACTTTGCCTGGTCCGTTCAGAAGGACACGACGCCCGACAGCTTCACCTTCGATGCGCAGAACGACGTGCCCCTGGGCACGACCCTGACATCGAATGCGATCACGGTGTCGGGCATCAATGCCGCGGCGACGATCAGCATCACCGGCGGCACCTATTCGGTCACCGGCGGCGCCTTCACCAGCGTTGCCGGCACCATCACGAACGGCAAGACCGTGATAGTGCGCGTTGCATCATCGCCAAACTACTCAACGGCAAAAAGCGCAACGCTCACGATCGGCGGCGCGACCGCCGTGTTCACGGTCACCACCGGGTCGGCGGACACGACGCCGGACCCCTTCAGTTTTGCATCGCAGACAGGCATTGCCCTCGGTGTCCTCGTCACCTCCAATACCGCTACGGTGACGGGCATCAACTCGGCCGCCGCGATCAATGTCATCGGCGGGTCCTACTCGGTCAACGGCGGCGCTTTTACGACTGCCGCAAGTACGGTGAACAGCGGGGATGGTATACGAGTGCAGGTACTTTCCTCTATCGACTATGGCACCGCATCGGTTGTCTCGCTCACCCTAGGCGGCGTAACCGCGAGCTTCACCGCCACAACGCTTACGGTGGTGAACGATTCCCTGGCATCCGCCACAGATACCCTGACCGCCGATCCCGCACGGAGCTGGACCACGGGCGGTGATGCCTCCTGGTTCGGTGAGAGCGCCGTCTTCGCTTCAGGCGGCAGTGCTGCCCAGAGTGGAAGGGTAGGCGCCGGCGGCAGCTCGTGGATACAGACCCAGGTGACCGGCACCTTCACGCTCGCGTTCTTCCAGAAGGTCTCGTCCCAGAGCAACAAGGATCTCCTGCACTTTTCCATTGACGGGGTCGAGAAAGGAAAGATCAGCGGGAACGTGAGCTGGCAGCAGAAGCTCTACAGCGTCACGACCGGCAACGCGGGCGCGGTGCATACGCTTCGCTGGACCTATACGAAGGACCCGACCATAAGTTCGGGATTGGATGCGGGCTGGATAGATTCGGTCAGAATAAGCCCTTATGGAAAGACCGCCGTCGTTTACCCGAACGGCGGAGAAACGCTGCACACAGGCATTCCCGTTCTGATCCAATGGCATGCTCAGGCGCAGGCCGAGAAGTTCATTCTGTACTACACGACGGATGGTACGAACTGGCACCCGATCACGCCGGACTATGTGACGGGAGCGAGCTTTACGTGGACCGATGTGCCGGCGGTATCGTCGGTTAAGTGCAAGGTGAAGGTGGTGTCGTACTCGGCTGCGAACAAGTCGCTGAGCAATGACATCTCGAATGCCGCGTTCACGATCGCACCGTAACAGCGGCGATCAAGACAGGCATAAAAGAGGAAACAGAAAAGGGCTGGCCAGATGGCCAGCCCTTTTTTTGCGGGCCAAGACCGTTCGATCTTACTTTGCCTTCCCGAATTGCGCCTCAAGCCCGAAGAGGATCCCCGGGACCGGATTGAACCGGCGGTCGCGCGGGAAACGCACCTGCGGCGTAATGTCGAAGTAAAGCCAGTCCCGCCAGAACCGCTGGCGATAGCGGGTATCGACCGCAACGGTCACCAGAATATCGTGGGCGCCATGGTCAGACCTCAGGCCGAGTCCTCCGGGGGGCTGCCCGGGGAACAGAACCTTTTGCGTCGCATTGGGTGCGCCGGTCTGGAAACTTCCCCCCAGGTCATAGCTCATGGCGCTGGTCGAGCTGAGGGGCTGGGTCAGGGAGAAGAGCAGCCCGTACGTGTACCCCGGCTGTTCCTCGTACCAGCTTCCGTTCAGGGAGGCGCGGAAAAAGTATTCTTTGCCAAAGGGCCGTTCGAGGTCTATCGTCGTCGATGACGACCACTTGGTATCCGTCCAGTACGGAAATTCCTGGGTGAACCTCAGGTCCCAGCCTTCTTCCAGGTGATAGAGCCGCCGGTAATGAGGCCGGACGAACACCACGAGGTGCCCGTTTCGGTAGCGGAGCCCAAGCTTGGCGTTGATGTTCTGCACCTCATCGGACAAGAGCTCGTACCCGAGGGCGGCTGTGGTGCTCCGGTTGGTCCCGATAGGTGGGGGGAGTAACGGTTGCCCCAGCTGGTTCGGGTTGTTTTCACTGGGGTCTCCAGCGATCACGAGGTGCGCCTTGTTCTTGAGCTGCGGCAGGACCAGGACGAGCTGTACCTTGGTCTTGAAGGCCAGGCGGGCATGCTCTTCGATAAAGCCCTCGTATCGGAGAGCGGCGCGGGTCTCGTTCTCTTCTGCCGCGAAACGTGGGTCGTAGAAAAAGGAATCGAGCCACTGGGACGATTGGAGAAGGTTCTTCGATATGCTGGCCTGGAGAGTGTCCAGGATCGTCGGTCCCGGAGGCCCCAGAGGGGTCATTTCATCCTGCTTGAACGGCACCTGGGGAGGTTTCTCCACCTCCCGGGTCGAGGTCGTTGTCGAGAAGAGCGGGGATGGTCCGTGCCAGGGAAACAGCCGCTCTAATACATTCCCGGAATCTTCGGCAATTGCGGGGAAAGCAGTGGTGCAGATGATGACCATTACCATCCCAACGGCCTGAAGGGCAGGACGCAAGAAGTATGGCAGGGGGGAATTTTTTAACATATTCTCTCGGCTCTCAGACAGCTGGGACATCATCCAGTGAAAAGATCTTTGCTCTCTGACGGGTGCTTTTTGTCGTCTTGCGGTCTGACCGGGTAGTCCATTTTCCGGGCAGGACCAGGAACGACGCCTGACGAGAAAAAAGGACCGGGACTATGGCCCCGGCCCTTTCCTTTGAGTCTGAGCATCGCGAAGAGGCGATGCTACCGCCCCAGCAGGGTGGTGAACTTGTCGTGATGGTCTTCCTCGTCCGCCAGGATCTGCTCGAAGAGCAGCCGTGTCGTGCTGTCGCCTTCTGCCTGCGCCAGCTTGATGATCTCCTTGTAAAGCTCGATTGCCTCCTCTTCTGCCTTAGCGTCGGTTTCGAGCATTTCCGCGATGCTGCCGCCCACTTTGATGGGGTCCGGTTTGGTCGTGGGTACGATGTCGAAATAGAAGATCCGTTCCGCGATCTTTTCCGCGTGTTTCATTTCAGCAATGGCGACCTCCTCGAAGACATCGGATATTTCAGCCGAGTTCAGGCCCTTGGCCATGACATGCTGCCACATGTACTGGACGGACACCTGGATCTCCCGGGCGATCGCCTTGTTCATCAGGTCCGTCAGTTTGCTGCTTGCTTTCTGCACCATAAGTATCCCCTTTCGTTGCTGTCTCGCGTGTGGTGTTTATTGTCTGAGCCGGACAAAATCCGGGAAATTGTTGATTCACAGAAGCTGAACTAGCTGCTTGGACAGAAGGCCCTATCTGTGCTCCAGTGGTAAATTCCCCATAAATTATTTAGAACGCTTGATGCCCCGATGCTGATCGAACTGCTGTTCCGCTCTTTCGGGATCCTTGCTGTTGTTCAAAATGAGCTGGCGCAAATGCTGATAGCCGTCGAGGTCGATCTCGATGAATTCTACGGCCAGTTCGCCCGGTTCTGACCTGATGATCCTGCCGGCGGCTTCGATCCGTGCCCGGCCAGCGCCTCCCAGAATGATGCTCGCTCTGCAGGACGTACCCGGCAATGGCATGTCGCGGACCGCTTTCTCCAGCCCGGCAAGATGGAGGCCGCTCATACTGAGATCGATTTCTGTTCCGGTCCGCAGCGACCACTCTCCGGCGGTTATTGCTACCTCGGTATTGAAAGGGACCCTCACAAAATCCCGCCGTTCATCGTGCATTTCGTTCATGGCAGCACCATTTTTCCACTGACCAACTAAAGTATACCAGCTTGCTTCCGCTTCCGCAAATGACAGATGCAGATTTTGCAGTCTCTTGGTATCAAGGAGGGGCAGGAGTGCAGCTCGAAAAAAAGCTTTTCGTCCAGAGCCGACCGCCCGTAGTCCACGTTTTGTTTGACAACCCTCTGCGATTCTGGTAAAACTGTATCTCGCTCGTATTTTGCCGTACAATCAGACGATTACCATACTTTTTGAGGAGGCGGGACCACATGAAAAACATCCTTATCGCTGTTATTGCTGCTGTTGCCGTGCTCAGTGTTACGCCGGGGTTCGCCCAGCAGGCTCCGAAGGCCCCCACGCCGCAGGAGATCAAGAAACTGTCGACGACCACGGCCGTCCTCGAGACCAAGTTCGGAGATATCACGCTGAAGTTCTTTCCCGACGTTGCTCCTATCCATGTGAAGAACTTTGTCGAACTTGCCAAAAAGGGCGTCTATGACCACACGGTGTTCCACCGCGTCATCCCGGGCTTTATGATCCAGGGCGGAGATCCCCTCTCCAAGGACCCTGTTAGGCGGAGTGCCTATGGCACCAGCGGGCCGGGATATACCATTCCGGCCGAGTTCAACGACCGGCCGCACAAGCGCGGCACGCTTTCCATGGCCCGGTCGAGCGATCCCAACAGCGCGGGCTCGCAGTTCTTCATCTGTGTGGCCGATGCCGCGTTCCTGAACCATCAGTATACTGTGTTCGGCGAGGTGGTGAGCGGCATGGAGGCCGTGGACAAGATCGTTTCGCAGCCGCGCGACGCCCGCGACAATCCCAATGAGCGCATCGAGATGAAGGTGAAGATCATAGAAGGAAAATAACTCAATTGCGGATTTCGGATTGCGAAATTCGGGGTGTTGCTTACAGAAAACAGCGAGGAGATAGCGATCATGGCGGATACCAAAGCAGTGCTGGAGACCAGATTCGGGAACATCACCCTGAAGTTCTTTCCCGATGTCGCGCCGGGGCATGTTAAGAACTTTGTCGACCTGGCCACCAAGGGATTTTATGACGGCACCACGTTCCACCGGGTGATCCCCGGTTTCATGATCCAGGGCGGCGACCCGAACTCAAAGGATGCGAACAAAAGTAAGCATGGAACGGGCGGGCCGGGCTACACCATCAAGGCTGAGTTCAATGCGCGGCCGCACAAACGGGGCACCCTTTCCATGGCACGGGCTGCCAGCCCGGACAGTGCGGGCTCCCAATTCTTCATCTGCGTAAAGGATTCGTCCTTCCTGGACCGACAGTACACGGTCTTCGGCGAAGTGGAGAGCGGGATCGAGGTCGTGGACCAGATCGTTGCCGTCCCGCGCGACGGGAACGACAACCCGAACGAGCGTGTTGATATGAAGGTCAAGATAGTAGAAGCGTAATTCGATTGCGGATTTCGGATTGCGGAATGAACAGCTTGTGAAGCAGGCAAGTACGGAGTAATCGGTGAGTCAGAACATTAAAAAGATCGTTGTTGCCTATTCCGGCGGGCTCGATACGTCGGTCATCATCACCTGGCTCAAGGAGACCTACGGCGCCGAGGTTGTGGCCTTTACGGCCGATATCGGCCAGGGCGAGGAGCTGGAGCCGCTCAGGGACAAGGCCATCAAGACCGGCGCCTCCAAGATCTATATCGACGACCTCCGCGAGGAGTTCGTGCAGGACTTCGTGTTCCCCATGCTGCGGGCCAATGCGGTCTATGAAGGCCGTTACCTCCTCGGCACGTCCATCGCGCGGCCGCTGATCGCGAAGCGCCAGATCGACATCGCGATCAAAGAGGGCGCTGACGCGGTATGCCACGGCGCTACCGGCAAGGGGAACGACCAGGTCCGGTTCGAGCTCACCTATTTTGCATTGAAGCCCGATGTCAAGATCATCGCGCCCTGGCGCGAATGGACGATGAAGGGCCGCGAAGAACTGATCGCCTATGCCGAAAAGCACAAGATCCCCGTGACCGCGACGAAGGCCAAGCCCTTTTCCACGGACCGGAACCTGCTCCATATCAGCTATGAAGGTGGCGTGCTCGAAGACCCCTGGGCCGAGTCAACGGCCGACATGTACACTATGGCCGTGCCCGTGGAAAAAGCACCGGACAAGCCCGAGTATGTGGAGGTCGAATATCGGGCAGGCGACCCTGTTGCCATAAACGGCAAGAACTATTCGCCAGCTGCGCTTCTGGCAGAGGCGAACCGCATCGCCGGAGCGCACGGCGTGGGCCGCATCGATCTCGTCGAGAACCGCTATGTGGGCATGAAGTCCCGCGGCGTTTACGAAACGCCGGGCGGCACGCTTTTGCACGCGGCGCACCGGGCAGTGGAGTCCATAACCATGGACCGCGAGGCCATGCACCTCCGCGACAGTTTCGTCCCGCGCTATGCCGAACTCGTCTACTACGGCTACTGGTTCGCACCGGAGCGGCATATGCTTCAGGCCGCTGTCGATGAATCGCAGAAGAACGTGACCGGCACGGCTCGTATCAGGCTCTATAAAGGGAACTGCGATACCGTGGGACGCAAGTCGACCGTCTCGCTCTATAATCCCGAGCTTGCAACCTTCGAGGCAGACCGGGTCTATAACCAGAAGGACGCTGAAGGCTTCATCCGCCTGAATGCGCTGCGGCTCAGGATCGGAAACAAAGTTTCACAGACAAAAAAGTAGATCTGTGATGAAGTCCTAAAACTGAAGCTTGCCACATAATGCACAGAAAGTACAGAAGTAAGGCGTAAAAACGAAAAGATCTTTTCTGTGTCTTTTGTGACTTATGTGGCTAATAAATATTTCTTACTGGTTCATCGGAAATAAAAAGAAAGTAGCTGATACGATATGGCAGCCAAGAAAACCAGGTCCGTAAAAAAGCCAGCACCGAAAAAAGCCACAGGCAAGGCAAAGCCCTGGGCCGGCCGTTTCACCGAGGCGACCAACGCTCTCGTGGAGGAGTTCACGGCCTCTATCCCCTACGACTGGCAGCTCTACCCCTATGACATTGCGGGCAGCATCGCCCATGCGTCCATGCTCGCGAAGACCGGCATCATCACGAAAAAAGAGGCCGGACAGATCATCCGCGGGCTGCAGGAGGTCCTTGCCGAGATCGTGGGCGGCACCTTCGATTTCAGTGTCGAGCTCGAAGACATTCACATGAACATCGAGACCCGGCTGATCGAAAAGATCGGTCCCGTGGGCGGCAAACTGCATACGGCGCGGAGCAGGAACGACCAGGTTGCATTGGACATCAGGATGTATCTTCGCGACGTGATTACCGAGACCCACGACCTTCTGACGAAGCTTCAGGGGGTGTTCGTTGTCCTGGCCGACCGCTACCAGAGCGTGGTGCTGCCGGGCTACACCCATCTGCAGCGGGCGCAGCCTGTCCTGCTGGGCCATCATCTGCTAGCCTACTATGAAATGTTCCAGCGTGACCGCGGCCGCCTGGAGGACTGCTTCCGCCGGGTGAACGTGATGCCCCTTGGCGCCGGCGCCCTGGCCGGCACGGTGCTGCCCATTGACCGGCAGTTCGTGGCAAAGGAGCTGGGCTTCGACAGCGTGTGCGAGAACAGCATGGACGCCGTATCGGACCGGGATTTCGCGATCGAGTTCCTGGCCGCCTGCGCCCAGATCATGATGCATCTCTCGCGGTTGTCCGAGGAGCTGGTGCTGTGGTCGTCCTCGGAGTTCGGCTTCATCACGATCTCCGACGGTTTCACGACAGGGTCATCCATCATGCCCCAGAAGAAGAACCCCGATGTTGCTGAGCTGACGCGCGGGAAGACCGGCAGGGTCTATGGCAATCTGACCGCGCTTTTGACGATCATGAAGGGCCTGCCCCTGGCGTACAACCGCGATATGCAGGAAGACAAGGAACCGCTCTTCGATTCCGCGGACACGGTAACGCGTTCGCTTGCGGTCTATATCGAGATGCTGAAGGGCATTGCGGTCCATCCCGAAGCCATGCGCACCGCGGCCGAGGACGGGTTCATAACCGCCACGGATCTTGCGGACTATCTGGTCAAAAAGGGCATGCCTTTCCGGCAGGCACACGAGGTGGTGGGCAGGGCGGTCCTGCGCTGCCTGGAACTGCGGTCGGGCCTGGCGGACCTGCCCCTCGCGGAATATAAGAAATTATCATCCCTGATCCGAGACGACGTGTATGCGGCGTTGTCGGTGGAGGCATCGGTAGGCAGAAGGACGTCTCAGGGCGGCACGGCGCCGACGAACCTGAAGAAACGCCTCGCCATGCTTAAGAAGCAGCGATGAAGGTCCGACCCGGGTGGTTGCTGGCTGCCTGCCTGGTGGTTGCGGTGGCGCTGAGCTCCTCGTGCGGCAGAAAGACCGACCCGCTCACGCCGGACAGCCCCCGGCCCGAAATGGTGCATGACCTCAAGGCCGTCGCGCGCGACGCTTTCGTGTTCCTGTCCTGGCCGGTCCCGACAAAAAATACCGAAGGGAAGAACATGAGCCTCGCCGGCATCTTCGGATTCCGGGTCTTTCGCGCAGAGATCGAACCGGACCGGAAACGGGCCCGCTTTCACCAGGTGGCCACGGTTGCCCTTGCCAACCCTGCGCCTGCAACGATCAGGAACGGAAAGGTCTTCTGGAGCGATGGACCTTTGAAGTACGGCAGGGTCTATGCATATCGCGTCGTTGTGCTTGGAATAAAAGGCGAAGTAGCAGCCCCTTCCGGCGAGGTACGGACCGCACCGCTTTTATCGCTTGCCCCGCCGCGCAGCGTAAAAGCCCTTGGCGGTGAGCAGCGCGTGGACCTCACCTGGGAGACGGTCACCACGAGGTCCGATGGCAGCGCTTTTAACGGGTTCATCGGATATAATGTGTTTCGGCGTGATGAGGGGGGAGCCTACGGAGAAACGCCCCTGAACAAGGAACCCCTCAGAACGACCTCATATACGGACGGCACCGCGCTGAACGATAAAGTCTATTTTTATACGGTCCGTGCCGTGGACAGCCCGGCGCTGCCCTGGAAAGAGAGCCTCGACGCTCCCGAAGCAACTGCAACGCCTCACAAGGTGACGCCGCCCGAGCGGCCCACAGGACTCACGGCCGTCCCGGGAATAGGGCGTGTGTTCCTCACCTGGAACGAGAACAAAGAAGGGGACATCGCCGGCTACTACCTGTATCGTTCGACGAAGAGCGGGCGGGACCGCGAGCGGTTGAACGACAAACCGCTCCCCCGAACGACCTATTCTGACGAGACCGTGCTGCCGGGAAGGTCTTACTACTATGCGGTGACCGCCGTTGACCAGTCCGGCAACGAGAGCCAGCCTTCCAAGGAACAGGCGGCCTATATGGAAAAGCTCCATTGAGCGCGAACAAAAAAAAGAACGGACTGGAGATGAACTTCAGGGGATTGATGCCCCTGTTCAGCCGGAAGGGTCGGTGCCATGCATGATTTTATCTATAAGAACGGCGAGCTCTATTGCGAAGGAGTGCCGGTCAGCACCATCGCGCAGCGCGTAGGTACGCCGTTCTACCTGTACAGCAGCAATACGCTTGCCAGTCACTATCGTGCCTTTGACAAAGCCTTTGCCGGCGTTCCGAACATCATCTGCTTTGCGCTCAAATCGAACTCCAACGGCGCGGTCCTCCGGGTGCTCGGCAAGGAGGGGGCCGGAGCGGACATCGTTTCTGGCGGGGAGCTCTTCCGGGCGCTGCGGGCCGGCGTCGATCCCAAGAAGATCGTCTATGCCGGGGTGGGCAAGCGCCGCGATGAGATTGAATATGCGCTCAAGGTCGGCATCCTCATGTTCAATGTGGAGTCGGGCGAGGAACTGATCGCCATTGACCGCGCAGCGAACGAGATGCATGCCAAGGCCCGGATCGCCCTTCGGGTGAACCCCAACATCGACCCCAAGACCCATGCGTACATCTCTACGGGGCTTAAAGAGAACAAGTTCGGCATCCCCATTGAAGAGGCGCTGGAATACTACCAGCTGGCCCGGGGGCTTTCGAACATCGAAGTGGTCGGGGTTCACCAGCATATCGGTTCCCAGATCACCGAGGTCCAGCCTTTTATCGACGCGCTGGAGAAGCTGGTCGGGTTTGTCAAGGAGTTGCGTGCCGCGGGCATGGACATCACGTACATCAATATCGGCGGCGGCATCGGCATCACCTACAAGGACGAGACCCCGCCGCTGCCGAAAGAGGTTGCCGCGGCCATCAAGCCGATGCTGAAAGCGAGCGGCTGCACCATAGTGATGGAACCGGGCAGGGCGCTGGTGGGCAATGCCGGCATTCTGGTGACTCGTGCGTTATACCGCAAGGACAGCGGCGAAAAAAAGTTCCTGATCGTGGATGCCGGGATGAACGACCTCATCAGGCCAAGCTTGTACGACGCCTATCACGACATCAAGCCGCTGGTGCAGGCGACGTCGCCGGACCAGGAGACCTACGATGTTGTAGGCCCCATTTGCGAGTCCGGAGATTTTCTGGCCAAGGATCGGAGTTTGCCGGTCATACAGCCGGGGGAGTATCTCGCGGTCCTGGGAGCGGGGGCATACGGTTTTTCCATGTCCTCCAATTATAATTCCCGGCCCCGCGCCGCTGAAGTGATCGTCAGAGGGACGGACTACTTCGTTGTGCGAGATCGCGAGACCTATAGCGAGCTGGTCAAGGGCGAAAAGGTCCCGCGGTGGCTGGACTGATGCAGCAAATGCGGAATGCGGAATTCGGATTGCGGAATGAACTTCGCACAAAAGCAAGTAAAGGCAAGAATGAAGAAGATTCCTTTCTATAAAATGCAGGGGAGCGGCAACGATTTTATCCTGATCGATGACCGGAAGGGGATATTGAAGGGGAAGGGTCTGAAAGGGCTTGCCAAGACCGTGTGCGACCGTCATTATTCCGTCGGCGCCGACGGACTGATCGTGATCCTGCCGTCGCGCAAGGTGGACTTCAAGTGGCGTTTTTTCAATGCCGACGGGAGCGAGGCCGAGATGTGCGGAAACGGTTCGCGCTGTGCCGCGCGGTTTGCATTCCTCAAAAAGATCGCGAAAAGGTCCATGGCCTTCGAGACCCGTGCGGGCATCATCCGGGCCGAGGTCAAGGCAGGAACGGTAAAGGTGCAGCTGACGGACGCCGGCGGTCTGCGTCAGAACATTCAAATCCCTTTCGAAGGCGGTGCTCGCACAGGCCACTATATCAATACCGGCGTGCCCCATGTGGTCTACCTCTCGGGCGATCTCGCCACGGAAGACGTTGACGGCGTCGGCAGACGCACCAGCTATCATGACCTCTTCAAGCCTGCAGGCACGAACGTGAACTTCATCCAGGTGGAGGGGAAGCACAAGCTCAGGATCAGGACCTACGAACGCGGGGTCGAAGGCGAGACCCTTGCATGCGGCACCGGTTCGGTGGCCGCTGCGCTCGTCGCGGGTTCGCTCCAAATGGTGGCCTCGCCGGTCCAGGTCACGACGCGCAGCGGGGAGAAACTGACGGTCACGTTCGAAGGCGGTGCCCGGGGGGTCGGGGACATTTACCTCGAAGGCGAGGCAGAGGTGATCTGCGAGGGGAATCTGTTCTTCTAGTTTCGAGTTCTCAGTTCCGCGTTGACTGCAAACCATAAACGCGAAACTCGTTCATTTTGTCTTAAGGAGGCAGGTATGTTCAAAGGTTCAATGGTTGCTGTGGTGACGCCGTTCAAACACGGCAAGGTGGATGAGAAGGCGCTCGGCGACCTTATCGAATTCCAGATCAAGAACGGGACTGACGTGATCGTTCCGTGCGGAACGACCGGGGAATCGGCCACGCTCTCGCATGAAGAACATCACCGGGTGGTGGAATTCACGGTGCAGACCGTGAACAAGCGCGTACCCGTTATTGCCGGAGCAGGTTCGAACAGCACCAGCGAGACCGTGGAGCTTACGAAGTACGCGCAGAAGGCCGGCGCGAACGGCGTGCTGCTCATTACCCCTTACTATAACAAACCCACGCAGGAAGGCCTGTATCAGCACTTTAAGCATGTTGCCGAGACGGTGGACATTCCCGTTGTGCTGTACAATGTGCCGGGGAGGACGAGCGTGAACATGCTGCCCGCGACGGTGGCACGCCTGCGGGAGCTCAAGAACATCGTAGGCCTCAAGGAGGCCACGGGCGACCTGAAGCAGATCAGCGAGATCATCAGGCTCTGCGGCAGGGATTTTGATGTGATCTCCGGGGATGACTTCACCACGCTGCCTATGCTTGCCATCGGCGGGGTGGGCGCCATATCGGTGACCGCCAACGTGGCACCAGCCGATTGCGCCGGTATGTTCGACGCTTTCTTTGCCGGCAAAATGGAGGAAGCGCTGAAGTTCCACTACAAGATGGAACCGCTGCACACCGCCATGTTCATCGAGACGAACCCCATCCCGGCCAAGACCTCGTTGGCGCTTATGGGCAAGATCTCGGACGAGTACCGGTTGCCACTCTGCCCCATGAGCGACGCAAACAAGGACAAGCTCAAGAAGACGCTCAAGGAGTACGGGCTGATCTAAGGCAAATACCTAAACCCGGACGAGAGGGGCAAAAATTTGCCACGAAGACTCGAAGTCACGAAGAATGGTAAGAACCTTTTAAAATACTGTTTTGAATTAAAGCCGTACTTCGTGTCTTAGTGCCTTCGTGGCAAAATATTCTTCGTGGTTGAAAAGAGGTTTACTATGATCAAAACGATCGTAACTGGTGCCGCCGGCCGTATGGGTTCGCGCATTGTCAACGTACTTTCGACCTCGGAGGGCATTGCTCTTTCAGGGGGTGTGGAAAGAAAAGGGCACGCACTTCTGGGACAGGACGCAGGAGGCCCGGCAGGCGTCTCTGCAATGGGCGTCAAGATCAGCGATGATCTTGCGGCCGCGCTCAAGGCAGGGGATGTGCTGATCGACTTCACCACTCCCGAGACCAGCCTTGAGAATCTCCGCCTGTGCGCGGAACTGGGCAGAGCAGCGGTGATCGGGTCGACAGGCTTTACCAAGGAACAGCTTGCCGTGGTCGCCACCTATGTGCAGAAAATTCCCTGCGTTCTCTCGCCGAACATGAGCATCGGCGTGAACCTCTGCTTTAAGATCCTGGACGAGATCGCCAGGACCATCGGCGAGGACTACGACATGGAGATCGTCGAAGCGCACCACCGCATGAAGAAGGACGCACCGTCAGGCACGGCCATGAAGATGGCGCAGGTGCTCGCCCAGGCGGTCGACCGGAACCTCGAAGAGGTCGGCGTGTATGCCCGCAAGGGTATGATCGGCGAACGCTCCAAGAAGGAAATCGGCATTCAGACGCTGCGAGCCGGCGACATCGTGGGCGAACATACCGTACTGTTCGCAGGCAAGGGCGAGCGGATCGAGATCACTCATCGCGCCCACAGCCGGGACACTTTTGCGGCGGGCGCCGTGCGCGCAGCCAAGTGGGTCGTGGGCAAGAAACCCGGTCTGTATGATATGCAGGATGTACTGGGCTTAAAATAACAGCAGCTTTTTAAAATACGACGGACGACGATCACCGCTGTCCGAACAAGGAGCCGTAGATGAAAAAACGCATAGCCATAATGATCCTGGGTTTGGCATTCCTTCTGCCATTCACCACGAACGCCTTCTCGAGCCATGAGGGGTGTGCCGGCAATTGCATTGATTGCCACAAACTGGAGAAAAAAGAAGCTGAGGACATCATCAAGAAGATCGCACCGAACGGGCAGGTCACCGAAATAAAACTTGCTCCTGCCAAGGGGCTTTGGCAGGTCGAGGTGGATGCCGGTGACCGGCGGGGAACGCTCTATATCGATTTTTCGAAGAAGTACCTGATCGCCGGTCAGATCGTGCCGATCGAATCGATCGGCAAACCTGCGCCGGAGCGAAGGGTGGACTTCAGCAAGATCCCGCTGAAGGACGCCATGGTGCTGGGTCCAAAGAATGCAAAGAAAAAGGTCGTGGTGTTCACGGATCCCGACTGCCCCTATTGCCGCAAGTTGCATGAGGAACTGAAGTCGGTGCTGGCGAAACGGAAAGATGTGGCTTTTTACATCTTCCTGTTCCCGCTCGATATGCATAAGGACGCGTATAAGAAGGTACAGACGATCCTGTGTGATAAATCGTTGACCCTCCTGGAGGATGCCTTTGCCGGCAAAGCTCTGCCTGAGCCGAAGTGCGGCACCACCGAAGCGGTCGAAAAGAACAAGGCCCTTGCCAAGTCGCTCGAGTTCAATGGGACGCCCACCCTGGTGCGCGACGATGGGTTAGTGGCCAGCGGCACACGGCCTGCGGATGCCCTCATAGAGTGGATCGACGGCAAATAGGCTGAGCGGACGGAGCGGCCCATGAAGCTCGTACGGTTTATGGCACCGGGCGGCCAGGATCCGGTTTGCGGCATTGTCATCAACGACGAGATCGCGGAGCTGGAAGGGGACCTCTTTTCCGACCCTGCCCGGCAGAAAGGCCGACATCCGCTTTCCGGTGTGACGTTGCTCCCGCCCTGCCGCCCGACCAAGATCGTTGCGGTCGGATTGAACTACGGGGACCATGCGCGCGAGCTGGGTTTTGCACCTCCCGACGAACCGGTCGTCTTTCTGAAGCCGCCCACGACCATCGTCGGCC
>JBGQDI010000020.1:0-21137 GCA_041495765.1 Nitrospirota bacterium
CCCGGCAAACCATGCGAGGCTTCGCGCACACTGCAGGGGGATGCTGAACAGAGCGACGGCCACATCCCGCTTCAGATAATAGGAGAACGGAAGGCAATAGGTGACCAGGAGAAACGATGCCAGTAACACGGGGATAAGAAAGCTGAAGCTGAAAACAGGGTACAGGAACAGCAATGAAGGGAAGAACGATCCCGCCGCCAGTACCTGGTATTTGATGTACCTCGGCGTATAGGTATCGCCGCCTGCGATCTCCGGATGCTCCCGGTAGATCCTTATCCGGTCGCGGCCCCGTTGCATTTGATTTCCCAGGTATGCCGGCACTCGCTCCGGATGATAGTGCCCGACGATAGCCTGCGGGACAAAGATGATCTTATAGGTGCGGGAGATCCTGCAGGTGAGGTCCCAGTCCTCTCCGCTGACATTGAACGTTTCGTTGAACCCTCCCAACTCCTCCAGGACCGCCCTTTTCACCGCCAGGTTATATGTTCCATGGACGCTGATCTCCCCTGCCACGTTCCGGTACTTCCAATCGATCTCCATCCCGATGAATCGCGCGAGAAGACTGCCCGTATTCATGGTCTTGTACGTTCCGGCAACGGCGCCGACACCGTCCCCAAAAAAAGGTTGGATGAGCTTTTCTATCCACGTCAGCTCGGGCACACAGTCGCCGTCGGTGAACACACAAATGTCCGCGCGCGTATTTCTCCACGCCGTGTTGCGGGCAACAGCGATGCCGGAATTCTCCTGATGCACGTAGCGGATGATGCTATGCTGTTTCGAGTACTCCCGGATGATTTCAGCGGTGCGATCCTGTGATCCATCGTCGACGATCACGATCTCGTCGGGAAGACGCGTCTGCTGCAGAATGCGGTCCAGCAGGTTCGCGATGTTCCGCTCTTCGTTGTAAACAGATATGGTCACAGCTATATTCATGAATGGTCGCCGGGAGGGAACGGTCCCTCATAACTGCAGGATACTTAATTTTTTTTCATAATAGCTGAAGAGCCTGCGGCAGTCAACAGGTATATGCGCACTGCCGACGCCTCCTGTGACAGACGGCCAGCTCCGGACAAAGGTTGCTGTTGATTTTCCGCAGGCACTGTGCTAATCATACAGCCGTGACAAAGAAGAGGACCTTATTCGCTGCCAGCGTTCTGCTGACCCTTTGCTGCCTGAGCATTTTCCGCTCGTCGCTCTTTGTGGATGAATCGACCATCTGGGAGGACACGGTCGCGAAGTCACCCGGGAAGGCCAGACCGCACAACAATCTGGGGCACGGCTATAAACTTGCTCACCGGCCCGCCGAAGCCATGCGCGAGTTTGAGCGGGCGCTGGAAATTTCCCCGGACCAGGTGGATGCACTGAACAACCTGGCGACGTTATATGCCAATGTACACAGGACCGAAGAAGCAGTGGCCATGCTCCGAAGAACGCTCTCGATCGACCCCAACCACCTTTCGGCCCATTACAATCTCGCCATGAACTACTACTCCATGGGCCTGAACGATGATGCCGCCCAGGAATACCGGGTCATCCTGCAACTCGCTCCGGAGAGCCGCGAAGCCCTCTTTGCACGCCAGATGCTTGTGCTGGTCGAGAACGGGGCGACTGCCGGGCACTGACGACACATCGCCGAAGCTATTTCCCCTCCAGCCGCCGGTGCCGTACCACCAGCCAGTAGACAACGGCATAGGAGATGACGGCCGCAATACTTCCCACCACCAGCGTTCCCACGATAAAAGGCCAGAAGAACGGTTTAATGACAACATAGGCGCTCGACAGGGTAAGCTCATTCCAGGCGATCTGGGGCGCGGAGATCTGGCTGCCGGTGATCTTGCTGCCGAACCAGATGCAGAACCCGTACATCGGTACGATGGTCCAGGGGTTATTGATAAAGGTCGCGGTGATAAGCACCAATTTGCTCAGACGGAACGCCCACGCTACAGCAAGGCAGGTGAGAATGTGCAGACCGAAGGTAGGGGAAAAAGCGATAAAAACACCGATCGCGAATGCCAGCGCAAGGCGATGAGGTGTATCTCGCAGATGAAAGATCGATCGGATGCGGTCCCGGAAATAATATCCCAAGCTGTCCTCTTAACGATTTCCTGCTCCGCCCGATGCATCATATGCGGTAAACCAGGATTTAACACACCGGTCATTATATCCATTTTGAGTTAATTATCAAGGGACTTTTACCCCATCGACGACGGGAATAATACCTCGTCAGCAGCAGAGGGGTGTTTTAGACCTGCCCTGCAGACGCGGAACGCTGCGTCATCCGCGCTCCGACCTCCCGGAAGCCCCATCCCGCAAAAAACCGCTTCTTTGGCAGCTGCAAAGAGTGTATAATGTGCCGGCTTGAAGGAGCATGGTAGAATAGAGGTCGCGATCCATGCATCTAAAACAGGAACGCTGCCCTGCCCGGAACGGGCAGCGAGCATAAGGGGACCAGGTGAAGCTGACGAACAAACAGATCGCATTCCTTTTGATCAAGATCACGGTCAGCTGCACCCTTCTCGCCGTCATCTTCAGGAAAGCCGGCCTTGAGCAGGTCCTGAACCATTTTCAGTCGATGAACCTCTGGTTCTTCGGCCTGTCCTCCCTGGTCTACGTGTTCCTGGTGTATGTCTCGGCACGCCGCTGGGCCCTACTGCTGGAGGAGCCCTATCCGATCAAAAAGATATTCTCGCTCTACATGATCGGCAGCTTCTTCAACAACCTGCTGCCTGGAGCTGTCGGAGGCGACGCGGTCAAAGCATACTATCTTTACAAGGATACCCGCAAGGGAGGGAGCAGCATTGGATCGGTGTTCATGGACCGGTACATCGGGCTCTGCGCCCTGCTGTCCCTGGGCTTCATTTCGGGCATCGTTGCCTTCCCTGAACTGAGGACCATCGGCATGCACCTGGTCATCCCCGCGCTCTTTTGCCTGTTCATCGCAGGAAGCCTGCTGTTCTTCCGCCTCAGGATAGGCCGGCGGTTCTCGGCGATCTCGGATTTCTACGATTATTTTCACCGCTCGATCAGGAACAGGAGCATGCTCGTGAAGACCTTTATCCTCTCTCTGATCGTGCAGACGCTCACGCTCTTCATGATCTATCTCATCGCCCGCGGGATAGACCAGAAACTGACCTTTACGGCCCTGTTCGTGTTCGTTCCGATCATCAGCATCATCACCATGGTCCCCATCTCCATTTCCGGACTCGGGGTCAGGGAAAGCGCTTTTGTGCTTTTGTTCGGGCTCACCGGCGTCCCGGCCGAAGCGAGCATGTCCATCTCGTTCCTCTGGTTCCTCTCGATCGTTACGGCATCGCTCATCGGGCTGGTGGAATATCTCCGTCTTCAGCACGGGCAGATCGTCAGGTCCTAGAACGGACGACGCTCTTAGCGCCGGCTCAGCTCTCCGTCTGCTGTACCTCGCCGTTCCTCCCCGCATTCCATATTGACTTTTCTCGGATATTTCTTTATTGTGAACCGATCGGAACCGTTGTTATTGGTATGCCCGTTGCGCGAAAAACGCTCCCCTTGCGACCTTAGTCCCGAGAAAAATGTACGGACCCGAACAGGAGATTCTTTTTTGAGCAGACCCGATCCCCAGCCGGTCGTGGCCCTATCCGTCGTCATCCCGGTGTACAATTCCGGCCCGATCTTCCCGGAGCTGTACCGCAGGCTTTGCACGGTCCTGGAAAAAAACTCCCCCTCCTTCGAGGTCATAACCGTCCTTGACGGCTGCACCGATAATTCCCTGCCGGTCATCAGCAGCCTGGCTGCCGGGGACGGCCGTCTGAAGGTCATCGAATTCTCCCGGAACTTCGGCCACCAGGCGGCAGTGACCGCGGGCTTGCACCACGCTGCCGGGGGCACGATCATCATCATGGATGACGACCTGGAAGATCCGCCCGAGGTCCTTCCGGCGTTCATTGCCCGGATCAACGAAGGATTCGATGTCGTCTACGGCATCAGGAAAAAACGGAAGCGCTCCCTGATCATGCGCCTGCTCTTCAGCACCTTCTATCGCCTGTCGGGCAAGCTGTTCGACATTGCAATACCGCGCGACAGCGGTGATTTCTGCATCATGACCCGGCGCGTGCTGCAGGTCCTGCTTGCGATGCCGGAGAATAACCGCTATCTCCGGGGCATGCGCGCCTGGGCGGGGTTCAACCAGACCGGCATCGAATACGAGCGGGAAGAACGATTTTCAGGCGCCTCGGGATACACCCTTCGAAAGTACTTTTCCCTTGCCTTTGACGGCATCTTCTCTTTTTCGTTCAGGCCGCTCAAATACGTCACCCTCATGGGAATATTCATAGCCCTGCTAAGCTTCGCCTATGCGGCGCTGATCGTGTATCTGAAGCTGACCGGCCACATCCCTGATGTGCCGGGATGGACATTCCTGACCGTCGCCGTGCTCCTGCTCTCAGGCATCCAGCTCATAGCCATGGGCGTCATCGGAGAGTACATCTCCCGGATCTACGACGAGGTGAAGCACCGCCCTCCTTACGTCATCAGGACAAGGATCGGTTTTTCCGCCGGTGCCGACCATGAATAACGTTCCCGGACAAATGAAGGGAAAACGCGTCCTGATCACCGGCGGTCTCGGCATGATCGGAAGCACCATCGCCCGGAAACTCGTCGCCGAAGGGGCGCAGGTGACCCTGCTCGATGCGTGCATCGAACCCTATGGCGCCAATCTGTTCAACATCAGCGATATCCGCAGCCAGGTCGAGGTCAATATCAGCGACATCAGGGACCGGGAGTCCATGAAGGTCCTGGTGAAGGACCGCGACATTATTTTCAACCTCGCCGGGCAGGTCAGCCACAATGACAGCATCGACAACCCCTATCTTGACGCCGACATCAACTACATCGGCCATATCAACGTCCTGGAATGCATCCGCCGGCATAATCCCGGGGCCGTGGTCTTCCACGCCGGTTCCCGGCTGCAGTTCGGCAGGATCGACGCGAACCCCGTGGCCGAGGACCATCCGCTCAGGCCGAGAACACCCTATGCCCTGAACAAGACCGCGGCGGAGAATACCTACTTTTTTTATCATGAAGTGCATGGGATCCGCACCATTGCCTTCCGGATCGCCAATCCCTATGGCCCCCGTTCGCAGATGCGCCACAGCAAGTATTCCATGATCAACTGGTTCATCCGTCAGGCCATGGAAGGAAAGACCATCACCATCTTCGGAGACGGCAGCCAGATCCGGGATTATATCTATGTCGATGACCTGGCAGACGCCTTCATCACGGCGGCCGTCTGTCCCGCCTGTTACGGTTCGGCCTTCAACGTGGGCTGCGGCACCGGGACCTCCTTCCGGGACATGGTCGGGATGGTGCTCGACATTGTCGGCAGCGGCAGCATGGAATCGGTCCCCTGGCCCGAGAAATACATCAATGTGGAAACGGGCGACCACATCACCAATATCGAGAAGCTCCGCAATGCCACGGGTTGGCAGCCCCGTACCGATCTGCGGACCGGCATCAGGCAGACCTGTGAATACTATTCGCAACACCGCGCCCGCTACTGGTAGACCATTCCACGGAGAACGCTCCTTTGCAAGGATGTTCATGACTAATGAGTGATTTCGACGACTACGCCCATAGCTATGACGATATGGTCGCGAAGGTCACGGGACCCTCGGGCTTCGCCCCCCCATACTTCGACGAGTATAAGGTCCGTGAAATGTGCCAGCGCGTCAGATCGCGGGGGTGGGAGAACGCTCCCTTCCGTTTTTTGAACTTCGGATGCGGCATCGGCAAGAGCGAGCGCTTCATACGGCAGTATTTCCCCCATGCTTCCATTTATTCGATAGACATCTCGGAAAGATCGATCGAGATGGCAAAAAAAACGAATGCGACCCTGGACCATGCCGTGTTCAGCACCTTTGACGGGCTTCGGATCCCTTTTGCGGGACCGTTCGATATCATCTTTGTTGCGAATGCCTTTCATCACATCCGCCGCGAAGACCACATGCCGATCCTCAGGGACATTCATTCGCATCTGTCCGAGCGCGGGATGCTGTTCCTTTTCGAACACAACCCCGGTAACCCGCTGACCCGCCGCGCAGTGGCCTCCTGCCCATTCGATGAGGATGCAGTCCTTTTGTCGCCCCGGTATGCGAAAGGGATCGTCGCGGAGAGTGGCTTTCGCTGGTCACGCGTCCGGTTCATCGTTTTTTTCCCCGCCATGCTCAGGCTGCTGCTCAAACTGGAACAGTTTCTGTACAAGCTGCCGTTCGGGGCGCAGTATTATGTTATGGCCATGAAGGAGGCCGTCGGTGCCTAGCTCAGGAGCAGACTCCCGGAAAAGGGCCGTCGAGCATATCACCTCCCTGCTCGTCATTGCCGCCGCCAACGTTCTCATCTACCGGGAGTACTGGTCGGCACGCAAAATATTCTCCGGCAAGGACTTTCTGACCGCATTCCACCTCCTGCTCAATTTCCAGTCCGATTGTCTGCAACAGGGAAGCTGGCCTTTATGGAACCCCTTCATGAACTTCGGCTATCCCTACGTTGAACACTATATCAACTCCGCCCTTTTCCCGACGCACCTCCTCATGGGCCTGACCGGCGGCACGACCGTTGCCATTATCCAGTGGGAGATGCTTTCCTGGATCATTCTCGGCGGGTTCGGCATCTACCTCTGCGCCCGGGAGTTCGGGCTTTCATCCATGACCGGCGTCCTTGCGGGAACCAGCTTCATGGCCTGCGGCCAGATCACGGCGCTGCCGCAGTGGAGCACCCTGGTCTATAACGCCGCCTGTTTTCCTTTTCTCCTCCTCGGGTATCACCGGGCCAAAGCGCGGGACAACGCCGTCAATCCGATTTCCATCGCGTTCCTGACGCTTTCGATCCTCGGCGGCTACATCGTGAGCACGGTCCTCGGCATGTACCTCTTTGCCGGGTATGTGCTTCTCGATGCGCTGCGCGCCCGCAAAGGGCTCTTCGCGCTCCGCTATCTCGCTACAACGTTCTTCATCGCAGCGGTGCTTTCGCTTCCCAAACTGCTTCCCCTCTATCTCGGGATGGACGCCGGCCCGCGGATGGCGGCCCTGCCCGCGTCCGGTGCGCCGCTGGACACCTTCAACATCATCACGCCCTATAACTTCCTGAGCCTGCTGCTGCCGGTAAAATTCTATTTTTCGCTCTTTCTCGGCACCCTCTGCGTCCTGGCCGTCATCCACGCCGCCTTCAGGCTCGAGATCCGGTTCTCCTCCCTCGGTTTGATGACGCTCCTGTCGGGATGGCTTCTTTTGGCGGACAGCCAGGGTCAGCCCTCGCTTCTCCATTCCCTGGCCTCCGTCCTCCCCTTCATGCGGCTCGTACGGAACGACTGGCTCAGCTGGTTCTATCCTTCCATATTCGCCCTCCTGTTCGCGGCGCGTCATATCGAGACATTCCTTGCCGACCGGTCGGTAAGGGCCCGCGCCGTGACCCTGGGCGTCTACCTCCTGCTCATATCCGCGGCTTTTTTCACTGCTTTTAATTTCGATCTCTACAGGGAGGCCTATGGCATCCACCTTGCTCTGGCGACCGCCTGGTGCTCCCTGGCGTTCCTCGCCCGGTCCCCGCGGCTGCACACCCTTTTGGCAACGGCCCTGATCCTGATCGAACTGAGCATCGTTTTCACGCGCGTGAATGTCGACGTCCCCCCTCAAAGGGAAGATGGCCGCGTCCTGTACACGGTGATCGACCAGCGCTCCGTAAGCCCCTCGTTAGAAGACAGTAACGAAATTCGAGCGGCCTTTCCCGCCATCGCGGTCCAGGACCAGCTGCGCCCCGGCATCGATGACGCGCGTCGATGGCCGGTCCTCCGCTCGGGACTTGACGGAGACCCGGCATACAACCTCTACCCCGGGCAGTACGGAAAGTTCATCGACGCCATGAACCTGAAGCGATTTTCCGGGTGGTGGTACAATACGCAGGAGCACTTCGATTTCATAAGGCTCAAGGACAGCCCGCTGCTCACCGCACTCGACGGCCAGCCCTTGTTCATGTTGATCGACCGGTCCACCGGCGTGCCGCAGGACCGGGCCGTTTCCTTCGACGGCCTCACCTGCTCCTCGTTCTCGTTCACGGTCCATCCCGATGGACCGTCATTCCTCCTGCTCCGCCAGATGTTCGATGCGCGGTGGTCGGTCCGGGTCGATTCGACCTGGTATCGTCCGAAGAAGGCAGAGGATTTCTTCATGGGCGTTCCCGTGGGACCGGGGACCCACTCCGTGCAATTCATTTTCCGCGACCCCTTCTTCACCGCCTCGCTCTGGATCAGCGGTCTCACTCTGACCGGTTTGATCGCATTCTTCGTTCTTCGCCGCCTTCGGTCCCGCCGCGAAAGGCTTTTGCCGGTGAACGACCATGGATGAGGTCCAGATCACGATCATCGGCGCAGGCGTTGTTGGCCTCGCCATTGCCGGCAAGCTATCAAGGCATCACAGCGACATCGCCGTCTTCGACCGGAATGACAGCTATGGACGGGAAACGAGCAGCCGCAACAGCGAGGTGATCCACTCCGGCATCTATTATCCGGAGCGCTCCTTAAAAACCCGTTTATGCATCGAGGGAGCGGGTCAATTGTATGCCCTCTGCGGCCGCCATTCCCTTCCCCATAAACGCATCGGAAAGCTGATCATCGCGACCGAACCTGGCGAAGTGTCTGCGCTGGAGAAGCTCTTTGCCCAAGGCCGCAGGAACGGCGTACCGGACCTGGCGCTTCTCGACCGTGAGGCGACCCGTTCGATCGAACCGAACACGAACGCCATCGCGTCGCTCTCTTCGCCCAACACGGGGATCATCGATTCCCACGCGCTCATGAAACATTTCTACAACGAGTCGCGCTCGCGCGGCGTGCTCTACTCCTTTCAGAGCGAGGTGACGGTCATCGAAAAACAGCCGGACGGTTTTCTCCTCGGCATCAAAGGAGACGACTTCCGGTTCCGCTCCCGCGTCGTGATCAACTGCGCCGGTCTGGCCGCCGACCGCATCGCCGCACTGGCAGGGCTCGACATCGCCAAGTGCGGTTACGGGCTCCAGTATTGCAAGGGCTCGTACTTCTCCTATGCAAAGCCGTCGCCCCTGCGGACGCTGGTGTATCCTGTTCCCCATAAGCACCTGGCGGGCCTCGGCGTTCATGCCACGCTGGACCTGGGGGGCAGGCTCCGGTTCGGTCCTGATGCGGAATATGTGGACCATCTGGACTATACGGTGAGTTTGGAAAAACGGGAGGCATTCTATCAGGGAGCAACGAGGATCATTCCGGGGCTTGACCGCGATTCGTTCCTGGCGGACATGGCAGGCATAAGACCAAAACTTTCGGGACCGGGCGAACCGGCGCAGGACTTCATCATCGCAGAAGAATCGTCCCGGGGACTCCCGGGCCTGATCAACCTCATCGGCATCGAATCACCGGGGCTGACCGCCGCTCCCGCCATAGCGGCGATGGTTGCTGGACTTGCTGACTCGATCCTGCGGTAACAAATAAATGCGTCAGCACGCAGAATAGATGTTTTTCGTACAGATTGAACAAAAAACAAAGCTATTTTTGTTTTCCTTTAAGAACCAAAAAATATTTCCTCGAGTCCTTTGCGCCTTCGCGGTGAAAAGGTTTTGCTTCTGTCTTATTCGAGTCAGGATTCTTCTCATTCAGGTATCGTCTCTCAAGGTGAACAGTCTATGGAAGTGATCATATTGGCCGGTGGCTTCGGCACGCGCCTTCAGAGCGTTGTACGCGATGTTCCAAAACCCATGGCGGACATCAAGGGAAGGCCTTTCCTCGCCTATCTCCTGAACTACTTCGCGGCCCGGGGAGCTTCGAAGATCGTGCTTTCCGTGGGGTACAAACAGGAAACGATCATCCACTACTTCGGCGACCGCTACCAAGGCCTGGACATTACCTATGTTGCCGAAGAGACACCGCTCGGCACGGGTGGGGCGATCCGCAAAGCCCTGGAGAAGGCAGAGGGGGACACGGTCGTCGCGGCCAACGGCGATTCCTTCCTGGCACTCAACCTCGCCTCCTTGCTCAGGACCCATGAAAACCGGAAAGCGGACGTGACCCTCGCCTTAAAACCGATGGAGCATTGCGACCGGTATGGGACCGTGCTGGTCGATTCGGACCGGGCCGTGGGATTCCTCGAAAAAGCGCCCCGAAGCTCCGGTCTCATCAACGGAGGGGTCTATGCCCTGGACCGGAAACGGGTGCTTCACCTCCTGAAGGATCAGAAGGACCCCTTTTCTTTTGAAACGGATTTTCTGCAAAAAAAAGTGGAAAAAATCAATGCATTCGTATATATTGCAACAGGTTATTTCATCGATATCGGCGTCCCCTCAGACTATGAAAGGGCGCAAAGAGAACTCGACCGTTTCGTCCTTGAGGGAGCACAGGAATGATCATTTCGCGGACGCCCCACCGGATTTCCTTCTTCGGCGGAGGCACGGACTACCCCACGTGGTACCGCGAGCACGGCGGCAAAGTGCTCGGAACGGCCATCGACAAATACTGCTATCTGACCTGCAGGACACTGCCGCCCTTTTTTAAACATCGTTACCGGATCGCCTATTCGAAGATCGAGACCGTCAGCCATATCGATGAGATCGTCCATCCTTCCGTCAGGGAAACGCTGAAATACCTGCGTATCTCCGATGGCCTTGAGATCCACCACGACGGCGATATCCCGGCCCGTTCCGGCATGGGGTCAAGCTCCTCCTTTACCGTGGGGCTGCTCAAGACCCTGTACGCTTATAACGGCAGGATCATCACGCGGGAGGACCTGTATAAAGAGGCGATCCGGATCGAGCAGGACCTGATCCAGGAGAACGTGGGATCCCAGGACCAGGTCTGGGCGGCCTGTGGCGGGCTGAACACGATCGAATTTTTGCAGAATGGCGAGATCATCGTCAATCCGATCATTATGAAGGAACAGCATCTCCTGGCCTTCGAGAACAAGTTCATGCTCTTCTTCACCGGCCTGTCGCGCCACGCGCATGAGATCGCCGGAGAGCAGATCAAGAACACGCGGAGCAACAAGGACCAGCTGCTGACCATGCGGAAACTGGTCGACGATGCCTATCGCATCGTCACCTCGGGAACGGAGGATTTCTCCGATTTCGGGAAGCTCCTCCACGAAACGTGGCAGTTGAAACGAAAGCTGTCGAGCAAGATCACAAACCAGGAGATCGACGACATCTACGAGACCGCCCGGAAGCACGGGGCGCTCGGCGGCAAGCTGCTCGGCGCCGGCGGCGGCGGTTTCGTCCTGTTCTATGTGGAGCCCGAGAACCATGAGCGGGTCAAAAAAGCGCTGCACCAGTATCTGCATGTGCCCTTCCGTATCGATTTCAGCGGCTCCGAGATCATCGTGTACAAACCCTCGCACCAGGACAACCATGGGAGATAAGATGAAGTATGAACTCGCCGGCAGCACCTGGGGCGACGAGGAGCGCCAGGCCATCGCGGACGTGGTGAAAAGCGATATGTTCACCATGGGGCCGCGGGTCAAGGAATTCGAGGAAAAGTTCGCGAAGCATTTTGGCATGAACTACGCGGTCATGGCAAACTCCGGGTCCTCGGCGAACCTGATCGCGATCGCGGCGCTCTTCTTCAGGAAGGAAAATCCGCTCAAACGCGGCGACGAGGTCATCGTGCCCTGCATCTCCTGGGCGACCACGTTCCATCCGCTCCAGCAGTACGGCCTGAAGCTGAAGTTCGTGGACGTGGACCTGCGGACGCTGAACATCGACGTGAACGAGCTGAAGAAAGCGATCACGAAAAAGACCCGCATGATCGTTGCCGTCAGCATCCTGGGCAATCCCTGCCAGTTCGACGAGATTTCCCGGCTCTGTAAGGAGCACAACCTCATCCTCTTCGAGGACAACTGCGAGTCCATGGGAGCGCGGTTCAACGGACAGTACACCGGGACCTTCGGCCTCGTGAACACCTTCAGCACTTTCTTCTCGCACCATATCTCCACCATGGAAGGCGGCCTTGTTCTCACGAATGACAAGGAGATGTTCAATCTTCTCAAATCGCTCCGGAACCACGGCTGGACGCGCGGGCAGGACGAGGACAGCCCCATCTTTGCAAAGCGGGACAATGACTTCTTCGAGGCCTACCGGTTCATTCTGCCGGGATATAACGTGCGGCCGGGAGAGCTCCACGGAGCGGTCGGCATCAAGCAGCTTGACAAGCTCGACGGCTTCATCAGGACGAGGAGACAGAATGCGGCGCATTTCGTCGGATTGTTCGGCAACGACGACCGTTTCATCATCCAGCACGAGACAGGGGAAAGCTCCTGGTTCTGCTTTACCATGATCATCAACCCAAAAGGCACGCTCGACCGGAAGAAGGTGCTCGGGAAGCTGAAGGACGCCGGCATCGAGCACCGCATCATCACCGGCGGGAACATCCTGCGGCATGACGTGATCAAGTATTACGACCATGAAGTGACGAAATCGACGAACGCGGACATCGCGCACGACCGCGGGTTCTTTGTCGGCAACAACCCTTTTGACATCAGGGACAAGATCGACCATCTGCATACCTCATTAAAGGGCATTTAGAAAGGATAACATGGCATATTCAGTTTTTATTACCGGCGGCGGCGGCTATCTCGGCTCCATCCTCATTCCTGAACTTCTGCGGCAGGGCCACTCGGTGACCGTGCTCGACACGTTCATGTTCGGCCAGAATTCGCTGCTGGAGTGCTGCGCCAACGACCGGTTCACGGTCGTCAAGGGCGACGCCCGCGACGAGGAACTGCTCAAGTCTCTGTTGAAAAAAGCCGACTACATCATCCCCTTTGCCGCCCTGGTCGGCGCGCCGCTCTGCAGCCGGGACAAGATCGGCACCACCACGACGAACCGCGACGCCATCGCCTCGCTGGCAAAGCTCGCTTCGAAGGAGCAGCGGATCATCATGCCGACCACGAACAGCGGCTACGGCATCGGGCAGCAGGGCATCTTCTGCACCGAGGAAACGCCGCTGAACCCGATCTCGCTTTACGGAAAAGCGAAGGTCGAAGCGGAAAAGATCGTCCTCGACCGGGGAAACGCCATCAGCTTCCGGCTCGCCACGGTGTTCGGCATGGCGCCTCGCATGCGGATCGACCTCCTGGTGAACGATTTCACCTACCGGGCCGTGAAGGACCGTTTCGTCGTCGTGTTCGAAGGGCATTTCAAACGGAACTACATCCATATCCGCGACGTGGCGCGCGCCTTCATCCACGGCATGGACAACTTCGACACCATGAAGAACAATGCATACAACGTGGGTTTGTCCGATGCGAACCTTTCGAAGCTTGAGCTCTGCGCCAAGATCAAGGAGCAGGTGACGGATTTCGTGTATCTCGAAGCGCCCATCGGCGAAGACCCGGACAAGCGGGATTACATCGTCTCCAACGAGAAGATCGAAAAGACGGGCTTCAAACCGCAGCATTCGCTCGACATGGGCATCCGCGAGCTGATCAAGGGATACAAGATCATCACGAACAGCAAATACAGTAATGTATAAAGATGCAAAGATATATGTCGCCGGACACCGGGGGCTCCTGGGCTCCGCCCTCCTCCGGCGCCTGCGTGCCGACGGCTATACGAAAATACTGACGAAGACCCATGCCGAGCTCGACCTTACGCAACAAGCAGCGGTCGACGACTTCTTCCGGCGGGAACGTCCGGAATACGTGTTCCTCTGCGCCGGGCTCACCGGCGGCATTCATGCCAACAAGACGCAGCCGGCGACGTTCCTGCAGACCAATGTCATGATCCAGGCCTGCCTGTTCGAAGCGGCGCAGCGGTATGAAGCAAAACACCTGATCTTCTACGGTTCGTCCTGCATCTATCCGAAGAACTCTGCGCAGCCCATGAAGGAACAGTATCTGCTGACCGGAGAGATCGAAGCGACCAGCGAAGCCTATGCCGTAGCCAAGATGGCGGGCATCATCGCCTGCCGCTCGTTCAACGCCCAATATAATACGAACCGCTTCATCGCCCTCGTCCCCAATTCCATGTACGGACCTTACGACAACTTCAGCGTTGAGAACTCTCACGTGCTGTCAGCCCTGATCAGACGGTTCCATGACGCGAAAGCCGCAGGAGACGCGTCTATAACGCTCTGGGGCAGCGGAGCGCCTAAACGGGAATTCATCTTCAGCGAGGACGTGGCCGATGCCTCGATCTTCTGCATGCAGAACGCCGCTCGCCTGCAAAACAGCCATTACAATCTGGGTACGGGCACGGACTACTCGATCCGGGAACTGGCGGCCATGGTGGCGGAACTCGTCGGCTTTACCGGAGAGGTCCGCTGGGACACGGCCAAGCCTGACGGCACGGCACGAAAGCTCCTCGACAGCTCCCGATTCCTTTCGCTGGGCTGGAAGCCCACGGTGACGCTCAAGGCCGGGCTGGAGCGAACGTACCAATGGTACCGGGAAAACCAGGCAACGCCTGCGGCACAAAGGACGGCCCATGGTTGATTCTAATATCACCACTGCCTATCTGAAAGAAAAAGCGCTCTGGGTTCGCAAGGAAACGCTGAACATCCACCGGATCGCCCAGGAGACCCGTGTCGCCTCGTCCCTGTCGGCGGTCGAGATCTTCGTGGCCCTGTACTACGGCAAGGTCCTGCGCTACAACGCGAAGGAACCCCGCTGGGACGGCCGCGACCGGTTCATCATCAGCAAAGGACACGGCTCCATCTCCTTCTATCCCGTGCTTGCCGATCTCGGATACTTCGACCCCGCTGAACTGAAGCGGGTCTGTAAAGCAGGCTCCTTCCTCGGAGGCATCCCGGACCCCATCATCCCCGGCTACGAAAGCGTCAACGGCTCCCTGGGCCACGGCATCGGTGTAGGCTGCGGCATGGCGCTGGGGCTCAAACGGAAGGGCCGCGACGAAAGCGTGTTCGTGCTCGTCGGAGACGGCGAACTGTACGAAGGCTCCATGTGGGAAGGTATCATGTTCGCCGGAGAGCACGGGCTGGACAACCTTGTCGTCATCGTGGACAACAATAAGATCTGCATGCTCGATTACTGCAGCAAGATCCTGGACCTGGGTCCGCTGGAACAGAAGTTCAGCGCCTTCAAATGGCAGGTCGAGAACGTCGACGGCCACGATATCGAAAAACTGCACGCCGCGCTTGCGCGCCTCAAGGCGGACCGGAACGGAAGACCGAAGGTCCTGATCGCGGACACGATCAAAGGCAAGGGCGTTCCGGCCCTCGAAGGCGAGCCGCTCAGCCATATCATGAACATCCCGCCGGACCGGATCGACGCGGCGATCGAGGCACTGCGATGATCATCGAAAAAAAGACCATGCGGGACGTTTTCATCGAGCGCATCTGCAACCGAATGGAGAGCGACCGCTCCCTGTTCTTTCTGTCAGCAGACTTCGGCTCGCCGAAGCTGGACAAGCTGCGGGCGGACCATCCCGACCGCTTCGTGAACGTCGGCATTGCGGAGCAGAACCTGGTCAATGTGGCCACCGGCCTGGCGCTCGAAGGCTATACGGTCTACGCCTATGCCATCGCGCCCTTTATGATCATGCGCGCCTACGAGCAGATCCGGAACAACCTTTCTCTCCTGTCCCACACCCACCAGGTGAACGTGAACCTCGTGGGCGTCGGCGGGGGCCTCAGCTACGACGTCTCGGGCCCCACGCATCACAGCATGGAGGACATCAGCATCATTCGCACTCTGCCGAACATGACGGTCTTCTCGCCGAGCGACTGGGTGCTTGCAGAGCAGTTCGCGGACCATACGATAGCGGCCAAAACTCCGAAATACCTCCGCTTTGACGGCAAACCGCTCCCGAACATCCACGATCCTGCTTCAAAAATCGACCTGAAAAAAGGTTTTATCGAACTGGTCCGGGGCGAGGGCGTCTGCATCGTCTCAACGGGATACATGACGCGCGCAGCGCTCCTGGCTGTGGAACGCCTCGCCAAAGAGGGCATCAAGACCGGACTGATCGACGTTTTCCTGATCAAGCCGCTTCCCGAGCAGCAGTTCCTTGACGCTATATCCGGGTATCAGCATATCGTCACCGTGGAAGAAGGCTTCGCCGGCAAAGGCGGGCTGGATTCTCTGGCAGCATCGATCCTGAACAGCAGGCAGAGCCGCCAAAGCCTGACGGGCATGGGATTCGGCGACGCTTATGTCTTCGAGATGGGCAGCCGCGATTCGCTGCATGCTCTCTCCGGCATCGACGAACAGGGCATCGCTGAAAAAGTACGCCGGCTGGCACGGAGGGGCGCATGAGCGTCAGCATGGACATCGTTCTGATCAATCCCGGGGACCGGAAACAGGTCTTTCAGGACCTGGGCAAGGACTACTCGGGGATCGAACCTCCCTTCTGGGTCGCGGTCATCGCCTCCTATCTCCGGGGGAAAGGGTTCTCCGTCGCCATCGTCGACTCCAGCGCGGAAAATATCACGCCCGACGAAACAGCGGACCGGGTCCGCGAACTAAACCCGCTGCTGGCCGCGGTCATTGTCTATGGCTCGCATCCTTCCGCATCGACGCAGAACATGTCGGTCTCCGGCAAGATATGCAAAGCGCTCAGGGAAAAGACCGAAGCGAAGATCGCCCTCGGCGGGCTGCATCCGTCAGCGCTTCCCGAGCGGACGCTCCGGGAAGAGGCGGTCGACTTTGTGATCGATGGCGAGGGGCCGCTCACGCTTGTCCCATTGCTTACGGCGCTACGGTCAGACGAAAGTGACTACTCGCACATTCCCGGCATCTGGTACTACCAGCACGGGGCTGTCCTGCACACCGAGCGGGCTCCCCTCATCAACAACCTCGACGAAGTGCTCCCCATCGGGGCGTGGGACCTGCTGCCCATGCAGACCTATCGGGCGCACAACTGGCATTGCTTCGATGACATTTACCATCGGTCCCCTTACGGGGCGATCTACACCAGCCTCGGCTGCCCCTATTCCTGCCTCTTCTGCTGCATCAACGCGCCCTTCGGGAAGCCCGGGATCCGGTACCGCGATCCGAAGCTGGTGGTGGACGAGATCGGCCTTCTCGTCAATTCCCACGGCGTCCGGCACCTCAAGATCATTGACGAGCTCTTCGTCCTGAGTGAGAAGCATTACATGACCATCGTGGACATGATCATTGAACGGGGCTACGACCTGAACATCTGGGCCTATGCGCGCGTGGACACGATCAAAGTCGAGAACCTCGTCCGGATGAAAAAAGCGGGCATCAACTGGCTCGCCCTCGGCATCGAGTCCGCCAATCCCGCGGTGCGCGACGGCGCCACAAAACGGATGCGGGTGCAGGACATCAAGTCCGTGGTCCAGGCCATCCACGACGCGGGGATCGCCATCATCGGCAATTACATCTTCGGCCTGCCCGACGATACGATGAGCACCATGCAGGAGACCCTGGACATGGCTCTTGACCTGAACTGCGCCTACGTGAACTTCTACTGCGCCATGGCCTACCCGGGATCAAAGCTGTACGATATCGCCGTAAAAGAAGGCTGGGAGCTGCCGAAGGAATGGCATGGTTTCTCGCAGCTCTCCTATGAGACCCAGCCGCTGCCCACGAAACACCTGAGCGCCCAGGAAGTGCTTCAGTTCCGGGACAACGCATTCCATACGTATTATACGCACGGCCCCTATCTTGAGATGCTCGAACGGACCTTCTCTCCGGAGATCAGAAAACATATTGAGCAGATGACGACGGTACGGCTCAAAAGAAGGCTTCTCGGTGATTAGCGCATGAGACTATCCCTCATTTTCCCCTCCTGGTATTCCGCCTTCGGCACGTTCAAGCACGCCGCCAAAAAGGTCTCCACCTTTCCGCCGCTGAACCTTTGCATCGTGGCCGCCCTGGCCGAACAGTGCGGCTGGGAAGTACAGGTGATCGATGCGCATATCGAGCAGCTCGACCACGAGGCCGTCGTGCGGAAGGTCATGGAGTTCAAACCGGACCTCATCGGACTGACCGCGACCACGCCGTTCTTCCAGAATGCAACGACGCTGTCCAGACTGCTTCGATCGAGCCTCGACGTTCCCATCATCATGGGCGGGACCCACGTATCCATCATGCGGGAAAAGGCCTTCGAGGATTGCTTCGATTATATTTATATCGGTGAATGCGAGGCAACCTTCCCCGAATTTCTGAAACGATTTGCCGAAGGAGACCGTTCCCCGGCTGTGGCAGGCGTCATGATGCGCAAAGACGGGGAGATCCGCTATGCAGGCGACTCCCCGTTCCTGGAGGACCTGGACACAGCGCCCATGCCTGCCCGCCACCTCCTGCCGAACGACCAGTACTTCATGGGCACGCTCAAGGGCCGGAAGCATTACACCTCGGTCCAGATGAGCCGTGGCTGCCCCTTCTCCTGCGTCTTCTGCGCCTGCGACCTCCACGGCAAGCGGTTCCGGCTGCGAAGCCTCGAAACGGTCATGACAGAGCTGGAATACGTGGTCCGCGAGCTCGGGGCAGAGCATATCTTTTTTGTGGACGATACGCTGACCCTCAACCGGAAGTTCATCATGGACCTCTGCGATGAGATCGAGAAACGGGGTTTGAAATTCACGTTCGAAGGCAGCACGCGGGCGAACCTCTGGGACGAGGAGATGGTGAAGCGTCTGAAAGCATGCGGACTGATCCGCATCAGCTTCGGGCTGGAATCGGCCGACCCCACGGTCCGCGAGATCATCAGGAAGAACGTCCCCATGGACAGCTACGCGGAATCCAACCGGCTGAGCAACCGGCTCGGCATCGAGACCATCAATTCAGTGATCATCGGCCTGCCCGGCGACACCCGGGAGAGCATCAAGCGTACCGTCGATTATCTCTGCAAGGCCCGCGACCTGCTGCACGTCACCCTGAACATCGCCATCCCCTATCCAGGAACGGACCTGCTCAAGATGGCCGAATCAGGGCAGCACGGCCTCAAGCTCGTGGAACGGGATTTCTCAAAATACCAGCGCTACGAGTCCGCGGTCATGGAAGTGAACGGCATCCTGCCGGAAGAACTGATCGCCATGCAGAAACGGGCTCTCATCAGGATCTACTCCTGCTGGTGGAGGGTCGTCCCGGTCATAAAACGGTTCGGCGTTAAGACCGTTCTGCTCACCGCACTCGGCACCGTGGCGGCGCTTGTTCGCAGGGTTTTTTCCCGTCGGCCGTCACAAGCCTGAGCAACATTGAGACCTCAAGAAAAAAACGAAACTTAAATCTTTTACCGCGAAGGCGCGAAGGTCGCGAGGAAACCTTAGTGCCCTTACATATTTATAAAAGCTACAACGCGTTTGTTTTTGACATCCTCGCGCTCCTCGCGCTCCAGCGTGGCCCGTTCATCGGCCATCGCGGTAAATATTTTTTATTTTTTGATCCAGCTTTTGTTCCGCTATTAAATCTAAGGAGCACTATGAAAGTATCGGTCGTGTTCTCTTTTCGCAACGAGGAATCCGGGCTTGAGGCACTGATCCGGCGCACGCGTTCCGCGCTGCAGGCCACCGGCGCGGACTATGAAATGATCTTCGTCAACGACGACTCCACCGACCGTTCCCTTGAGCTCCTCAGGAAGCAGCGGGAATCAGACCCGGGGATCAAGATCATCACCATGTCGAGGCGGTTCGGCGTTCACGCCTGCGTGCTCGCCGGCATGCGCCTCGCGGCCGGCGATGCGGTCGTGTATATGGATTCCGATCTCCAGGACCCGCCGGAGCTGATCCCGGAGCTCGTGAAGACCTGGCAGGCGGGAGCCGACGTCGTCAACACGGTCCGCACGAGAAGGCTTGGCGAAAATCCCTTTCGGATGTGGCTCACCCGGAAGGCCTATCAGGTCATCAATGCAATGTCGGAGATAGACCTGCCGGTCAACATGGGAGATTTCAAACTGCTGTCCCGGAGGGTCGTGAACGAAGTGCTTGCGCTCAACGATTACGATCCATTCATGCGCGGGCTCGTCCGGTGGGTGGGATTCAAGCAGGAGACCGTCTATTACGTCAGGGACCCCCGCTATGCCGGGACAACACATTTCTCCCTGTTCGGCTCGGGCCCGGCTAAGGAGTTCATCAGAGGCATCACCTCGTTCTCCATTGCCCCGCTCTATCTGGTGCTGGTCTACGGCCTGATCGTTTCCGCCTCGTCCCTGTTATTCGCGCTGCTCGCCGGACTGGCTCAATTGCTCGGAGCCGCGGTTCCCGGCTGGTCCTTTCTCCTCGCGCTCTTGGTATTTCTCGCCGGCAACATCCTGGCCGCCATCGGGGTCGTTGGCGCTTATCTGGGAAGGACGTACAATCAGTCCCGCAACCGGCCGCTCTACATCATTAAAGAGAAGCAGGGCTTTGACGGGGCGTAAAAGCATTATCCACCACAGAGACGCAGAGCCAGAAGTAAGCGCTTCCAAGCGAGGCGGAAAAATACGCTTCTACGGTCATAAGGTTTTTTCTGCGCCTCCGCGTCTCAGCGGTAATATAAATCCAGACCGGTCTTACCAGGAGCCTGAGAAGTGCCCGATTCGAAAAAAATAATAGGGATCCTCATCCTCTCGTTCTGCGCCGTCTTCCTTGCGGTATACCATACCATCTTCACCGGCCAAAGCATCCTGGGCCATGAAGGGACGATGTGGTACGGGAGCTTCCACTATTACGTGGAAAGCCTGCTCGACGGGCATTTCCCCTACTGGGACCCCGCTTTGATGACGGGGACCTATTTCTATCCCAACCTGTCCTTTCTCGGCCTCCTGGACCCGACGGTCCTGGTGGTCACCCTGCTCATAGCTCTTTTTAAGCTCTCTCTGCTCACCGGTTACCTGATCTTCTACATTGCCCGACTCGTTATTTTCGGTGTAGGCGCTTATTTTCTCTTTCACCACGTTTCAAAGAGCAGGATCAGCGCCGTGCTTGCCGCAGGCATCCTCGTTCTGGCCCAGGCGCCGCAATATCTGCGACAACCAGGGGCGCTTTACGCCGCATTCCTTACACCGCTGATCCTCTTTTTCGTCCTGCGCTTTTTTGAGGACCCGAAAGGCCCGAAGCGATATCTCTTTATCGCCGCAGCCGTTCTGATGCTCGGGATATCGATGAATGTCTATATCCCCGCCTACGAGCTGTTCAATCTGACCGCCTTCCTGATCGTCCTGTTCCTTACAAGGATCGCCAGCGCCAGGGA
>JBGQDI010000021.1:0-19476 GCA_041495765.1 Nitrospirota bacterium
AGGCTGCTGCCCGAGATGCCTGCGGTCCCCCGTTCGAGGCTTAAGGCCTGTGCCTGGACGGTCCTGGACGTCACGCTGCTCGGCAGGGTCTTTGTGGTGAACCCCGCGCTCTGGCTGGGAGAGTGGCTCTTTCATGCTTCCTTTCTGCTGGTGCTCATCCGGCATCTCCGCTACTTCCTGGACCCGGTGCCGGGCTGGGTATGGTCCTTTCAGACACCCGGCCTGCTTGCCGGCTATTTTCTGCCCTTGCCGCTCATCTATATTTTCTTCATCCGGCTGCTAACGAAGAACGAGAAGTACTCATCCCGTGCCAATCTGCTCCTGCTCGGCCTCCTGCTTGCGATCAGCTCCATCGGCCTTGCCATGTATCTCGCCTTCAAGCCGGATCTGGTGGGAGTGAAACTGTTCATCCTCGGCATCCTGAGCTTCTCGCCGCAGCCATTGCCGCAGAGCCTGCTCTTTCTCGCTCATTTCCTCCTCGTCCTGGTGCTGGTGCTGCTGCTTCCTTCGCACATTTTCACGGCGCCCCTCGTGATGTTCGAGGCGAGGAAGCGGGATGGGGCGCTGCATGGGGTGCTGCATGACCCTGAACGGAGCGATTAACAGGGAAAAAGATTTTTCGCGCGGAGGGCAGAGACGCAGGGAGAGCAGTACCTTTTCTTTGTACCGTAAGCACGGATTCATCGCTGTTGAAGTTCCCTGCGTGCTCTGCGTCTCCGCGCGAGACAAACTCTGGCTTCGGTCTTTCCGGTCCCTTGGATGAACAGGTGCTGCTGAAAATAGGATAAATGGATGAAGAACAAATGTTCCTTCACTGATGAACTGAACCAGCGCCAGGTCCTCGAGATCGACGCCTGCACCCAATGCGGCGAGTGCCTCAAGCACTGCCCGGTACAGGATGTGGCCGGCAATCCCGCGGTCTCTCCACCCGAGAAGATCCGTATGTTCCGCGAGTTCATCCGGTCCACCGATGGGCTCAAGGCAACGCTCTTCGGGCCGAAGGAGGTGGACCGCAAGCTGTTGGAGGACTTCACCAAGGCCGTGTACGAATGCACCACCTGCGGCGCCTGCGGCCAGAACTGCCCGGTAGGCATCTTCACGCAGCGGCTCTGGCCCATGCTCCGGAAGGAGATGGTGAAGCGGGGCCTGGGGCCCATCGGCGTGCAGGCAAAACTGCCCGAGGTCGTGAAGCGGTCGGGGAACCCCTATGACAAGCCGGCTTCCGACCGTTACCAGCCGTGGTTCCCGGAGAAGGTGAAGGTGGCCGAGCGGGCCGACATCGCCTACTATGCCGGCTGCACCGGCGCCTATGAGTCCCAGCCCATGGTGCGCGGCGACGTCCTCGTGCTGCATGCCATCGGCGAGCCTTTCACCATGCTGCCTCCCGAGGAAGAGGTCTGCTGCGGTTTTCCGCTGTTCATCACCGGCCAGCACGACCTCCTGCAAGAGCTCGTGACGCGGCTGGTCAAAGGGTACGAGGCGCGGGGCGTCAAAACGCTGATCTGCTCCTGTCCCTGCTGCGTGAACATCATGTCCCGCGACTGGCCCCTGTTTTACGGAAAGGCCTTGCCGTTCAAGATCCGGCATATCACGCAGTATGTGTCCGATGCGATAAAACGCGGTACACTTAAGGTAACCAGGGAACTGCACGAGTCCGTCATCTATCACGATCCCTGCTACCTGAGCCGCGGTGTAGGCGTCATCGAAGAGCCGCGCGATGTGCTCCGGAGCATCCCCGGCGTCAGGGTCCTGGAGTTCGAGCGGCACGGTCTGAACTCCCGCTGCTGCGGATCCGGCGGCGCGGCGCGCAAGGTCTTTCATGAGAACGCGATCAACATGGGACGGCAGACCATCGACGAGGCCGTGAAAAAAAAAGCGGACCGCTTGATCCTGAGCTGTCCCGCCTGCTACGCCAAGGTGAACGAGGCCATGCTGGGATATAAGAACCAGATCCGGATCACCGACATCATGGAGCTGGTGAGCGGGTTGATAGAAGAGAGAGAATAAATATACCACGGAGACACGGAGGTAACGTCTTTAGATCAGGTTCCTGGTAGTACGGCCTTTTAAAAAGATTCTCTTTTCTCTGTGTCTCCGTGCCTCCGTGGTGAAATTAGTTTTTCATTTATAGGGTAAATCATGAGCCATTACTCCATACGATGCAGAAAATGCGGCAAGGTCCTGGAGAATTCCTTTTGCGCCTTCTGCGAGCATTGCAAAGATTCTCTGCTGGTGACCGAGTATCACGATAGCCGTTTCGTGGAAAGCGATGCCGAAGGTGTCTGGCGGTTCAACTGGCTTCCGGTGCATCGACCTTCACTGGTCCAGCCCGGGCCGCTGGTGTACCGTTCCCAGGGGCTTGCACAGCAGCTCGGCCTTGAGCAGCTCTATATTGCTTTCAACGGGTACTGGCCCGAGAAGGGCGCGCTGCTCGAGACCTGCACCTTTAAGGAGTTCGAGGCTGCCGTGGTGCTGCAGAACGCCCGGGAGAACAATGTCGAAGGACTGATCGTCGCCTCGGCCGGGAACACGGCCCGCGCCTTCGCCCACCTCTCCGCGGTGAGCGGCTTTCCCGCGGTCATCGTGGTCCCGCGCATGTGCCTGGGCGAGATGTGGTATCTTGAACCCTCCTCCGCGGTCCCGACCATCGCAGTGGGGGACGGCGACTACTCGGACTCCATCGATGTGGCGAAGCGCATCGCCATGATCACCGGATTTCCCTTCGAAGGCGGGGTGAAGAACATCGCCAAGCGCGACGGGCTCGGCATCGTGATGCTTGAGGCCGTATCGAAGATCGGCCGTTTACCGGACCATTATGTCCAGGCCGTGGGAAGCGGCACCGGCGCGGTCGGCGGATGGGAGATGGCCGAGCGGTTCAGGAAGGACGGCAGGTTCGGTACGCGACTGCCGAGGCTTCATCTCGGACAGAACCTCCCCTTTGCTCCCATGCTCCATGCCTGGGAAAAGAAGAGCCGCACCCTGTTTGCCGAGGACCTGGACCCCGCGCTGATCCCGCAGATCACGACGCGGGTGCTCTCCACGCGCTATCCTGCCTATTCGGTGATGGGAGGAGTCTACGACGCGCTGACCGCCACGGACGGCAAGATGTACGGTGTCGTCAATGAGGCGGTATATGCCGGCATGGAATCGTTCCTTGCTGCCGAGGGCATCGATATCGTTCCGGCATCGGGCGTGGCTGTTGCCGTGCTCAATGACGCAGTGCGATCGGGAACGATCAGGAAGGATGAGACCGTGCTGCTGAACATAACGGGAGGCGGCGAAAAGAGGCTGCGGCAGGACCGGAAGACCCATCTCGTCATTCCGAAGTTCATTTCCAAAAACATCACCGAAAAAGAGCTCGAGGAGGTGCTATGCCCCGTCCTGAAGAAGAGCTGCTAGGCATCCTGAAAAAGAACGGCGTCGATTTCACCGCCTCGCTCCCCTGCGAGAAGATCAAGACCCTGCTCGAAATGGTGGCAGCGTCCTTTCATCACCTTCCGTTGACGAGGGAGGAAGAGGGCGTGGGGATCTGCGCCGGTGCAGCGCTGTCAGGCAGAAGGCCTGCAATGTTCGTCCAGAGCTCCGGCATCGGAAATATGATCAATGCCTTGCTGTCGCTCACTCAATTCTATGAACTGCCGCTCGCTATCTTCGTGAGCCAGCGCGGGATCTATAAGGAAAAGATCGAGGCTCAGTTCCCCATGGGCAAGCGGCTTCCGGCCATGCTCATAAGCGCCGGGATCACGTATACGGAGATACGTACGCCAGGCGACATCGCGGCTGTTGGTCGGGAATTGACCCAGGTCTACGGCGAGAACCGCGTTCATGTATTTCTGATGAGCCCGGCGGTGTGGGAAGGGGCCGGCGATTGCGGATTTCGGATTTCGGATTGCGGATTATCGAGAGACAAATGCGGAACTTCGAAGGACGAATGCGGAATGCGGAATGCGGAATGCGGAATTGCTGCGGGAAAGAGGCAGGACGCGCTGAAGCCGACCTTTACGCGTTACGATATCATCAAAATAATATCACCTTACCTGGAAGGCAAAGTTGTTGTCAGCAATCTCGGGTGGCCGTCCAAGGAGCTGTACGCGATCAAGCACCAGCCGTCGAACTTCTATATGCTCGGCAGCATGGGCATGGTCACTCCCATCGGCCTCGGCATAGCGCTCACGTCAAAAAAGGAAGTGGTCGTCATCGACGGCGACGGCAGCCTGCTGATGAATCCCGGTACGCTCGCGACAGCCGCCTCGGTTTCGCCTCGTAACCTCACGATCGTAGCCATCGACAACGGCGCTTACGGGTCAACGGGGAATCAGCCCACGCTGGCTGCCTCCTGTGTGGACCTTGAGCTGGTTGCGCGAGGATTTGGTTTTAGCAATACGGTCACGGTTGCGGGTGAGAAGGAATTGGTCGAAGTGATGAAGCTGACCCGTGATGGGCTATCGTTCATCCATGTTCTTGCCGTCCCGGGGAATAAGGATGTTCCGAATATCCCGGTCCATCATTTCGAGATCAAGAAGCAGGTGCAGAAGTATTTAAGGACGTGAACGGATAACCGTCAATTTTGCGTCTCTATCGTCCCTGTAATGCGGAACAATCACAGTATGCTGATCGTTTAATTTGGGCTCTCTCTGGTTGCAGTTGGCCCTCCTCCCCTCCCTGATCAACAAACCACATCCATTCTCATCTTAAGATTTCACCTGGAACTAGGTCAATAGCGACATCCTAAAATGAGGGTGGGTGATTTCACCGCGGCAGGGGTGATTTAACGCTCTCAGGTGATTGAATAAGGCCCCTGATGCAAGATCGCAATTCTATAACTATCTAATACATCGGTACAAAATATTATTCATTGCTTTGACGGTAACGGTATTTATTTTGCATTTGATATACTCTTGCGAGGGCAAGAATGATCTCACTTCTGGATGTTTGATCAAGAAAGGCCGCACAGATCGTCGTTGTGTGCTATAGCGTGCAATTGTGACAGGAGCTCAATTTATTAACGGGGAAATTTATTTCACCAGGAGGCAGGGATCCGACATCATGGACGCAACAGCAAGTCGTCAGCAGCAGAGCAGATTACAGAGACATCCTATCACGAAAACCAGGCACTGTTCAATGGGGACCATCACGTTTGACGACCTTGAGTGGACGGGTCATATTACTATCAGGCCGATCGATATCAGCATGACCGGTCTCGGTGTTGAATCCGACCAGCCGATCAAACCCGGCCTGATCTGGTTCAATGAATATATCGGCGGAAACAAATGCGGAGTCCTTGTTTGGTGCAATCAGGATGGAGCGAAATACCGTGCCGGTATCCAGTTCGTCCCGCTCAATCCGTTCCAGGAGGACTACTTCGATCAACAGATCCATCAGGCACGATCCAATGAACAGATCCAGGACCCGCACCGTCTCGTCGAAGCACTTGTTGCAGATATAAAGATAAAAAGTGACCGGGAAAAATTATTTTATGCGTGACCCGGTTTGCCCCTGATATTCCGCAGGTACCGGGTCTGCTAACGGGTGGTCAAGGCTGCAAGCATAACCAGGGAAGTGATGTCATGCCGCCTTTCTATTACGACGATATACCAGCCAAGTGGCATATCCAACTAACAGGAGTGCCCAGCCAAAGAGTAAAACTCCAGTTATAGTAAACAGTGCGAATGGCGCAACAAAGTCCGTGTCTACATATATCGAGAGCAACAGGTTGAATAGAATAAGGGCAAGGAAGGCTACACCAGGCCCGAAACATCGATGTTCAACCGATCTCGGAACCCGTGCTAAGGCGAATGCAATTATAAACGACAAAGCGGAAGCAATGAATGGGAAAGACTGAAGTTGCCAAACATTAGAGAACCCGAGGAAGGCAGGCATAAGTTCTGGCTTGATCTTGTAATAAAGGAATAAAGATACGCACGTCCCGCACAGAAAACCTGAAACAGCAAAATATCCAGCGAGTCTTGCATATCGCATCTGTATGCCGATCCTGCCTACAACTTCCCCGTCTTCCGGAATTCTTCAACGTAAACCTTGATGGCCCTCAGGATGATCCAGTCCATGGTAACGTAGTTGTCCTTGGCGATCTGGATCATTGCATCTACCAGGTCCTTATCGATCGCCGGCAGGCCCGATGACTGGGGCGGCTGAGGTGACGCAGGTTCCTCATTGAGATCCAGCGTTGCCCCGGGCGTCCGTTTGAGATATTCCCGCCGAAGCAGTTCTTTGAGCCCCTGGACATCTCCGCCTTCTATGGCTTTTCTCACATCGTCAGGAACTTCAGCCGAGGGAGAAACCTGTTCTGCCGTATTCATTTCCGATGCAGGGGCCTGTTGTGCCGGTGCCGGCGCCATTTGCGGTCCCCCCATCGACATCATCCCGGTCATCCCCATCATCATGGTGGCCAGTTTTCTGGCGGCCTCATTGTCGGGCATTTCTTTCCTGAGAAATTCATCGAGCGTACCCTCGGCCATGGCCTGGGCCATACGGTCTGCTGTAAGCGGTGCCTGTTCCTCGCTCTGCTCGTGGGCCCTCTTGCGGGTGAAGGGTGTTGAGGGCGGCTTGGGAAGGGGTTTGTCGCTCATGGGTGGCACCTCGCTTTGTATTTGCTTCTATACTATACACTTAAATCGGGCAGGCAGAACCAAAGATCGAAAGCAACGGCATCTCTCGCAAAGCTCGCAAAGGTCGCCAAGAACGGCAAAATCATTAGGTCAAAAGTCAGGGTTAAAAGACGTCCTTTGCGTCCTTTGCGAGCTTTGCGCGAGACGAATTTAAAGTTGTAGTCCTATCATCCGGCATTTTATTTCTTCATGCGATCAGCATCGCTTCCTTGATCTTCTGTGCTTTCTCGGCGCTCACCAGACGCGCTACAATGGCGAGGCCGAATGCGAGCGCTGTGCCCGCGCCGCGGCTGGTCAGCACATTCCCATCTTCCACCACGGCCTTTTCTTCGTAGGTCGCTCCGCCGAGCTTGTCCTTATAAGAAGGGTAGGACGTCGCACGTTTGCCCGCGAGCACGCCTGCTTTCCCGAGCACGATGGGAGCCGCGCAGATGGCGCCCGTGAGCTTGCCCTTCTGCGAGAAGCTCTTGATCAGTGCGATGACGCGCGCATCTGCGTTCATATTGTCGGCGCCCGGTTGTCCTCCCGGCAGCACGATCATATCGAAGTCGTCGGCCTTCACCGTGTCGATCGACGCATCGGGAATGATCCTGACGCTGCGGGCGCTTGTGATGTGGCCGTCGTGCAGACCGGCAACGACCGTGCCGATCTCAGCGCGGCGCAGCACATCGATGATGGCAACGGCTTCCACTTCTTCAAATCCATCGGCGAGAATGACCGCGACCTTTGGCATAAATACCTCCTGAGTGCTGAGTCGAGCAAGAGAGCGGGCGAATAGAACCACTTGTGCCAACTTCACTGTGTGCTCTGCCCTCATTATACCGAGTCGGCGATGATCTATCAAGCCGTGATTTCCGGCAAACGGCGAAAAAAATCGGGACCTCTTTCGAGGTCCCGGAGCGTTTAGCAGGGATGAGAAGCGGTGTCCGGTCTACTTTCCATCGGTTGGTTTCATGACGCTGAATTCAGCTTTGCCGTCCTGCACATTTTGTACCGCCTTGCGCACATCGTCCACGCGCTCGCCCACATAGGCGTCCCGCTTCGCGGGGTCTACCATGGTCGGATGCAGGTTGTCCATCCACTTTGACAGCCGTGCGTCGTCGGACTTAACCACCTCCATGGAGACACGATCCTTCCAGACACCCGCACGAGGAACGGCAAGAACGTAGTAGGTCTTGCCTGTATCGACAGTGGCCTTGATGACCGACCAGTTCTCGGCTTGGGTGATGAAGATATGCTCGCCCGGCGCGGCTTTATATTGAATATAGTTCTTCGGGGTCAGAACACCGATGAAGCTGTCCTTGTCCCAGATGCCGAATTTAAATGAGGGCTCCAGATTTGACGGTCTCAGAAAATTGACAACGGCGTAATCAGGCCCGGGTATAAGCACGGTCTCGGAGCGAGTCATCAGGGAGGAAGCACAGCCGGACAGGAACGCCTGAAAAACCAGCAGCAGAACCAGCGGGAAGCTGAATCTACCCTTTCTCATAGGCTCTCCTTGTCATTGCAGCTGCATTTATTTTATGCAGCAGGGCTGCGTTCTCCGGCCCTGCTGCTCACCCCGTCCGTTGCAGCCATAATCTGTTCAGTAATTCAGATCCCGGAAATTTCGACCAGAGGGTCGAGGACACCGGCTTTGTCAGGTAGGCAAGGAGGTGCTGTTTTTCGATGCCTTTCTTTAACGAGACGACCCAGGCGCCGGCGCGGAACTCGGCGCCTTCTATATAGAGGCCCATGTCCCGGCCGATGGAGAGGAGCTGGGGTTTGCTTTTCGGCGCATAGGGTTCCAGGCCGCGCCCTGCCAGCTGGTTCGTAATGTTGAGCGCGGCGATGCGGGCCTGGTCTTGCGCATGATAGGCAAGCCGCGCGATCCGCAGGAGTTCTTCACCACGGGAGACCGTGACTGCATCGCCGATGCCGTATACCCGGTCATCACCGATGATCTGGAGCCGCTCATTCACCTTGAGCCAGCCCGAGGGGTCTTTGGGCAGCGCCAGCGTCCTGATGAGGCCCGGCGGCTGGATGCCGCCGGTCCATATTAACAGTGATACCGCGCGGACTGCACCGCCTTCGAGTTCGACATTGTCCTTTCCCACCCCGGTGATGCGGCTGCCGGTCGTGAGCTTGACATCCTGCTTCATCAGATATGCTCCTGCAAAATCCCGGACCCGGTCGGGGAAGCCCGGAAGCAGCCGGTCCTGTGCCTCGATCAGCTCGATCGTGATCCGTCCTGACCGGAGTGCGTCACGGCCGCAGCCCCGGAGAACAGCGTCGACCACCTCACCGGCGACCTCGACACCCTCGGTGCCGCCTCCGGCGATCATTACGGTATAGGCGCAGGTCTCGTCCGCCATGATGCGCGCGAGCTCGCTTCGGATGCGCTCCGCGTCATCAGAGGACCGGAACCGATATGCCCGTTCTGCTGCTCCGGGGATGCCGAAGAAATTATTTTCTGCGCCGATGGCCAGGACCAGATGATCGTAATGCAGGGCCGTGGTTGCGGTGCGGATCTGCCGTAGGCCGCGATCAAGTGCCAGGACGTCGTTCTGCAGAAAGTCGATACCGGCCGGGCCGAGCATGGCGCGCAGGGGGATGCGGATCTGGGACGGTTCCACCCTGCCCGAGATGATCTCGTGAATGGAAGGGATGAAATAATGATAGGGGCTGCGGTCTATGAGCGTGATGCGGGCAGCCGACCCCAGAAGGCCTTTCAGCGTAAAGGCGGCCTCTAGTCCGCCAAAACCGCCGCCGATGACGACAACATCCGTTCCTTTGTCCCGGACCGTGGTCATGCTGCTATTTTAGCGCAAAAAAGGCGATCATGCGGCCGATCGCCAGAAGGGAGAGATTTTTTTAGCGGGAATAGGCATGTCGCCTGTGTTTACGTGGAAACCGCTGGACCGCCATTCCGTAAAGTTCTTCTAAGCGATCTTTCGATACGTCAGGCCATCCCGGCCGTTCCCCCGTGCTGGTTCCGACAGCGCCTCCTCCCGTTTTGCCGGAGTCCGGGCCAACCATGCATAGGGATTCCGGGCACCGGGAGGGACCCTGGGGCTTTGGTCGGCAAGGGTCGTTTTCGCCGGGCCCTTGTCGTCACGGCCGTTGCCATTTGCTTTGAAAAAAGCCATGGACTTCTGGAGCTGCAGGGCCTGGGCGGCAAGCTGTTCAGCCGTGGAGGCCACTTCTTCGGCAGTCCCTGCGTTCATCTGGATGACGTGGCTCAGTTGGACGATGGCGCTGCTGATCTGCTCCGCACCCGATGACTGTTCCTTGCTCGCTGCGTGGATCTCCAGGACCAGCGCAGACGTTTTCTGGATGTCCGGGACGAGCTGGGCCAGCATTGCCCCGGCCCGTTCGGCCACTCCAACGCTCGAGAGCGACAATTGTCCGATCTCGGCGGCAGCGACCTGGCTCCGTTCTGCCAGTTTGCGTACTTCCGCGGCCACCACGGCAAAACCCTTCCCCTGTTCGCCCGCCCGGGCGGCCTCGATCGCGGCATTGAGCGCCAGCAGATTGGTCTGGCGCGCGATCTCGCCGATGATCGTTATCCTGCCGGCAATATCCTTCATGGCGCTGACCGCCTCAGAAACGGCCTGACTGCTTTCCACTGCGTCCTGTGAGGATTTGAGCGCGATCAGCTCGGTCTGGTGCGCGTTGTCGGCGTTCTGTTTGATGGTCGCGTGCAGCTCTTCCACCGACGACGACCCTTCTTCCGCGGATGCGGCCTGCACGGTGGTCCCTTCGGACATCTGCGCGGCACCGACGGAAAGCTGCTGGCTGCCGGATGCGACATTGTCGGATGCGATCTTGACATCGCGGACGATGCTCTGCAGTTTGGCCACCATCAGTTTGATGCCGGTGAGCGAAGCGCCGATCTCATCCTGCCGCCTATCGTCGATGGGTACATCCAGATCCCCCGTAGCTACACGGGCCACCACCGCGCTGATGGCACGAAAGCCCTCTTTGATCGGCCGGACGATAAAGAGCAGACTGCCGGCGATCAGTGCGGCCAGGAGTCCTGCATATACCAGGAGCGAGGTCTTTCCCATGAGCTTCTGGTCATGGGCAAGTTTCTCCGTCTTTTCGCCCACCAGCGCCTTGAACTCGTTCCGCAGCGTCAACAGCGCCTCCTGCGTGGTTGACAGGTACCGGATGGTCTCCTCCTGATAGATCTTCTTTGCCAGATCATGGTCCCTGTTCCTGACCGCCGCCATGATCTTTGCCGCAGTGGCATGCAGCTGTTGGTGCTGTTCCGCTATGGACTTGAAGGTTTTTTCCAGCTCCTGGGGGGGATGGTAGGAGTAATACCACTCTCCAAACTTGCATTTCGCAGGGTCAAGCTGCCCCGTAAAATCCTTTCCGAGAAGGAGCGTTCCGACTGCAAGACCGTCCGCCCACTTCAGGTGGTCGATGATGCGCGGCGCGATCGTTGACTGCAGCTCACGGTAGTGATCAATGTCCTCGATCTCTACACGGGTGTTCCGAATGATCAGCTGTGCATAGATCGTCAGTCCCGCCAGAGCCAGCGACAGCACCGCCAGTCCCCAGTAGAGTTTTCTCGCAATGGTCATGCTCATAGGTTCCTCCTTGCTCGACAAGCCAACCCGAAAGGGTGGCCTTGGGTAGTGCTGCCGCATCTGAACAGGGCATTTCGTGGTTAGAGACTTAAGTAAAGCGCTCATGCAGGCTAGAGTAAATGGCCCGAGAAGGGTATTTTCAAGGGTAGTACTAGTACGACAGGCAATGGGAATGGGGCTGCGCCATGCGGCGGAAGCTGACAAGGACCTCGGGGAACGACAGGTCAGGAAGGGGGGACAGGATGCAGGAGCTCCTGAGATGAACGGCCTAAAGGTACCGTCTGGTTGCCCGCTTTTGTCAGCGCGGTGATAAAGTTCTGCGCGCAGATGGGGTCGAACTGCGAGCCCGAACAGCGGATCAGCTCCTCGATCGCTTCGTTCTGCTGGAACGTTTTCCGGTAGGGTCGCCAGCCGGTCATGGAGTCAAAGGCATCGGCCACGGCAAGGATCCTCGCCATGTCCGGTATCTGGCCGCCTTTTAATCCTTCAGGATAGCCCTTGCCGTCAAAACGCTCGTGATGATGCATCACCCCGGGGATGATGTGTTTCAGCTGCTTGATCGGACGCAGCAGCTCGGCGCCCCGGAAGGGGTGCTGCTTGATGATCTCGAATTCCTCCGCCGTCAGTTTGCCGTTCTTGTCCAAAATGGCATCGAAGGTGCCCAGTTTGCCCACATCGTGCAGGAGCCCGACCAGCTCGAGGTCGCGCAGCTTATGGTCCGAAAGTCCGAGCTCCTTGCCGAGCAGCAGCGCATATTTCGTGACCCGTTCCGAATGGCCCGCGGTCCAGGAGGACTTCGCATCAATGGCATAGGACAACGACTTGACCGTGCCCAGGAAAAGTTCCTGCAGGTCCGTCAGCAGGCGCGTGTTCTCGAAGGCAACGCCGATCAGTCCGGCCAGCTGTTCCAGGGTGGCAAGGTTCTCTGGTGTGAAAGACGCCGGCCGTTTGCTTGCCACGCCCAGGACGCCGATGGAATTCCCTTTTGCAATGAGCGGCGCCCTGATCAGCGACAAGAAACCGTTCTTGAGCAGCCCCGATTCCTCCGCCTGCAGGTCCCCCTGTTCCCGGAGGTCCGGGACGGAGTGAGGTCGCCCCGTGGCGATCACGTTAGCGGCAAGCGTGTCCTCGAGCGGAAGCAGGGACCCACTGCCGGCGCCGTTGTCCGTGATGCGGGAAAAACCCTGGCGTTCGGTATCCAGCAGCATAGCTTCTGCCCGGTCACAAGGGATGATGCGCGCTATGTTCCGGATGGCGGTCTCCAGGATCTCCTGCGGTTCCAGGCTTGACAGGATGCTGAGGTCGATCTCGTGAATGACCTTCAGGGTCTCCATCTTGTGCGCAAGTTCCATGGACCGTTTCATGGCGGTATGATACAGGGCCGCTTCGTCGAGCGCGAGCGAGACCTCCCGGTAGATGCCGTCAACGATCTTCCGGCTCCGTTCCGTGAACGAATGATGATCGGAAAAGCCTGCCACCAGGAGGCCCAGCGGATCTGTCTTCCCGATCAACGGGATGGCGATGAACATGGTCCTGTCCGCAAGCCAAGGAAAGGGGTCGGTCAGGGGAACGGGGAGCGCGCCCTCTCCGTCGTCGCTCAGCGGAGCGCAGAGGAGCCGACGAGGCATTCCGGCCCCGAACGGCGCCTTTTCACGAAGGAGCAGGGAAGGCCTCCGGGAACTGAGCATCAATGTCTGGAACCGCTTTCCTGCTTCCAGGACATCCGTCCTGAACTGCGGGACCAGCGTGTGGGAGAGGCCAACGTGACAGCTCGGCCGGAGCGATCGCGATTCCGGGTCCCACAGATAGGACAGCATCGAATCGGCGGAAAGGATCTTGCTGCAGCAGGCCACGACCCGTTCCATCAGGCGGTCCAGGTCCATGGTGTCGGTGGCGACCTCGGCGAGGGTCAGCAGATTTGCGGTGACCTCCATCTCCTGCCGGATGCTTTCTTCCGCTTTCTTCATTTCCGTGATGTCTTCCAGGACTTGGATGGAGTAGAGCAGCACGCCGTTGTCGTCGTTGACGGGATAGACGCGGCCCCGAAAGATCCGTTGGAGCGAGGGAATGGTGAACTCCTCGACATAGTACGACTGTTTGCTCAGGGGAATAATCGGTCCGACCCAGCAGTTGCCGATCGTATCATCCAGGTTGGGGAAGATGGTATAAAAGTGCTTTCCGATCAGCTCGCTAAAGGGAAGCCCGGCTATCTCCTGATAGGCCTTGTTGGCGCGAATGATCCTGCAGTCCCGATCGTGAATGAAGATCGGATCAGCGATGGAATCGAAGGTCACTTCCCATTCCTGTTTGGCCCGCTCGAGCTTGAGGAACTCTTGCTGAAGCCGCAGCTCGCTTTGGCGTAGAGCGGCTTCCACGTGCAGGTTCGCCGCCTGAGCGCGGAGTGCTGCGATGCCGTAAGCAAGATCGTTCGCCAGGTCCTGCAAATGCCTGACCTCGCTCTCGTCGAACACGCCGGGTTCCGAGGCGTAGATGGCAAGGATGCCGATAGGGCGTGCGCCGGAAAGGAGCGGGAAGGAAACGCACGATGCATAGCCGCGCTGCAGGGCCTCGCCTCGCCAGAAGCTGTCCTCCCGTTCGGCGGCGATGTTCCTGGTGACGATGGGCTGCCGGGTCCTGATCGACATGCCGCAGGGCCCCTTTCCGTTCGGCCCGTCGTCCCAGGTCGTAGATATCTTCCCGAGGTAGCCGTCTTCGATCCCGGCCCAGGCCGCAGGATGGAAACGCTTTGCCGCATCATCGCCGGCGAACCCGACCCAGCACATGCGGTATCCGCCGACCTCAATGATGATACGGCAGACATCGTTCAGCAATTGTGTCTCGTCGCCGGCGCGCACCAGCACCTGATTGCTCTGGCTCAGGACCTGGAGCGCCTTGTTCGCACGCAGCAGCTCCTGCTCCGCCTGTTTTCGGTCGGTAATGTCCGTTACCAGTCCGTCATAGCCGATGCGGTGTCCCTGGGGGTCGTGACGGGGCAGCGGCGTGTTCCTGATCCAGCGGATGCTTCCGTTCTTATGGATTATGCGGTGCTCCAGCGGGTGCGGGACCCGGCCCGCGATGATATTCGCTGCCATGGTCAGGACCGCCGGGCGGTCGTCATCGTGGATCATGCGGTACCATAGGGACGCGTCGCTGCTGTAGTCCCCGGGAGAATATCCGGTCACTGCGGAACAGCCGGGCCCGTGGGAAGAGGCGCCTGCCCGGCCGTTCTCCAGCGAGACGGTATAGGTATAATCGGTGACAGAACGGAGCAGCTGTGCATACTGTGCATCGCTTTGTGCAAGCACCACTTCCAGCGCCCTTCGTTCCCGGATGAGCCGGACGGCGCGGACCAGTGTGGCCGGTTCCAGGCGCTCACCGACGGTATAGTCGTGCGCGCCCTGCAGCACCAGCGTCGCGCCTGCTTCATGGCCGGGAACATTGGTCGCTATCACAAAAGGAGCCGCCAGGCCGCTGTGTTCTATTTTCTCCAGGACCTCCGCCAATCTGCCTTGCGCGTATGCCGCATCGAGAAAAAGCAGGTCAAACCGCTCCCTGCCGAGCCGGCTCATCGCTTCGTCAACGGTCGGGCTGTCAGCGCATGAGAAGTGCACCAGTGCCCCTTGCAGTGCCTTTTCGATCGGCCCGGTGAAGCCGGTGTCAAGACCGCAGAAAAGTATGGAGAGCTTGAGGTTGTTCATCCGCCCTCTCTTGGGTGATCCCAGCTCCCTTCGCGGGACGCTGCAGTGATGGAGCGGTCTGCCCCGGGAAGTCTGTCGCAGGTTGCGGACTGGTTCAGGGTAAAGCGCACGATGCGGCTGAATTCTTTCATGAACAGCGGTTTGGCAAGATATTCAACGACGCCGAGGTTCACAGCCTGCAGATATTTCTCAACCGAGCAGTCTGCGGTGACGATAATGACCGGAAGTTCAGGCATGGTGCGATGCAAATGCAGGAGAAAGTCCATTCCATCCATATCGGGAAGTTTTGTCTCTGAGACCATCAGGTCCATGGACGTTCCGTTGTTCAGGAGAGACAGCGCGGTCCGGGCATCCCGGGCCACGAGGCATTGATAACCCTGTCCCGTCAGCGCGCTTTCCAGCATATTGCCAGTCTGGCCGGCGTCTACGATCAAAATGGATTTCATGGATTACTCCTTGGGGGTTCCCCTGGCGAGAATACCGGGCTGCATTCGAAGCCGTAGGACGAAACCGAAGCCGCGGCAGTACGTCAAAATAGCAACCGCGGCCGTCTTGGCCATTTTATGAAAATATGAATGTTTATATACTAAAGCAGACAGTCCGGGACAAGTCAAGGACCGCAGCGGGGTATTTTTCGGGGGTAAGGACGTTTCGTTAAGCCGGCTCCTGCTTTAGGTGCAGCCCGCCCTCCGGAGCATAGTTGCTGCGTACTTATTCGCGATGACCGGTGCGGCCCGAGCTCATTCCGGTCACTCGGCATGCACCCCTTTGAGTCTCATCAATGAAGATCCCAGCATCCAGAGGCGATGATCGGGGAGATCGAATGCTTCGCTCGATACCGTATGGGAGAAGAACGGACACTGCTCCTGCCGGGGCGCGGTGCAATACTCATTCAGCTCAAAGGAGCTCTGAAGATAGGCAACCGGACTTGCGATACACGAGCAGCGTGCGGTTATTGCCAGATAGGGACAGCTCATGGACGGTCTCCGCGAACGTGTAACGGGTTTCAGTCATGCAGACACGGAAAAAGCCTGCGCTTGCTCATTTCCAATGGATTGGACAAGGGAAAGCTCATCACCAGAGAAGATTCTGTCGATATCGAGTATGATGATAAACCGTCCGCTGGGATGTTTCCCAATTCCTGTGATAAATTCGGTATGGAGCCTAGACCCGATCCGGGGAGGGGGCTCAATGTGGGCCGACTCGAGGTCAAGCACCTCCTGGACCGAGTCCGCCATTGCTCCGAGAACCGTTGTTTCTCCGCCCAGGACCACTTCCGTGATGATAATGCAGGTGTCTACGGTCCTTTCCGTACGGGGCATTCCGAACCTGATTCGTTGATCCACGACCGGGACGACTTTTCCACGGAGATTGATCACTCCGCGCATGAAATCGGGCATACGCGGGACCCTGGTAAGTTCGCCAAAATCAAGAACTTCCCGTACCTTGCCGATGTCGAGGGCAAAAACCTCGTCTGCAAGTTTATAGGTCAGATACTGGGTCGAACCGGTCATGCTGGTGGCGTTCATGGAATCCTCCTGTCAATCGGTGCAAGGGCGGCAGAGCGAAACTAATATTTTTCAAAATCCGAATCTGCCTCGTCTTTATCCGCATGTCCATTTCCATTGTGTTTCATGTTCAGCATAACACCGCTGCGCAGAGCGCCAACAAGGGCATGGGTCGGTGGAGCAGCGTGTTTCGGTGCTGCATGTGGGAGATGAACGCCCGGTACTTTACGGTCATTGACGGCATTCGTCGCTCTCCGTTCAGGCTTCCCTGATGCTTTCCGGATTGCGCTTTCCAGCGAAAAGAACGAGATCGTTTCCTGCAGTTGTTCCGCCTGAGAGGAGAGCTCCTCTGCTGTCGATGACATTTCCTCGGCAGCGCCGGCGTTCTGCTGGACCACCTGGTTCAGCTGCTGAATAGCGCTGTTGATCTGGTCCGCGCCCGTCGCCTGTTCCTTCGATGCCGCGCTGATCTCCTGGACGAGCTCCGATGTCTTTTGGATGTCAGGCACTAGCTTCGCAAGCATATTTCCAGCGCGTTCAGCCACCTGGACGCTCGAGCTCGACAACTTGCTGATCTCGCCGGCAGCGGTCTGGCTCCGCTCCGCCAGTCTGCGCACCTCGGCCGCCACGACGGCAAAACCCTTGCCATGGTCTCCTGCACGGGCTGCCTCGATCGCTGCATTCAGTGCAAGAAGGTTCGTCTGGCGGGCGATCTCCTCGATGATCGAGATCCTTCCGGCTATCTCCTTCATGGCTGCGACTGCCTCGTTGACCGCCTTTCCGCTTTCCAAGGCGTCCGCAGCCGACTTCAGGGCGATTTTTTCAGTCTGCTGCGCGTTGTCCGCATTTTGCCGAATCGTGGCGTTCATCTCTTCGACCGACGAGGAGGCTTCTTCGGCGGACGCCGCCTGCTCCGTTGCTCCCTGCGACATTTGTTCCGATCCAGCGCTCATTTGCTGGCTCCCTGCGGCGACGTTGTCTGCGGCTCCCTTGACATCGCTGACGACCGAACGGAGCTTTCCGAGCATGGCGGCCAGGGAATTGCCCAGGGTGTCCTTGTCCGACAGAACGGTGACGCCGCCTGTCAGGTCCCCGCCGGCGATTTCTTCTGCAGCCCGGGCCAGACCCCTCAGGCCCATGATGACCTTGTTCAGGCTTTCGATGATCTTTGCGATCTCGTCCTGGCGTTCGGCCACGATATCGATAGACAGGTCTCCCCGGCTGAAGACCTCGAGTTTTTGGACGAGCATGGCGACCTGGCGCTGCAGATACTCACGTTGTTCGTCGGCCTCGCGTTGCAAGCGCTTGACGTCGGAGATATCGATGATGACCTCCATGCCTCCGTAAGGCTTGCCGTGCTCATCCATGAGCGCCGAGCAGGCCGCCTGCACGTGGAATTTATTGCCTTGGCGCGTTTCGGCCACGGTTTCGCCGATGATCGCCTGACCGGTGCGCATGCAGTTCTTAATGGTGCAGTTCTCGGTGCCGCACAACGGTGTTTTGCACAGCTGGGCGCAGGTCATTCTGCCGACTACATCCTCGCGCAAATACCCCATGGCTTTCAAAGCGGCATCATTGATCGCTGTAATGACGAGTTCGGCGTTCGTGACGAACATGGGGGCCGCGATGGACCTCAGGATGTTCTCGCTTTCCCAGCGGGCGTGGGCCACATCGGTCTGGTCGACGATTACCTCCATGCCGCCGAAGATATTCCCTTCACCGTCTTTCAACGGAGAACAGGAGGCCTTAATGGGGAGCTTCCGTCCTTCGCGCGTTTCAGCCACCGTCTCTCCGATGATGGCCTCACCGGTACGCATGCAGTTTTTCAAGGTGCAGTTTGCGGTCCCGCACAGTGGTGTGCGGGAAAAATCGGCGCAGGTCATTTTCCCCACCACATCCTCCCGACGGTACCCCATGACCTTCAGGGCGGGATCGTTGACCGAAGTGATCATCAGGTCCCGGTCAACCGTAAAGGTCGGCGCCGCACTGCAGAACAGGACGGCTTCGCACTGCTTTGCTCGTGCGGACATCTCGGCCAGCTGTCTTTCGAGCGTCCGTATCCGGGGCGTTCCGTTCCCGTTACCTGCCCCCGGGGTGCGCGCTTTCCTGTCACCTTTTTTTATCGTTGATACTGTCATGCTCAGCCCCTCCTGTATCGCACGTTTATTTTCTTTTGGTGCATACAGATATTGTTAGCAATAAATACACTGGTCTGTCTATGCGTATAAACACCTAGCCATGCTCACCCGACCGCGGTGACGATGTAATCTTATGGCCGGTTTGCCTCGTTCAGTTTTTAATACTTCTCGAATTCCGCATCGTGTCCGTCGCCTTTTGCCCCGTTGTGACCATTGTGTCCGCTATGGGACAGGTCCAACGCCACACCGGCATGGCGGATATCGAACAAGGGAGCAGGCGGCGTCCCCCTGGACTGGAGAACGCCGGCACTGGCATAGGTGACTGGATGCGGTTCCTGGCGCAAATGTTCTATCTCAAAGTGTTTGCGGTCAATGGGTTTTTTGACCTGCCTGGCGATGCCCACTGAGGACCCGATAAACGACTCGATCATGCTCTGCTGCTGGCCTGCCTGGGAAGCCAGTTCCTCTGCGGTCGAAGCCATTTCCTCGGAAGCACCTGCGTTCTGCTGGATCACCTGGTTCAATTGCTGGATAGACAGGTTGATCTGGTCTGCCCCCGAGGTCTGCTCCTTGGAGGCTGCACTGATCTCCTGCACGAGCTCAGCGGTCTTCTGGATGTCCGGCACCAGTTTCGCGAGCATTTCTCCCGCCCGCTCGGCAACCTGAACGCTGGAAGCCGATTGGGCACTGATCTGGGCCGCCGCGGTCTGGCTCCGCTCAGCGAGCTTGCGCACTTCAGAAGCGACCACGGCGAAGCCTTTCCCGTGCTCGCCGGCACGAGCTGCTTCGATGGCCGCGTTCAATGCCAGCAGGTTCGTCTGGCGGGCTATCTCCTCGATGACCGATATTTTGTGCGCTATTTCCTTCATGGCTACCACGGCCTCACTTACAGCCTTGCCGCTTTCCGTGGCATCCGCCGCGGACTTGAG
>JBGQDI010000022.1:0-18775 GCA_041495765.1 Nitrospirota bacterium
CTCGACCATGCGGGCCATGGTGATCTCGTCCTGCAGATTGGTGGTGATCGTCGAGATCCGCGCCGTATCGAGCTCAAAGGAATCGAAGAATCCGGCAAGCTCCGTCATGATCTCGTTCGTGTCGTTCGTGATCTCCGTCAATTTTCTCGACAGGAGGTTGAAGTCGTCATACCGGTCGAACTCGAGCTCGAAAAAGTCCTGGTGCTGCTCGGCTGCGGCCGATGGTGAAGCCGGTGTCTCAACGTTCATCGTGTATTCGTACTTCTCTTCAAACTTCTTGATCTCATGGAGCAGGCGCCCCTGGCTGAACGCAAGCTCTTCACGCAGTGATTTGATGAAATCCACCTGCCGTGCGAGCCGGTTGCGGTTGACGATCATCTCGCCCACCAGGTTCATGAGGTTATCAAGCCGCTCGATATTGACGCGGATGAACTGTTTCTCGACATCGATCGTGTCTGCGGCACGGCGGCCGATACCACGTCGCTCCTGAGTAGCTTCTTTTTTTGCCGCTTCGAGCTCATCTCTCAACGTTGCGGCTTCTGCGGCTGTGGCCGACTGCTTCGCAGATGCGACCTGATTGCCTATCGAGGCAAATGGATTGCGCTCTTCATCAAGCGGGCTCTTCCCAATACGCAGGGAGGCAGTGTCCGCGAGGCTCTCGTCAGCGACAGGGGCCTGCGACGTCGGACTGATCCCGATATCAAAGGTCCGCTCCCAAGCCTCATCTACCTCGTCTTTTTTCTTCTTTGGCGCAACTGGAGTGGCAGTGGGGGGTTTTGCAGCTGGAGCGGGAGCGGCTGCTTTGCTGCCCTGAGGCGATGGTGCAAAACTCTTTTCCCAGGCCTCGTCGAGCTCATCACGTTGTTTCTTGGGTGGAAGAGCGATAGCAGCAGAGGGAGCTATCGATGGTGAACTCTTCGCCTTGGTGCCGGCGGAAAGGTCTTTCGGCTTCAAAGGTTCGGGTGCAGCGGCTTTTTGCAGATTGTCGACAACATCCTTGTATGATTGTGAGATGCTTTCAACAAGAAGAGGATCTTCAGGTTTGCTCGATGATACTCCCTCGACCAGGATATTAATGGCATCGACGCTATCGAAAAGGAAGTTCAGTGTATCCTTCCGGATCGGGGCAGAACCGGCTCGGAACTGGCCAAGCATATCCTCGGCCTTATGGGCTACATCGCTGATCCCCTGAAAGCCCATCATGGCGGCCGAACCCTTGAGGGTATGCGCGGCACGAAAGAGCTCATCGATCATGCTGCTGTTCTTCGGGTCCTTCTCAAGGGACAACAGTCCCTTATTGAGGTTCTGGATGTGTTCCCCGGCCTCCATCAGGAAGAACTCTATGATCCCGGACTTGTCAAAGGGTGCGGCCATAGGTCTCTACTCAATAAACCCGAGCTTGATCTCTTCATCGCTCGTCGTAATGTCCGTGGTGATCGCCGGGAAACCTTCGAGCGCGGGAAGCTCCGATTCGGATGCCGGAAGCTGATATTCCTTACCCAGTTTGAACCGGCCGATGGCGCTGGTCAGCCGGGTCGAAAGATCGGCCAATTTACCGATGGTCGACACCGTGTCCTGCACGCCATGGGTGGTCTCCTGGGTCAGCTTGGAGATGGTATCCATGGAATGCACCACCTGCGCTGTCACTTCAACCTGGTCGTCGGCAGCCTTCGTGATGTCGGTCATAAGCACGGCGGTCTGTTTAACGATCTGTTCGATCTCGCGGAGTGCGGCGCCCGCCTGGTCGGCAAGCTTGGTTCCTTCCTCCACCTCGCGCGTTCCTTCTTCCATAACCGTCACGGCTTCGCTTGTTTCCACCTGAATACCCTTAATCAGGCCGGTAATGTCCTTGGTCGCACGGGCAGCGCGCTCTGCCAGTTTCCGCACCTCGTCGGCAACGACCGCGAAACCTCTGCCCTGTTCGCCGGCCCGCGCAGCTTCGATAGCGGCGTTCAGTGCCAGCAGGTTCGTTTGGGTCGCGATCTCGTTGATCACCTCGATGATAGCGCCGATCTCGAGCGAACGCTCGCCGAGGCCTTTGATCTTCTTTCCAGTGGTCTGCACGGCAGCCCGGATGCGCTGCATGCCCTTGATCGTCTCCGCCACCGAAGCTCCGCCTTTAACGGCCGCCTGGGTTGCCTTGAGGGAGGTCTGGGTTGCGGCATCGGCGTTCTGTGCCATGCGCTGCGTGGTATTGGACATCGTGTTCACGGCGTCCGACGCGCTCTTGATCTGATTGGTCTGCTGTTCGGCACCCTGCTTCATCCGGTCGGACGAATGGAGAATGTCCGTTGTGGAACGCTGGATCTCAAGGGCCACGTTGTGCGCCTGGGTGACCAGCGACATTAGACCGGTGATCATGAGGTTGAATGCGTCAGCCACGGATCCCAGGGCGTCAGCGGTCACTTCGGCCTTCACCGTCAGGTCGCCTTCTGCGGCGGAGCTCACGACCGACAGCAGGTCCATGACCTGGTGCTGCATCTTGTCCCGGTCGGACTCGGTTTGGATCAGACCCTGCAGACGGTCGATGGTCTGGTTCAGCGTCTCACCCAACTGCCCGAGCTCGTCGCCTGTCCTCACATTTGCCTTGCGCGTCAGGTCGCCGCGGCCGAGCGCCTCGGCAACGACCATCAGGTCCTTCACCGGGCGGATGATCCGATAGGTGATGAACAGTGTGACCATGGAGAGCACGGCAAGAGCACCGAATCCCACGATCATGATCCCCTGCAGAAGGTTCCTGATATTCAATTTGATCAGCGTCATGTTCAGACCGACATGCACCGTGCCGAGCGTGCCATTCGCAATGGGCGACGCGATGTCGATGATCTCAATAACGCGGTCCTTCATGGTAACCGTTGCTGCCTGCGTCCCGAAGGGCGCTCCGGCCTTCAAAACGTTAATGCTCTGCAACTCGGTCGGGATCACGTTCCCTTCGAAGGAAGATGAGAGCACCCGTCCCCTGCCGTCGCGGATAAAGCAATAAGCCACGTCCGGCTGACTGATCGCCTCACCTTGTATGAACTGAAGCGCATTAAGGTCTTCGACCTGCACTGGCTCGGCGGCCTTCACGCTCAGGCCGTCGGCCAGAATGAGCGTTTTATTGATCGCCTCGTCCTTGATGGTGGTCTGGATCTGAGCATAAATGAAGAAAAGAATGCCGGTGCCGAAAACGGCGGACATGCCCAGGATCATGAACACGATCTTGGTCTGGATGCTTATGCGTCTGAAGGGGTTCTTGAATTTCATGGCTTGCTCCTTACGTGTGGATATTTCACGCATATAGCGGCAACGATCCCGCTGCCGGAAGACTCCGTGAACAGCATTGCGGTCACAACTTGATCTCTTCGATTATTTTTTCCACGTTCAACAGTGCAGCTACGCTGTGTTCCCGCGGGATCAGGGCCAGGGCAAAACGGCTCCGGTTCTTGCCGGAGGACTGCAGTGCGTTCTCAGCAGGGATCGACATGAGGCTGCTTTCCGGCACGGCGACCACTTCCGACACATCGTCAACAACGATGCCCAGCGTGATCGATCCGTGCTTTAAAATTGCGATCTGGCCTGGTTCAGACGTTCGTGGCAGGGAAAGCACCGGGCGGATATCAACGATCGGAACAATGTTGCCCCGCAGGTTGATAATCCCGAGGACATGTTGCGGTGTGGTCGGGACCGGAAACAGCTTCTGTGGGATGATGATCTCCGTTAACATGCCGACCGGGATGGCATAAGAATCCTCGCCGATGCGGAAAAGGCACACCCGAATCTCTTCTCCGGGCATGACCTCATTTGAGTTCGCGGTTACATCACTGAGTATTTCGGCCAAACGGCCTCCCTCCAGGGCTAGATGTACTTCTTCACGGCCTTCAGCAGATCTTCCGGCTTGAACGGCTTGATCAAGTATTCATCAGCGCCCTGTTTCATCCCCCAGAATTTGTCGCTTTCCTGGTCCTTGGATGTCACCATAATGACCGGGATGTTCTTATACTGATCATTGCTCTTGATATCCCGGCACACCTGGAAACCGTTTTTTTTAGGCATTACGACATCCAGAATAATGAGATCTATTTTTTCCGACTTTACCTTCGCTTCGGCAGCCTCGCCGTCCATAACGGTCACAATGGAGTGGCCGGTCGGCTGCAATGCTGCCTGAAAGATCTGAAGCTCCGCCAGGCTATCGTCGGCAATCAGGATTTTGGCCATTATTTTCTCCTTTTTCGATGCAGCAATGAATGTTAAAAATTAACACAATTCTTTGGTAGTGTCAAGTTTTCGTTTTATTTTCCGCGGTCTCCGACCTTTACCGCTTCCGCCTGATCAAATTGACCGAGAGCAAAATGAAGATGCTCTTTGCCACATCGAACTCACCGAGATAATCGGCATCAATGATATCCTGGACCGTTCTCCTCCCGTCAATGAGCGAGAACACCTTGAGGTCCGTGTCGCTCATTCCCCGGGTCGTCAACTCCTCGGCGTTACCGATCATGGGCTCGAACACCATGTTCAGATTCGGGATCTTCTGCTGGATAAGCGTCCACTCATCGGACCGCCGTGCACCTTCGAGCAGCAGGTCGTCTACCTTGATCTGGAGCGGCACAGCGAAGACCGGCGGAGCCGCATTCTCAAAGGAAAAATCTCCTTCTTTCCAGGCCATGGCCTTGTATACGAGAGACTCTGTATGCCGGCGCAAACAGTCGGCATAGGTTCTTCCATCGATCAGTTTCTCGCGGATCAGGACTTTGTCGACCTGCTCGCCGGTCATATTGGCAATGCTCAAAGCATGCTGTAGACTGTCGCTGTCGACACGGCAGGACTTTCTGAGGAGCACGTCCAGGCCTGCCCTGAGGTCGCCGCGGTTCCCCGAAGAGAAAACAACCGCTCCTTCCCGAAAATAGATCTCCATCGCTTCGGAAGAGGAGTGTATAGTGAGGATGCCGGTCTGGCGTTGCATACTGAGCATCTGCATGACTTCGACGATCCTGAAACCCGCCAGGTTTCCTTTGATCCCGGCGCTCGTCGCATGTGGCGTCCTGGCAAGCTCCTTGCGGATCAGATCGGGCAGGGCAGTTGCAATGAACTCATCGAGCACCTGAGTGATGATCTCCCGGATCGTAGCTTCTATGCCGGTAGCGGCCGGGTGATGGGGGGGCGACACAGGAGCATGAACCTGGGGGCGAGGAATCTCACGCACGTGCGCCGGCTCGACGGTCCTCGGAACCTCCCGGGGTGGTGGTGGCTCAAAGGCCCGCGGCGTCTCGCGAAGTGGAGGCGGCGGAACATAAGACCGGGGAACCTCACGCGGAGGAGGCGGCACCGGAGGTCTGACCTCTCTTACCGGCGGAGGAGGGGGAGGGGTTGCTGCTTTCCTTCGATCGAGCACCTCCCGGATCTTGGCAAGCAGCTCCTCCGGCTGAAAAGGTTTGGTGAAGTATTCGCTGATGCCGAGGACGTCGACAAATTTGCTGCCGACCTTGTCGCCCTTGGAAGTCACCAGGATGATCGGCGTATCCTTGAACTCGGGGTCTTCTTTGAGCGTCTTGCAGACCTGGAACCCATTCATTTTGGGCATCACAAAATCAACAAGGATCAGAGCAGGGCGCTCGGACCGCGCCATGGCAATGCCTTCCTCGCCGTCAGACGCAAGAACGACCTTGTAACCCTGCGAGGCAAGGATCATCTCGATAAGCCGCTGAACTGTCGGACTATCGTCGATATCGAGTATTTTTTCGCCTGCCATACCGTTCCCTCGCTTGAAAACTGTTCGATATTAGCACGGGGTAAAAGACAATGTCAACGCTAATCTCGCTTTTTTCGCGTACTTACAAGCTCGCTGCCACTGCGTTAATGAACTCTTCTGTCTGCGCATAGGACGAGACCCTCGGCTCGGCTATGGCGGCGAGGTCCTTGGTCATCACGCCGCCTTCGATCAGTCCGATCACGGCAGCTTCGAGCTTTCGCGCAAAAACCACGACACCGGGCGTGTTGTCGATCTCGCCGCGCCGGGCAAGCGCGCCGGTCCAGGCAAAGATGGACGCCACCGAATTGGTCGACGTCGGGTTCCCCTTCAGATGTTCATAGTAGTGGCGCATCACGGTACCGTGGGCAGCCTCGAAGACATACTTGCCTTCGGGCGAGACGAGCACCGAGGTCATGAGCCCCAGGCTGCCGAAACCCGAAGCGACCATGTCGCTCATCACATCGCCATCGTAGTTCATGCACGCCCAGAGCATACCGCCCTCTGCCTTCATGATCTGCGCCACGGCGTCGTCGATCAGCATGTAGCGGTATTTGACGCCCGCCTTCTCCAGTTCGGCCTTTTTTGCCTCGGCCTCATGGTCGAACACTTCCTTGAAAAATCCGTGATAGGTCTTCGAGATCGTATCTTTTGCGCCGAACCAGATGTCGGTCTTCTCCGCCAGCGCATAGCTGATACAGGCGCGGGCAAAGCTCCTGATTGATTTTTCCGTGTTGTGCATGCCCATGACCACGCCGGGCCCCTTGAACTCATGCACGAGGAGCGTCTTCTTTTCGCCGCCACCGCTCGGCGCGAACACGAGCTCTGCAGTCCCGGCACCGGGAACCTTGTATTCCACGGACTTGTAGATATCGCCGTAGGCATGCCTGCCGATGCTGATCGGCTTCTTCCAGCTTCGCACCGCAGGGGGGATGTTCTTGACGATGATCGGTTTGCGAAAGACCGTGCCGTCGAGGATCGACCGGATGGTGCCGTTCGGGCTCTTCCATGCCTGTTTGAGGTTATATTCTTTAACGCGTGCCGCGTTCGGTGTGATCGTGGCGCACTTGACGCCCACGCCATACTCAATGACGGCGTTGGCCGCGTCGATCGTGACCTGATCGCCGGTCTCGTCGCGGTGCTTGACGCCCAGATCAAAATATTTGAGGTCCATCTCGAGATGGGGCAGGAGCAGTTTGTCCTTGATCATCTTCCAGATGATCCTCGTCATTTCGTCGCCATCCATCTCGACAACAGGGTTTTTGACAGTGATCGCCACGGGTCGTTCTCCTTGATTGTGCTGCGGAATATCGAGTGTTAGATTCGAAGGGGATTGTAATGCGCAGGGGCTGGATTGTCAACAGAACATTGCGTTTTGTTCTAGACGGCTTCGGATCGGCTTAGCGAAAACACCCGGGCCTGTAAGCAGATTACACTTCACAGAACCCGGTGATCAACGCCGACTAATTTCCGCCAACCAGTGAGGTGCCTACCACATGGCAAACGACGCAGACGCCGGCGCCCATCCGCCCCCACTGCGCGCCACTCGATCCGCCATGCACCGCATGGCACCCCTGACAGGCCTTGCCAAAGGTCAGGTAGCCAAAGGGCTGGAAGACCGCCATGGTCGCGATCGCGCCGGTATGGCATTTATAGCAGATGTGGGCCTTGATCTTGACCAGCATGGCGGACTTTCCCTGGTGCCCCGAGTGACAGTCGAGGCACGAGAGCTGCTGCGCCTGGCCTTCGAAACCGACGCTGGCGTACAAAGCATGTTTGTCGTGCGGATTGATGGCCTTGCTGCCGAACAAGGTCTGATTATAATGACACTTGCCGCAGACCGTGTTCTGCTCCGTTTTGGTGAGTGTCGCGATCTTGTCCGGAACTGCTGTCGGGTTCACGACATGCGCAGCTAGCCCCGAATGGCAGGCGCCGCACTCATGCAGTTCAGCGACGGGGATGACCGTCATGCGCTCTTCGCTGCTGTGGCGGTTCTCCTTCCAGGACCCATACGGGCCGGCATGACAACCCTGGCAGACGGTGGCAGCTGGAACGCCGTCAGAAGGCCGAAAGGTCTCAAGGGACGGGAACTGCCAGGTCCGCGCGCACCCTGCAATAACCACAAGGGTCAGCAAAAAAAACGATATTTTCTTCATGCAGCGTTCCTCCTCAGCTTACCGGCCTGCCTGCTCTTTCTTGTTAGTCCTCAGAAATACTACGACGGCACCGCTTCCTCCCTTGTCCCGCGGCGCCTGGGCCACCTCGACGACCATACGCTTACCCTGCTCCCGGAGCCAGGTGTCCACGCTGCCCTGGAGCACAGGCCCCTCCGGGGAATTAAGTCCCTTGCCCGTGATCACCAGCACCGCCGTGCTGCCGCGGTGATAGGCATTGGAAATGAACTGTGCCAGCCGCTGCAAGGCCTCGTCCTTTACATAACCGTGCAGGTCCAGCGTCTCGGAGATGCTGATGCTTCCGCGCTTTAACTGCCGTATGCGGCTCGATGCCGCTCTTCGCTCCGTAGCTTCGTCTTCCGGTTCCGGTCGTGCCGGTGTAAAGGTCGTGCCCATCTGCTGCATGGCCTCGAGAAAAAGCTGTATGTCCGCTGTCGGCTCTTTCCGGGGCTTTGCCTCGGCCGCTTGTTCGGTCTGCGGCAACGCGGACCCGGTATCGCCTGCGATCGGCCGTGCTCCTTCAACCGAACGGAGGAAAAGCGACGCGTCGTCCTCGTCATCCTCCTGACGCCGTTTCACGGGGCGAGGCGGAGGCGCTGCCTGCTTTTTTTCCTGGGTCGCCGGCTGCGGGGCGAATCCCTTTAGCGATTTGAACGGCGTGGTCCTGAAGTCTGCGGCGGGTTTTTCTTCGATACGTTTTTGTTTTTTCATGGGGATGTCGTGCAGGTCCGAGAGATGCGAGGTACAGGTTTGAAAGCAGCTCCCGCAAAGAACGGTAAATTTTTGTTGTCAGTGATCGGGATATCGCTCGCTAAGGCTGCGGATCGTCTCAAGGCAGGAGAAGAAGGTTTCGACCATTTCCGGATCGAAGTGCGTTCCTGAACAGGCCTTCAGCTCATCAAGCACCTGCGTTTCATCCCATCGTTCCTTATAGGTCCTGCGCGAGCCCAAGGCATCGTACACGTCGGCAAGGGCCACGATCCGTCCGAATACGGGAATCTCCTCCCCTTTTTTGGGGAGCGGTGTTCCGTCGCTTTTTTCGTAGCCGGGGATCACCTTGCCGTCACTGGCATTGACATTGCCGGGGTAGCCGGTGCCGTCCCATTTCTCGTGATGATTAAGGGCGACGACCGCAGCAGCGTCATCGAACTCGGAATACTTTTCCGTGAACAAGCGCGCGCCCATAATGGTGTGGAGCTTCATGGCTTCGCGCTCCCCATCATCGAGCCGCGCGGGCTTCTTCAAAATAGCATCCGAGATCGCCACCTTGCCAACATCATGGAGCATGGCGGACATGCGGAGAATGTCGCGGTTCTTATCGATCACATCGCGGGGCAAGCCGCGTTTGCCTGCCCACACCTCATAGATCGCAACTGAATATGCGGCCACCCGGTTCACATGGGCACCGGTCTCCTTGGGGTCGCGCAGCTCGGCCATCTTGATGGTCCGGAGGATCATGGCGCGGGTCATCTGGGCCCGTTCGATTGCAACGGCCGCCATGTTTGCAAAATGCATGATCAGCGGTTCGTCCTTTTTTGAGAAAGCCGTGACCTTACCTTTCGTATCCGTCGCATTGATCAACTGGAGCACGCCGATGGTGTCGCCCCGGTTGGTCTTGAGCGGAAAGGTAAGCATGGATTGCGTCCGATACCCCGAAACGTCATCGTAATGACGGTTGAAGGAATAGGGCAAACCGGACTTGAGCTTGTACGCATCGGGAATATTGAGCGCCTCGCCGGTGTTCGCCACGTACCCCGAGATCGTCTGGTTGTTGATCGGAATGGAGAAGGTGGAATAGATCAGCTTTTTGCCTGGCAGCAGTTTTTTCTGTTGCGTCTCGTTCTGGGTATAGCTGAACTTTAATTTTTCATTCTCTTTGATATAGATCGAACCTGCATCGGCATTCACCAGCCCCCGCGCCTCGTGCAGGATCCGCTCAAGCAGCACATCGACGTCCTTGATCTCGGTAAGCTCAACCCCGAGCCGCATCACCAGATTCAATTTTTGTTTTTCCGTCAGCATACCGTTATAGTACTCATTCGCTCCCTGTTTGTCAATTACACGGCAGCGGGGCATAAAAACCAGTTTACGATTGACTCGCCGGCACTTTTTTGATATAGTACGCCATTCCGGCCTTGATGCCGCATGTTTCTCAGCGATCGCTGCGCATCAGGCAGCATGATGAGGTTGTGACGATGGACAATAAGCTTCTGGCAATCAAGAAAAAGCTCGTTAAGCAGCGGACCGAACTGCTCACCGAAGCGGAAGAGACGCTGAATAGCAAGATCAGCACGGAGAAGGAGAGCTTCCCCGACCCCACGGATCAGGCGGTCGCCGAGCTCGACAACAGTTTTCTCCTCCGGCTTCGCGGGAGAGAAACAAAACTGCTCAAAAAGATCGATGAGGCCATTGCGCGAATCGATGACGGCACCTACGGTGTATGCGAATCCTGCGGTGAAAAAATCAGCACCAAACGCCTCGAGGCCCGGCCGGTCACCACGCTCTGCATCGAGTGTAAAACGAGGCAGGAGGAGCAGGAAAAGCAGCAAGCGGGATAGCTCTTTTTTCCATCACCTCAACAACAAAAGCCAACCGAAACCGGTTGGCTTTTTTGATTTACATGGTGGGCGATGCAGGGTTTGAACCTGCGACCCCTGCCGTGTGAAGGCAGTGCTCTCCCGCTGAGCTAATCGCCCGGGAACGGATACTTTTTAACACAGGGCGCGCTGATTAGTCAAGAGAATTCCGAAGTAATTCAGGTGTAGAGGTTGAAGGCTGAAGGTTATTCGGGAAAATCAAGTGCGATGCGTAGTCACCCTTTTCAAGCAACCTGATTTTTGCGTTACCCCTGGTCCTATCCTTCAGTCTTCCCTCCTTCAGCCCGTACTACTCGATCAGCAGCACCGCGCACTTCAGATACTGCGTCTCACGCGCCGCGAGCAAGATTGGATGGTCCCGAGCCTGAGAGCGCATCTCGAGAAGCCGCGCCTGCCGCCCGGCCGACTGGGCCGCATCGATCAGCATCTCGCGGAACAGGTCCTCGTCAATATGATGCGAGCAGGAGCAGGTGACCAGTGCACCGCCGGGCTCCAGGAGCTTCATGGCCCGGAGATTGATCTCTTTATACCCTTTGAGCGCCTCTCGCACCTTGGCCCGGCTTTTCACGAACGCCGGCGGGTCCAGGATGATGCAGCCGAAGCGCTCACGCTCCTTTTCGAGCCGACGCAGTTCCTCAAAGGCATCCGCCTTCACGAACCGCGCCGACAGCCCGTTGAGCGCTGCATTCCGGGTCGCCATGTCCACTGCTTTCTGGGACGAATCGACGCCGATCACTTCCGATGCTCCATAACGCGCCGCGCTTAAGGACCATGCCCCGACATAGCAGAAACAATCAAGGGTTCGCCTGCCCGATACCAGGGCCTTGAGAGCCTGCCGGTTCTCGCGCTGATCGAAAAAGAAGCCGGTCTTCTGTCCTTCGAGAACATCGACGGTATAGGTGATACCCGACTCTTCGATGGTAACCGGTCCGGTGACCGCTCCCTGTACCACACGCGTCTCTTGCGACAGCCCCTCAAGCTCCCGTGAGGACGTATCATTCCTGAGCACGATCGCTTCCGGGTCATATTCTTCGACCAAGGCGGCGAGAATGGCATCGAGCTGCCCCTCGATCCCGGCGGTCGTGGACTGCACCACCAGCGTGCGGGCATATTTATCCACGATCAATCCGGGCAAACCATCGCCCTCGCCGAAAACCGCCCGGAACGAATCGCCGAACCCGAGCATGCTGCGCACCGAGCGGGCCCGTGAGATGCGGCGACGAAAAAAATCACGATCGATCTCTTCGTGCGTCCTGGTCAGGAGCCGCACGGCAATAAGCGAATGCGGGTTGATATACCCGCGGCCGATGTAGGCACCGGAGAAGTCAAGCACATCCACGATCTCGCCGGGGGTACATCCCGTGGGCGCGGCCTGGAGCTCATTGCTGAACACCCAGGGGTGGCCGCGCAGGATGCGGCGTTCTTCTTTCTTTTTCAGGCGTACGGTTTTCATGATTGGAGGAGGAGGCGTTGTTCGGGATTCAGATAAAACGATTTCGAAGGAGAGGGTCCACGAGAAGTTGACGTTGCCACGTTGTCATTCCGCAATCCGCATTCCACAATCCACATTGCTTCTCTACAGTCGGTTCTCGATGTGCGAATCGCTTCGCAGGGTCTGGAGCCAGGTACGGTACGTGTTATCGAGCTTCTGCTGATACAAGGTCGACTGGATCTCGTCCTTCACGCGGTCAAAGGGCGTGACCGGGGTCCTGACCTCCTCAAGACGGATGATGTGATAACCCGCAGCGGACAGGAGCGGACCGGCAATGTCGCCGGGCTTGAGCGACCGGGTTGCCTGCTCGATCTCCGGGAGGGCGTGGTCACGGCGCATGAAGCCGAGATCGCCTCCTGCGGCCGCGTTCTCGCTTTCCGAAAGCTCCCTCACCAGACCGGCAAAATCCTCACCCTTGCGGGCGCGTTCATACGCTGTCCTGGCGCGCTCCTGGGCAGCGGTTATCTGGGAAGGCGTCGCGTTGTCCGGCTTTTTTATGAAGATCTGACGTACGCGGATCTCCTCGGGCTGCGCATAGACCTTCTGGTTACGCTCATAATAGGCTCGCAACTCGGCATCGTCCAGGCTCAGCCCCGACCGTACGTATTTGTTGAACACACGCGAGAGCGTGATCTGCTCCCGAAGCTCGGATCGGTACTGGTCATAGGTGAGCCCGTCCTTCGCCAGTTCGATATCGAACTTTTTGCGATCCAGATTATTGCGTTTCATGATATCGGTCATGGCCTCTGCAAGCTCAGAGTCCGTTACCTCCATCCCGGACCGTTTGGCTGCTGCCAGCTGCAGCTTCCGATCGATCAGGTCTTCGAGGATCAAATGCTCGTCCCTGGCCGAGGCGCTTTTCTTCAGGTCCTCTCGCTGCAGATCGCTCAGCGTAATGATCTCATCGTTTACCACGGCTACCACGCGGTCAACCACAACGGACGCACCCGTCGATCGCGGCAGACCAGGACCGAAGAGCATGACGCATATCGTAGCGATGATCAGAAAAGGTTTATTCTTCATTGTTGACTCCACTTGTTTAGCCCTGGGGTTCGCCACCCGGCATCTACTTATTCGGTATACCGACTACCGCGGGCTGCTCCTGGCCCAGCGCCTGATAATTGACCTCGAACTTTGTCCGGGACCGAAGTTCCTTCAACCATTGCTGATACCGGCGGTCCTGCTTTTCATGCATCAGCTTTTCCCGTATCGCCGGCGAGGCTTCTTCGAGGCTCAAAGGTCCCGCGGGCCGCTTGTTCTCAAGCTTGAACACATGAAATCCGTAGGGACTTTTCACGACGCCGCTTATGCCGCCCTTGGGGAGGGTAAAAACAACATTGAACTCTGCCGGCATGTCCCCGCGGGCAAAATATCCCAGATCGCCGCCCCGTTCGGCCTCGGGCGCGGTTGAACGCTCGCGCGCCAGCGCTGCAAAGTCAGGATTGGCCTGGAGCTGTGCCAGCACCTGCTGCGCTTCGGCCTCGCTCGAGACCACGATCTGGCGCACCCGGACCTGTTCCTGCCGTTCAAACTGCTGCGGGTTGTTCTGATAGTACTTGCGTACCTCCGGCCCGGATACCGAGACCTTCTTGTTCACATCATGGGCCAGCAAGCGTTCGATCATCAGGTCTTCCCAGACGTCGTTCTTCCATTTTTCAAAATCGATCCCCTGGCTCGCCAGGACCGCTTTTACTTCCTGTCCCTGCTCGGCCCGGAAGGACTCGATGCGCTTATTGATGTCAGGGAGCCCGATCTTTATCCGCCGCCGCTGAGCTTCCCGCAAAAGCATCTTGCGTTCCACGAGACGGTTCAACAGCTCTTCCTTGACCTGCGGTTCCACCTCTTGAGCGGACTTGAACCCCGCTCGGGCCAGCCGTTCCTGGAACTCGGCCAACGTAATGGGGTCGCCGTTCACGGTCGCCACGACCCTGATGTCCGGAGAGACGGCAGGTGCGGTTTCCGAAACCGGAGCCACTGCCTCCTCTTTTTTCGTGCAGGAAAAAAAGAGAAGCCCCAGGAACAGCGCCGGGGCTAAATATGTCACAAACCGATGGTTGGCCATGTTGCCTGCGCTATTTCTTAGGTTCTTCCTTCTGCGCCTTGACTTCTTCCTTTGCAGGCGCCGCCGGCTTCTTGAGACCGTCGAGTGCCGAAGGAGCGGCGGACTCGGTGCCCAGCGATGCGAGGACCTTTTCGTCAATGGAGATCGTTGCCTTGGCCTTGAGGCCCTTTACATAATCGACAAAGGCATCGCGCTGCCGCTCATTGGCTAGCCGGTCCTTGATGACCGGTGCGGCCTGTTCGAGGCTGACCTTCTTACCGTCGGCCGTACGCATGCGGGTGATGTTCTTAGTATAGTAGTCCTTGACGTCCTGATCGGTGGGGGCCGTGATCTTGCTGGCGATCTCTTTTTTGACCAGGTTGGAAAGCAGTTCGAACTTCATCGCCTCCTGGATCTTCCGTTCCATCTCTTCGCGGTACGTATCCACGCGTTTTTTATACTCGGCGTCCTTGTCAAGCCCAAGCCGCTTTGCCTCCTGCAGGGCAACCTCGTATCCCACGAGCTGGTCGAGATACTCCTTGCGGGCCTTGGCATCGGTGGCGACGATCGGCTGGACCTGCGGGTCCAGGTCCTGCATCTGCTTTTTGAAGTCGGCGAGTGTGATCGTGGTACGGTTCACCTTGGCGAGCACGGCGCTGTCAGTGCCCTTGTTGCAGCCGGCAAGGCCGAGCGCAAGCGCAAACACGGTTGTGGCGGTCTGGAAAAAAAGTTTCATGAAGTATTCCTCCGATGGTTTTTTGTGATTTTATCGCTGCAATGAACGGGGTCACCGCGCAATGAATGCCCTTGTATATAACACTTTACAGCAGTTCCTGCAAGCACTTTTTCACCGCATTTGACGCGGTTTTGAGCGATTCGTCCTTCACGATAAGCTGCAGCGTGTACTCGGGGACAAGCTTGATCGTTCCTTTATTTTTCTTGAGCAGCAGCATGACCCGTTCCGGCGAGATCTTCGCACCTTCGGCAAAGGTGATCTGCACCATGGTCTTGCCCGCGTCGATCCTGGCGACCTGCGCCTTTTTGGCAATGATCTTGATGCTCATGATCTCGAACAGGTTGGCTGCGGGCTCGGGCAGCAGGCCATAACGGTCGCGCAGTTCGCCGGCAAGATCGCGAAGCTGGGCTTCATCGGACACGCTGGACACCTCTTTGTAAGCAGCCAGCCGCAGGCTCGGGTCATTGATATAATCCTCGGGGATAAAGGCCGAGGCGCGCATGGTGATCTGCGTATCCGGCTCGACCGCAAGCTCCTGGCCGCGCAGTTCGGCCATGGCCTCTTCCATCATCTGGGTATAGAGGTCGATGCCCACGGCCGCGATATGGCCTGACTGCTGCTTGCCGAGCAGGTTGCCCGCTCCCCGGGTCTCCAGGTCCTGGGCGGCGATGCGGAACCCGGCGCCGAGCTCGGACAGCTCCTGGATCGCCCGAAGCCGCTTGCGCGCTGTTTCCGTCAGCGTCTCGTCAGCCGGCGCCAACAGGACCGCATAGGCCTTCTCTCTGCTCCTGCCGACCCTTCCCTTGATCTGATAGAGGTCTGCCAGACCGAAACGGTCTGCGCGGTTGATGATAATGGTGTTCGCCGTGGGTATATCGATGCCCGATTCGATGATCGTCGTGGTCACGAGCACGTTCAGCGTGCCGGCGATGAACTTCGACATTACGTCCTCGATCGCGTCCTCTTTCAGCTGGCCGTGGGCGATGCCGACCTTTGCCTCGGGCACGAGGTTCTGAATGAAGTCGGCCATGCGCTCGATGCCCTGGACGCGGTTATGCACGAAGAAGACCTGACCTCCCCGCTCGAGCTCGCGCAGGATGGCCTCGCGGATCACCCGCTTGCCGAAGCGGGCCAGCGAGACCTGGATGGCCTGGCGGTCCATGGGCGGCGTCTGGATGATCGACAGGTCCCGGATACCGGCAAGCGACATGTGAAGCGTGCGCGGGATCGGTGTGGCAGTGAGCGTCAGCACATCGACGAGTTTTTTGAATTCCTTGATGCGCTCCTTATGTTTCACGCCGAACTTATGCTCTTCGTCCACCACCAGGAGGCCCAGGTTCTTGAACACCACATCCTTCTGGAGCAGGCGGTGCGTTCCGACCACGAAATCGACGGTCCCGCTCTTTAATCCCTTGAGCGTTTCCTGCTGTTCTGATTTGGTGCGGAAACGGGAAAGCATCTCGACGCGGATGGAGAACGGCGCAAGCCGCGCGGAGAAGGTACGAAAGTGCTGCTCTGCCAGAAGCGTTGTCGGCACCAGCACGGCAGCCTGCAGGCCGTCCTCTACGGCCTTGAATGCTGCCCGAAGCGCAACCTCGGTCTTGCCGTAGCCCACGTCGCCGCAGACAACGCGGTCCATGGGCCGCGGCCGCTGCATGTCGGAAAGCACATCGTCGATCGCCTTCTGCTGGTCCGGCGTCTCTTCGTAGGGAAAAGCGGACTCGAACTCGCGATAGAGGTTGTCGGGCGGTGTGAAGGCGGCGCGTGTCTGCGCCTCGCGAGCAGCATAGATCGCCACGAGCTCCTGCGCCATTGCCAGAATGTCCTTCTTCACCTTTGCCTTGGTCTTTGCCCAGGCAGGAGCTCCCAACCGGTCAAGCTTCGGCGCCGAGCCTTCGACACCGATGTACTTCTGGACCTTGTCCAGGCTGTAGAGCGGGACATAGAGCTTTACATCGGGCTCATATCGAAGCGTCAGGAAATCGGTCTCGAACCCGTCAAGGCTGATGTGCGTCAGGCCCTGGTATTCACCCACGCCGTAATCGGTATGCACCACAAAGTCGCCGGGCTTGAGTTCTTTAAAAGAGGAAAGGAAAGGCGCGACCTTCGATCTCGGCGCTGCCGGACGATGGATCTTCCTGCCGAAGATCTCCTCCTCGGTGATGAAGGCAAGGCCCAGCTCCTGCCACAGAAAGCCCTCCGTCAGCCGGTTGACCACCACGAGTATGGGCCAGGGCCCGGTCTCCTGGCCCGTAACATGGTCGCCAACGACCACGCTCAGGCCATATTCAGCGAAAAGCTTCTTGAGCCGCGCCGCAGCCTCATCGGTCCCGCAGACAACTGCAATACGGCTTTCGGTCCTTAAACGCTTCAGCTTCTCGACGAGGCCTGCCATGGTCCCCTCAAGGGACTCACGTTCCCGTTCTTCTTCCCCGAGGCTGATGGGTTTGGTCAACCGCACTCCGAGCCAGGACGAGGACTTCGTGTCGAGCCGGTATCCTCTTCCGGTCCCGAGCAAAGGGATGTCAATCACCGGGAAGTTTGAAAGACCGGTACGGATGCTCTCGAGGTCCAGATAGATCTCATTAACTTCGGGCAGGATCCTGCCTTCATTTGCCTCTTCCTCGCGCCCGGTCTCGATCTTCTGCCGATGATCGTCGATGCTTTTGTTGATGTCGTCAGGTTCTATGAGCGCGATAAGGCTTTCCCGGGGCAGATAGCGGAAGAGGCTTTCCATTTCGTAGAAGAACGGCGCCAGGCTTTCAGCGCCGGGCATAAGCAATCCTTCGTCCAGCCGGTCCTTCTGAGCCTCGTCGTCCACCCGGCTTTTAAAACGCTCCCTGCCCTGATCGGTGACAATAAGTTCGCGCACCGGCAGCACCACCACTTCGGGCAGATCTCCCGTGGAGCGCTGCGTCTCGGGGTCGAAGCTTCTCATGGACTCGATGGTGTCGCCGAAAAACTCCAGGCGCACAGGCTGTTCATGGAGCGGAGAAAAAAGATCGACGATCCCGCCGCGCCTGCTGAACTCACCTACACGTGTGACAAGCGACGATGACTCATAGCCAATGGACAGGAGCGAGGCAACGAGGTCGTCGGGGTCGAGCTGGCCTGCCGCTTTGATCGTTCTGACGGCATCGATGAACAGCTCCCAGGGAGGCAGCTTCTGCATCAGCGACCCGGCCGGCACCACATAGATGCCCGGAATGCCGGACGTGAGGCTGTAGAGAAAATGCATGCGCTCGCCCACCGTGCGGCTGTCCGGAGAGTCTGCTTCAAAGGGCAGAAGCCCCCAGGTCGGGAACGCACGGAGCTCGGGCAAGGACTGCCCTTCTTTTGCGAAGATCGTCCTGACGAAGAACTCAAGGTCCGAAACAAGCGTCTCCGCCTCCTCGCCCGTTGCCGTCACCACGATAAGCGGACGCTGGGACTCCTGCTGCATACCGAACAAAAAAAGGGCCTTTGAGGCCCCCCAGAGTTCGCTTACTTCTGTTGATCTTTTTCCCGCCCGGATCTCGTTGACCAAAGGCAGGAGCATATCGTGCAGATTCGTCATAGGCGGGCGTACTATAACACAGCGTAATGGCTAATTCAAGAGAGTGGACGTGGTGTGGTGATCAATTGCGGGATCGGAGGATAACGACACTGCTACAGCTTCCATGAAGAGCTTATAATGTCCGATGCTCCAGAAAGCTAAAATACCCTTTTTGATTAAAAATGATGTGGTCCAGGAGGGATATTCCGAGTGTCTTGCCGGATTCCTGGAGCTGTTTGGTAAGCTCGATGTCTTCTACACTTGGTTCCAGTTTTCCTGAGGGATGGTTGTGTGCAACAATTATCGCTGATGCTCGATCAGTCAGCGGATCGGCAAATACTTCACGAGGATGAACCTGACTTTTGTTTACCAACCCGATGGTAACGACTCGCGTTGCGATAACTTCATTCGCGCCATTCAACGAGACACAGATAAAATGTTCCTGCTTCCGATCAGCATAATTTTGAATAAG
>JBGQDI010000023.1:0-18684 GCA_041495765.1 Nitrospirota bacterium
GCTCATTTCCCTCTGCATCCCGCTTCTGCCTGCGAACGCCGTCCCGGCGCAGCGTCGTTTTTTTACATAAGGTCGGCAACCTTGGCAGCCTGCCTGAGCATGTCATAGTCCTTGTCCGAGACCGCTGTGAACCCGGTGATTTTCGCCGGGCCGCTTATTTGCTGCGCCTCGGCGCTGTTCGGCTTCAGCTTCATGAGCGCCGCCTTGACCTTATCGGCGGTGGCCTTGCTTATCTTGCCCGTCTTGAACAGGGGCCAGTTCGGATAATAGTCCGTATAGGCGACGATCTTGATCTGCGACAGGTCCACTTTGTCCTTCATCTTTTCCAGGTCATCTTCGCGGATGCCGCCGGCATCGGCCGCCTTGTTGAATACGGCCATGGCCACGTTGTCATGTTTCTTGGCAAAGGGCAGCTTCGTAAAATCCTTGTGCACATCGAGGCCCGCCTTGCTCATGGTCAGCAGCTGGAAAACGTAGCCAGCGGCAGAATCCTGGTCCACGAAAATAAGTTTTTTGCCTTTCAGGTCCTGGACCTTGCTGATCCCGCTGTCCGCGCGGGCGATGATGATCCCGCGGAACTTGGTGCCTGCCTTTTCCGAAGCAAGCCCGAGCGGTTCAATAGCCGCATGCCCTTTTTTCAGCTGAACGTAGATGACTGGATTGGAAAAGCCCAGGTCTACCTCGCCGGCCGAAACTGCGGCCTTGAATGCTTCGAAGTCCTTCGGAATGACCAGGCTGACCTTTTCGCCGGTCTCTTTGCTCAGGTATTCAGCCAGCGGAGTGAACATCGTGTTCATTTCACCGGCGCTGAGCCTGGGCAAAAGCCCCAGCTTTATCTCGGCACTTGCCGCCAGGGGTATAGCCAGCATCAGTAACAATGCAACGCAAACCGATCTCATTAGCTGTTTCATGCATCTTTTCATTGTTTCCTCCTTTTTTGAACTGCTCCCGATTGTAAAATTTCAGCCCGAGCGGGCCGTAGTAACTATACGTGATCCTTGACCCCGAGGAGGAAAACTATTTTTCAGTCTTTTCCGTCGGTTTGTGCCAGACCAGGTAAGGACAGAGCTTGCACATGTTGAAGCCTGGATAGGTCTCGCCGGTGCGTGGATAGGATACGCCGTGGTCCCGGACCGTGCGCTGGAGCATCCACCGGACCGTGGGCTCAAGCTGATCGCCGGGCCAGATCCAGTTGATCTCCCCCTGTTCGGTCTTGCCCGCTGTGTAGCTCCCGCTGCACATAGGCGTGATGTTAGGCTTCTTCGTGAGGAAGACCGAGGCAACGCCGTGGCAGGCCGAGCTGTTCATGTTCATGGTCATTTGGAAAGGGAAAATGTCATGCGCCGCCGACCAGTCATTTCCGAGGTGATATGCCTGAAGCACATCGCTCATGCCATGGATGACATCGGGTTTGAAGGTCGCCTTATGCAATGGTGCCGTGGCAAAGGCCAGCAGCCCTTTCGGGAGTCGGTTCTTCGAGCGGACGATCCGCTCGGCCTGGGCCAGGTCCTTGGCGTACTTCAGGTGGCTTTTGATCTCGCCTTCGTCGATCTCTTTCCAGCCCCAGACGAATTGGGCATTGGTGCAACCGATCCCTTTTATGCCGCCAAGCAGGATATCGCCGCGTTGGCGTGATTCCGCAAGGTAGTGGCAGAAGGTGAAGGGGTGGGCCGGCACCAGGTACTCGTTCTGTTTTTTAAAGTCGTCCAACTCCGCCTGGTCATAGAAGTACTTCACCGCCACGGGATAGTACTTCATCCGAAGCAGGTTCCGGAGCGAGAGCACGATATCCGCTCCGCTCAGTGTCTTTTTTTCGAGCATGGCCTTGGCAAAGGCCACGTCATCCAGCATCGTCATCGCATCGATCATAGAACTTCTCCTTACTGAGATTAGTGCTTACCTGCGAGCATCTGTCTTGCTATCCCCACCAGCCGAGCAGCTGCGTCGCGAGCGCCAGGAGCAGCACCACGGCCACTCGTTTTACCCAGAGGGGGCTGATGCGCTTCGCGATCTGCGGCCCCAGGTAGCCGCCGATGACGGCTGCGACGGCCATGATGGCGAAGAGCTTGTAATCCACGGTCTCGAAGAAGATGTTCTTGCTCGTGGCCATCAGCGTGTTGAAAAAGATGGCCAGCAGCGAACTCCCCACGACAACGTAGATGGGAAGGCCCATGATGACCGTCATGAGCGGCACCATGAAGGGGCCGCCGCCGAAGCCGAACATGGATGACGCGACCGCGATGATAAAAGCGCCGATGACGCCGATAAGGGGGTTTGCTTTGATGTCCTGTCCACAAAAATGGATATTCATGATAGTCCTTTCCGGTTAGGGTTTTTTGATCTCGCACTTGGCCTGCTCGGCCTGTTTCTTGAGGTGCTTCAGGATCTCCTGCTCCTGCTTGTTCCTGGCGACTTGGGCGGGAAGTGTCTGCCAGAACATGAGGCCTGCCAGGATGATCAGCACGATGCCGAAGAGGTTCTTGAACTGCGCCAGCGAGATGAGCTGGGTCAGCACCGGGCCGATGAACCCGCCCGCAAGCATCGCGATGCCCATTACCAGGCCGAGCTTCCAGCTGATGAACTTGATCTTGCTGTAGTTATAGATCCCTGAAGCCTGCGAGAAGAGCACCGTCGGCAGCACCGTGCCCGCCACGATGGTGTGGGGGAGGCCGTAGATGCCGAGCAGCACGGGTGTCAGGATGAAGCCTCCGCCGGCGCCCATGAGCACTCCGAGCATGGTGATGACCAGGGCAAGGAAGAAGGGGCCGAAGATGTTCATGGCCATGCCGGCCTGTTCGAAATACCAGGTGCCTGCCGGCAGTTTCATGGTGACGGTCGCCGCTGCCTTGTCTGACCCGCCGGTGAAGGCCGTCACCGAGTAGGCCCCATCGGCGATCCCCTTGGGCAGCTTGAACGCCGCTTCAAAAGTGCCGTCGGGCCTTACGTCCACGGCGGGTTTGAGCAGTTTGCCGGGAGATTTAAATCGCGTCTTATAGAGCGGCAGTACCGCTTTGAGGCTGCCCTTTGCATCCAGGGGGGGCATGATCTGGCCCCGGGAACCCGTGATGACGGCGATGATCGAGGTCTTCCGGCGTTCGATGGCCGCCGATCCGGGTTTGAGCCCAGACGGGTCGATACCCAGGTCTTTAAGAGCGCCTGAATAGCTCCAATCGTCCTTCTGTAACGTAAGCGCATCGATCGCAGTCGCCCTGTCCTTCGGCGTCAGGGTGAGGTAGAAGGCGGGAACATCGTGGCTCCAGTAAAAGATCCAGGGGATCTTGCCGGTCTCTTTATCCGGTTTGCTGTCGAGCCGTCTGACGGCAACGGTCTTGTTCGAAGCGATCTCGATGAACACCGGTTTGCCTTTTGCTGCCGTTCCGGTGAGCTTCACTGTTTCTTCGGGGTTATACTCGGCCTTATCTGTCTGTAACGAGATGTGAGCGGGCGGTGGTTCTTTTACCGGGTGTTTCCTGGTGGCTGCTGAAGCGCCGGGCGGGAGGAAGACACTGACGAGCAATGCTGCAAAAGCTGCGGTGAGAAAAAAATCTTTTCGTACCATAAGCATACACATCCCCCCTGAGTTGTTGGATTGTACGACTGAAGAATAATAACAGAACTTCCGGCAATTGGCAACGAGCCAGTATGCACCAAATTTAAACATTTTGTTTTGTGATTAACAAGTTGGCCGGACGTTCAAGGCCTTTGGTCCCGCTACCGTGAAAATATCTCATCAAGTAACTTGCCTTTTACTGATTTTTACGGTACCTTCGTTTCTGCCATAGTGCATTTCTGCAGGAGAACAGGGAGGTCCCACGATGCGGATTCTGTTTGAAGTCTTGCTCTTATCGATCTTGATAGGTGCTGTGGTGTTGTTCTATAGAATACTCATAAGTTATCTATTTCCGAAATCCAAGGAGAAGAATGGTGGAGAAAAACATTAAAGCAGTTATCATGGCGGCACTTATTGTATTCGCACTCATCGCTTTTCTGATCCTGAACCCACTCGTGATCGTGCATCCCGGACAGCGCGGCGTTGTTATTCAACTCGGGGCGGTGCAGGACACCATTCTCGGCGAGGGCATCCACTTTGTCGTGCCGCTTACGCAGTCGGTTAAAAAAATGGATGTTCAGATTCAGAAGGTCGAAGTTGCGTCGGAGGCGTCATCAAAAGACCTGCAAATGGTCCACGCGACCGTTGCTTTGAACTACCATTTGGATTCCATGAAGGTAAATAAGATATTTCAAACGCTCGGGGACGATGTGGGCGGACGCATCATTGCTCCGGCCATACAGGAGTATCTGAAGAAATCAACGGCCATGTTCACCGCAGAGGAACTTATCTCCAAACGGGAACACGTCAAGGACGAATTCAAAAGGTCGCTGACCATAGCGCTGTCGGTCAATGACGTGATCGTGGACAATGTATTTATAACCAATTTTGAGTTTTCCAAGGAATTCAATCACGCTATAGAGCAGAAGGTTACTGCTGAGCAGGAAGCACTTATGGAGAAGAATAACCTGGCCAAAATAAAGTTCTTAGCGGAACAAAAAGTGGCCACGGCCACTGCTGACGCCACGGCGATCGCCATTCAGGCAAAAGCCGTCACTTCGCAAGGGGGGAAGGATTACGTACAGCTCAAAGCCATTGAAAAATGGGATGGTCATCTTCCCACGCAGATGGTTCCCGGCGGCGCGGTGCCGTTCATTGACCTGACAAAAAGCAAGAATTAAGGCCAGAACAGAGAAAAAAGAAACAGTGCTCGAATAACATTCTCTGCGCGTCAAGCAGGGAGTTCTGTCGCCCTCGGTGTTCAAAAATGTATTTTTTTTAACAGGACGGTTACGATATCATGTGGATGATCATCAGAGTTGTTGTTTTTGTGGCTGTGTCAATTGCGATCTATTTTATTTCAAGCGCATCATTGCGCAGTTATCGTTCCCATGGTTTTTACCGATTTTTCGCCTGGGAAGCCGTTCTTCTGCTCGTGCTGCTGAACCTGAACATCCGGGCCTATCGGCCGTCCAGTGCGCACCATGCCATGGCGATCATCTGCCTGAGCCTCTCCGGCATCCTGGGATGGCATGGATTTTACCTGCTCCGAAGGGAGGGCAGGCTCGATGATCACCGTGCCGACCCGACGCTGCTCAGGATCGAGAAAACGACCGTTGTGGTCACGGCTGGGGCCTATAAGTATGTCCGCCACCCGTTGTATACCTCGTTTCTTCTGCTGACCTGGGGTTCCTATCTGTTCATTCCTTCTTGGCAAGCCGGTTTGCTGGGCGTCGTGGCGACGCTCAACGTCATTTCTGCTGCAAAGGCCGAGGAAAAAGAGAACGTCGGGTATTTCGGAACAGCTTACCAGGAATATATGAAACAGACGAAGATGTTCTTTCCGTTCCTCCTGTAACCTGTCAAAGGTGAAGGCATGAAAACAGCCCCATCACACGGGGAAGCATCCGGGTCATGATCAAGACGCTGTTCACCATCGGCTATGCAGGTCGGTCAAGTGATGAACTTGTCGCGCTGCTTGAGCAACACAGGATAACCGCAGTATGCGATGTCCGGTCCCTGCCCTACAGCCGCCGGCACCCGCAGTTCAATCGAGAGACCCTCCTACAGACCTTGAGGTCGCATGCGATCGATTACGTGTTCCTCGGCGAAGAACTTGGAGCACGGTCGAAGGATCCCGTCAGCGCTATCCATGGGAAAACGGGCTTCCAAAGGATCGCTACCACGCCTTCGTTCAAGAATGGATTGAACCGTATCAAACTCGGCATGCAGAAAGGATATGTTCTTGCACTCCTGTGCGCGGAAAAAGACCCCATGACCTGCCATCGGACATTGTTGATATGCAGAAGTCTGCGCGACCAGGATCTCGAGATCCGGCATATCATCGACCAAGGCGACACGGAGACGCAAGCCGAATTGGAGAAGCGCCTGATAGCGCACTTACGACTGCATCCCGATATGTTCGAGGATGCCGACCCGGCCGATCTGGTCGAACGGGCATACGACGTTCAGAGCGACCGGATCGCTTAGGGCGGAAAGGACTGAAGTGCGCCGGGGAGCATGTAAACCTTCCGCAATAAGGAGAGCTTGAGCCGCTTCGGTCCTCAGGGAGCAAACATAAGATCCTAGCGATCGTCGGCGATAAAAGCTGGGGGCTCCATGCTGTTCTTGGATTAGTCACCCTGGTTTTGATAATGCTGAAAGTAGTGCTTTCCCCGAAAGAAACGAGCGGATAACGAACACGGGCGGTTTGTTTTCGTTATGACACGGTTGGGTGCGGGCAGGTGCTTTGAACATCTGAGGTGCGGCGCTATGGTTAGTATGTTCTTCTTTCTTTTTAGCATGTTTTTGCTTACCCTATCCAATCCTTCTTTTGCGGGGCCCCCTGAGAACTGGCATCCAAGAAATGCTGATGTGACGGTCAAATATCAGATCATTGATGAAAACAAATTATTAGGCATTGGGCGCCTCGACAAAATAACGAACAAGTTCGTTCTGAAGGAAGGCACTGCCGAGATTTTCGTTTCAGATGATGTCGTAAAGTTCATCACCGGAGGCAATGATGTTCTCGTTGGCGTAGAACGCAGGCATAATATCTTCCTGGTATCCCGAAACGGTACACGGTGGTCTACCTCCAGGACGCGCCCGCAGGGCGACATTACCGGTATAGCCTACGGCAAGGGAGTATTTGCAGCTGTTTCGGGGACCGGCGCTATTGCATCTTCGGCAGACGGTGTCGAATGGGTAACCAGACAGAAACCGCAAAAGGGAACCACTTTCGCGGGAATATCCTACGGAAATGGCGTCTTCGTGGCAGTATCCTTTGGCGGCGCTGCTGCGATATCCAACGACGGAGTAACCTGGAATACGATGTATCCTATAATGCCCAAACTACGGACGATAGTCTTTGGGAAAGGAGTATTCGTTGCCGCAGGAGGCGGAACGCAAAAGATCTTCAGTTCCGTCGACGGCAGAAACTGGACAGTACGATTTTCAGCGGAAGATTCCCTGTTTAGCGATATCGCATTTGGAAAAGACCGGTTTGTTACGGTCGTTCCAGATGGAGAGGGCTGCAGCATCGTAACGTCTTCGGACGGCATCGTCTGGAGAGAGAGCACGAACCTGCGGAAAAAATGGCTTCGCAATGTGGCATACGGAAACGGAATGTTCGTCGCGGTGGGAGTCAGCGGTCTGATGCTCACCTCTCCCGACGGGATTAAATGGTCGGAGAGGCGATCGTTAACGTCCGTGCACCTCGATCGGATTGTCTGGTCTGAGAACAGGTTTAACGTGCCTGAAGCTAAAGGTATGATGCTTTCTTCTGCTGACGGGGTTACCTGGACGAAAAGACCATTGAAGCTACCGGACGGCATTAGTTGGACCGTTCGGGGAAAGAACCCGTTTACGGCTATGGCTTATGGGAACAGCCGGTATGTCGCCGTTCGGCAAGGCCGGATAGTCACCTCTTCCGACGGGACCTCCTGGAACGAAAGCGCCCCGGCTGGCGCGCAGTTACGAGGCGTTGCTTATGGAAAGGGGATCTTTGTTTCGGTTGGAGAGCGTGGTACGGTGCTAACGTCGGGTGACGGCATAAGCTGGGTCAAAAGGACATCGGGAAGCTCATCGGATGACCTTTCTGCGGTCGCCTTCAGCAATGGCGCTTTTCTCGCCGCCACTTCCGGTAATTTGGTTCTCCTGTCAGAGAACGGTATCACGTGGGATGCGATGGAAACGAACCTGAAGAACATGAAGCTGGTCAGTCTTTCCTCTGAAAGAGAACAATACTGCGGCGTAGATGAGTCGGGTTCTGTCTGGTCAACCAGCGACGGCCAGCACTGGGGGGGCAGTTCATTTTGTAATCGCGGTCCAAGCATAAACTTTGCGAACAACACCTTCTGGGCGGCTTTGGATAGCGGGGTCTTGATGACCTCACGCAACGGCATTTCCTGGGGAAAGAGGTTTTTGCCGCAGGAGGTATTGCCCTATCGGCTTGTATATGGAAACGGCCGCTATGTCGCCCTGGGGAATGACGGGAAAGTGCTGGTGTCGCGTGATGGGGCCGCCTGGAGCCGGGCAACATCGGGCGCAACACCCGCTCCCCGCCAGGAGGGTTTGTATGGCCACGATGTCGCTTATGGAAACAACGTTTTTGTGATGACGGGAGCAGACCATTCTCTTCTGATATCCACGGATGGTGCAGCATGGTCATCCAGTTACGAAGAGGCGAATGTGATCTTCTACTGTGTCATATATGCACAGGGAACTTTTGTTGCCGTGGGAACAAAAGGCCGTATCCTGACCTCGTCGGATGGAAGGAGATGGACGAACAGATCGGTGCCGATCAAAGAGACGTTGACGAGCATAGCCCAGGGGAACGGAATATTTGTGGCAGTTGCTAACAATAATGGGGTGATTGTTACTTCCAAGGATGGCGTTTTGTGGACCCTCCAGTCGTCCGGCAATTCCCGTGATTATTTTTCAGCGGTGATGTTCGGCAATGGAGTGTTTATCGTTTCCGGGGGCAATCAGGATACCTACATTTCCAACAATGGGATTAACTGGAAGCGAACTCCGTTGCGGGGATACCAGCCCCGGGCGTATGGAAATGGGGTGTTTGTCGCGCTTGGCGGCTCTGACTCGATTTTGACCTCATCAGACGGAGTTACCTGGGAAAAGAAATATATCGGATCGGTCGTAATTAAAGAATTTGCATACGGGAACAAAACGTTTGTTGCTCTTAACTGGGATGGCGACATCGTGGTCTCTCCTGACGAAGAATCATGGACCCTTGTAACGCCTGATCCTTTCGATCTGCAGCTGTCGGGTGTGGCATATGGGAAGGGACGGTTCGTCGCGGTAGGACCCGGCGGCACGGTTCTTACAACGGAAGACGGAGTTACTTGGCGCATGCAGCACGCCGGCACAACAAAGAATTTGACAAGTATTGCCTACGGCAACAATGTCTTTATTGCCACGGGAGATTCCCCGAACAGAAAAAATGACGGTTATGATGGAACGGTTATGATGTCGTATGATGGGGCCACTTGGAGGGAAAACCTGACAGAATCGGTAAAGTCCCTCTATAGAGCGATGTACCGAAATGGAAAATTCTCTATTGCCGAAGAGGGGGGAAGATATCTTTATTCGGACGACGGTCTTAACTGGGAGGCGAATTCAAGGACTACGAATGACCTTTATGGAATAGCGTATGGAAATGGAAAATTCGTGGCTGTTGGTATGGAAGGAACGATCCTCTCATCTGCGGACGGAATTACGTGGGGTCGGGCCGCGTGGGGTATCGCCCGCAGTTTATCGAGAATAACGTACGGCGATCATCTCTTTGTTGCCGTAGGAGGCTCCGGAATATTTACCTCGCCCGATGGGGTTGTCTGGACGCCAAGAGCATCTGGAACCGAACCTGACTCCATTGCCGATGTGGTGTATGCAGGCGGCAGGTATGTCGCAGTGGCACGAAGCGGAGTGATTGTGACTTCTTTGGATGGAGCGATATGGAAACCGGAATCGACGGGGATAAAAAACGATCTTACGGGAATTACGTACGCAGATGGATCGTTTGTAGCAGTGGGAACCGAAGGGGCCATTTTGACTTCTCCGGACGGAGTTGCCTGGACGCGGCGGCCAACGGGAATAGCAGAGCACATTATCGGAATAGAGCATGGTAATGGATTGTTGGTTGCTGCCGGAAGCGGCGGAGTGATACTCACCTCTCGAAATGGTGTAGCATGGAAGATACAAAGGTCAGGTTCAGAAAAAAATATTTATTACGATGTTGCTTTCGGAAATGGTATTTTTGCCGTAGTGAGCCGGGAAGGGGCCGTGCTGACATCCTCCGATGGAATCGTCTGGACCAAGATATTTGTAACCGCAGGGGATGCTCTCTACGGCATAACATACGGCAATGGCACGTTTATTGGGGTGGGGCGAAAGGGAACGATAATACAATCAGACCCTTTGCGGTAGAAAGTGCCGAACCACTGTAATCCGGGGAATCGGGAAATGAAAAAGAACCTTCATCGCTGCACGTGGGCATCCGGTGATCCTCTTCTGACGGCATACCATGACGAGGAATGGGGCGTGCCGCTTCATGATGACGGGAAACTGTTCGAATTCCTCATCCTGGAAGGCGCGCAGGCGGGGCTCTCGTGGTTGACGGTGCTGAAAAAACGGGACAATTACCGCGCTGCCTTCGACCAATTCCGTCCAGCTTTTGTCGCGGGCTATACGAAAAGGGACGTACAGCGTCTCATGAGGAATGACGGCATTATCCGCAACCGGTTGAAGATCGAAGCAGCGGTCACTAATGCCAAAAGATTCCTCGAAGTACAGAAAGAATTCGGATCTTTCGATAGCTATATCTGGAGCTTTGCTGGAGGGAATACGATAGATCATCGTTTCCCCTCCATGAGCCGCATACCTGCCACGAGCGATGAGTCCGACGCTATGAGCAAAGACCTGAAAAAACGCGGTTTCAAGTTCGTCGGACCGACCATCTGCTATGCTTTCATGCAGGCGGTTGGCATGGTGAACGATCATACGGTCGACTGTTTCAGGCACAAAAAGTTGAGATAGCGGTTCGCCCCGGTCCCTTCCTGGTGATCACCGCTGATCCTGACAGCAAAAAGTCCTGCTGGTGGTCACTTTCCCTTGACGAACCAGGGAAAATTAGGCATAGTACCTCATGATATTCATCAGCCTCTTCGGCGGTGTCCTTCTTCTCCTCTATGGCATCAAGCTTCTGAACGACGGTCTGCAGAACGCGGCAGGCAGCAGGATCCGTTCGCTGGTCCGATCGCTGACCAGTAACCGTTTCTCGGCCGTGGGTGCGGGAGCTCTCCTGACCGGCCTCATCCAGTCGAGCAGCGCAACGTCGGTGATGCTCGTGGGTTTTGTGAGCGCCGGGCTCATGACCTTTCGCCAGACCCTGGCCGTGATCCTCGGCGCGGACATCGGCGCCACCCTCACGGTCCAACTGATCGCCTTCCATGCCTACGATTATGCCGTGCTGCTGGTCGGCATCGGCCTCTCCTTCACGCTGTTTACGAAAAACACCTTCTATAAGAACATCGGGCAGGGCATCCTCGGCTTCGGATTCGTTTTCCTTTCGCTGAAGATCATGATCGACGCGATGCTTCCGCTCCAGGGAAATGAGCTCTTCCGGGAGGTGTTCGTCGCTCTTACCGGTACGCCTTTCGTCGGCATCCTGCTGTCTGCGGCGGTCACCGGGCTCATCCACAGCAGCGCCGCGACCATGGGCATCGCCCTGGCCCTGGCAACGAGTGGTTTGATCCCGCTGCAGTCCGCGCTCTATATCATCCTTGGCGCGAACATCGGGACCTGTGCCACGGCGTTGATCGCGAGCATGCGTTCGCCGGCCGAGGCACGGCGTGTGGCCTGGGCGCATGTGCTGTTCAAGGTGTTCGGCGTGCTCCTGTTCCTGCCGCTCCTGCCCTGGTATCAAAAACTGGTCGAACAGACGGCGCCGGACGTGGTGCGCCAGATCGCCAATGCTCATACGCTGTTCAACGTGATCATGGCCGTGGTCTTTCTGCCGTTCCTCGCGTTGTTCGCCCGGTTGCTGGTGAAACTGGTCCCGGAAAAGGCCGAGGAAAAACGGTTCGGCCCCATGTACCTTGACGACCATGTGCTGGGCACTCCCTCGCTGGCACTGGGGCAGGCCACGCGCGAGGCGCTGAGGGCTTCCGATATCGTGCGTGAAATGCTGACCGAGATGATCCGGGGGCTCAGGAGCGACGATCCGGCCATTGTCGAGGAGATCAAGCGTAGGGACAACCTGGTGGACCTGCTGGACCGTCAGATACGGCTGTATATCGCACGCCTGTCGTCCTCGAACCTCACGGAATCGCAGTCGCGCCGCGTCATGACGGTTTTGGAGGTGACTCGCGACCTGGAGAACATCGGCGATATCATCGACCGGAACATCATGCCGATCGCGCTCAAGCGGATCACCAAAGGGTTCGTCTTCTCCCAGGAAGGGATGGCGGAGATCGTTTCGTTCCACAAAAAGATGCTCGACAACTTCGATTTTGCCATTGCTGCGTTCGCGAACCACGACCGCGATCTCGCCGAACGGGTCCTCAGGAACAAGGAAGAACTGGGCCTGCTGGAACGGGAGCTGGTCCAGGCCCATCTGGAGCGGCTGCGCAAAGGGCTGCGGGAGTCGATCGAGACCAGCCATATCCATCTGGACGTCATCGGCAACATAGCGCGCATCAATTCGCTCATCACCCACATCATCTATCCCATTGTCGAAGAAAAACGCGCCCGGGGGAGGGAAGATATGGGAATAGAGGGGTGAAGCAATTGCGGATTGCGGAATGAAGGGCTGGCGGGAAAAGCGGTCATAGACAGGAACCAGGGTCTAATCCGAAATCCGAAATCCGAAATCCGCAATCCGCAATCCGAAATAGGAGGGGGCTTTCATGATCAAACAACTCAGAGTTAAATCAAGTTCCCGGACCGAGTTCGTGGACATCACCGCGGGCGTGCAGCGGCTGGTGACCGAGAGCGGCGTGCGGTCGGGGGTCTGCTTTGTCTATGTGCCCCATACCACTTCGGCCATCACGATCAACGAGAATTCCGACCCCAATGTGGGGCGCGATATCCTGAAAGAACTGAACAAGGTCATTCCCTTCGACGATCAGTACGGCCACAGCGAAGGCAATTCGGCAGCACACATCAAGTCGAGCCTCATGGGTGTTTCCAAGGCCATCATGATCGAGGAGGGTCGCCTCGCACTGGGTACCTGGCAGGCGGTCTTTTTCTGCGAATTCGACGGACCGAGGGACCGGCGTGTGCAGGTGAAGGTGATGGCCGGATAACTGCTTGGGACAACCGACCGCGGTTCCTCCAAAATAGGAACGAAGAGATTAACGACTCAAAAGGGCAAGAATATTCTGCCACAGAATGCACAAAAGGTACAGCGAGGAGCTTGAAAGTCAAATGCTTCGGTTTTTGCTTTCCTCTGTGCTTTTTGTGACTTTTGTGGCTAAACAGTTTTCCGGCTTGTCCCGGTCAGGAGTTGTTTTTATGCGAATAATATCCAAAACCGCTATTGTCCTTGTCACGCTCCTGCTGGTTATCTCCGGGGCGAAGGTCTCCCACGCTCAGACCGCGGAGCAGAACACGGCTGCCCGCTACCTCAGAACGGGCATGGAGCAGCTGAAGGCGGTCGATTATCCTGCTGCCCGGGGATCCTTCGAACAGTCGCTGCGATACGATGATACTTCCGCAGCGGCCCATCTCGGCCTCGGTGTCGTTTTCTTTCACTTGCGCGACGATAAATATGCCGAGCGGGAACTGACGAAGGCGTCCGAGCTTGATCCCCGGAACGCGACCGCCTACCAGGTTCTGGGCGAGCTCTTTTACCGTAAGGACGACCTCGAGACTGCGGTGTCGTACTGGGAAAAGGCGGTCGAGCTTGATCCCGATGCGGCCGGGACCAGGGCACGGCTTGAACGGATCCGCAAGGAGCACCGGACCGAAAAAGACTTCAACCGCGAGATGACGAGCCATTTCCTGATCAAGTACGAGGGACGGGAAAAGATCGAAGCAGGCAGGATCATTCTGGGGATCCTTGAGGATGCCTACGGGGCAATAGGCCGCAGTCTGTCGTACTATCCCGAGCATGAGATGCAGGTCATTTTGTATTCCGGCGAGCAGTTCCGTGAAGTGACCGATGCTCCGGGGTGGAGCGGGGGGATCTATGACGGAAAGATCCGCATCCCTATCGGCGGCATCGAGCAGGAAACGCCGGGTCTCAGAAGGCTGTTGTATCATGAGTACACCCACGCGGTGGTGCGGTCCATTACAACCCGCTGCCCGACCTGGCTGAACGAAGGGCTGGCGCAGTACTTTGCAGGGGACGAGCTTGACAATCGGAAAAAAGAGGTGCTCAAGCGGGCTTTCCCGGCCGGCAAACTTCCTTCTCTTGTCGATCTGGAGGGCTCGTTCATGGGGTTAGGCAATGCCCAGGCCCAGTATGCTTATGCCTTCAGTCTTTCCTCCGTCCGGTATATGGTCGATTCATTCGGCATGTATCGCGTCAAGACCGTGCTCGAAGAACTTGGCAAAGGTGCGGACACCGGCAATGCGGTCAGCAGCGGTATACTGATCTCCTATGAAGAGTTCGAACGGGGCTGGAAGCGGTCGCTGGAATAACCTCATCGTGAATAATTAAGCTAGGGGCAAGGTAACCACGGACGCACAGTGGGCACGGAGAAAAGCTTTGTCTTCTCAGCTTTTGTTCTTCTCGGTATCTTAGCGTCTCTGTGGTAGATCCCGAACTTTGTAAGCTTGATACCCGTTTTTCTCTTTATTGCTGCATGATGATATGGTACTATCCTGCCATGATCGTTCCGGCCGCAGACCAACTCACTCTCTCCGATTTTGATTTCACCCTTCCCGAATCGCTCATTGCCCAGCAGCCTGCAGCAGAGCGTGACCGTTCGCGTCTTATGGTCCTCGACCGTGCATCAGGTGCCATTGAGCACCGTATCTTCCAGGACATTGAGAACTATCTCCTTCCCGGCGACCTCCTGGTATTGAACAATACCAGGGTCTTTCCTTGCAGGCTGCCGGCAAAAAAGCCCGGGGGAGGCAAGGCCGAGATATTCCTGCTGGCCGAGCTGGGGCTCAACCTCTGGGACGCACTGGTCAAGGGAGGTGCTCCTGAAGGGAAACGGCTGATCCTTGCCGCCGGCGTCGAGGCCGAGATCGTCAGCAGCGGCGATGACGGGACGAAGCGAGTTCGTTTCCACGGCGTCGTGGATATGAGGAGCATGCTCGCCGAGGTCGGCAGGACGCCGCTGCCTCCCTATATCAAACGGGAGCCCACCGCTGCCGACCTGGACCGCTATCAGACGGTGTACGCGGCCCATGAGGGAGCGGTAGCCGCTCCCACGGCCGGTCTGCACTTTACGCGAGAATTGCTCGTGAGGCTTGCGGCGAAAAGCGTGGGTTCGGCCATGGTCACGCTTCATGTCGGGCCTGGAACCTTTCAACCGGTGCGCGTCGAAAGGATCGTCGAGCACCGGATGCTGCCGGAGCGTTTTGAGATCGCTCCTGACGCAGCGGAAGCGATCAACCTCGCGAAGCGCGAGGGCCGCCGCATCGTCGCGGTCGGTACGACCAGCGTTCGCACTCTTGAGACCGCTGCACAGAAGGACGGGACCGTTGCCGCAGGCGAGGGAAGTTCCCGGCTGTTCATTTATCCCGGTTTCGAATTCAGGGTCGTCGATGGCATCATTACGAACTTTCATCTGCCCAAGTCGACGCTTTTAATGCTTGTTTCCGCATTTGCCGGCAGAGAACGGGTCTTGGCGGCCTATCGGGAGGCGGTGGAGCAGCAATATCGTTTTTACAGCTATGGCGACGCGATGTTCATTCGTCCTCGCAGCGTTGGCAAGTTATGATAAAATTCATCCCAGCGAACCGCGAATGAACACGAATAAACGCGAATTAGTTGAGCATCACGTATGCAGTTTGTTATTAGCGTTCATTCGCGTATATTCGCGGTTAAAGACATTTTCTGAGTTCTAGCTTGTCCGGGTCAAATAATACAGGCGCGCTCTGCTCTGGTGCGCAGGAACAGAAAGGCAAAGATATGAACAACGATCGAGGCGGCATTCTCTCCAGTATCCTGGTCGTGCCCATCGGCATCGCCCTCATGATCGGTATTTTCTTTCTGGGCTACTATGTCGGCTCTACGAGAGCGAAGGCTGCTGCTGCAGGACAACCGCTGCCGCCGCTGCCCGATATGCTTGCGCAGCAAGTGCCTAAACCCGAGGAATTCACCTTTTATAAGACCCTGACCGAGAAAGAAAATAAGACGGTATCCATCGACGTCAAACCACGTACTGCCGATGCTCCTCAGGCCGCTAAACGAGAAGCGATCACAGAGATACGCTCAAAACCCGAGAGCAAAACAGAGCTCAAGTCTGCCCCCGTGCCCAAACTTGCGCCGACAGCGGGAGGAAAGCTTCGCTATACCATACAGCTTGCTTCTTACCCGGAAAAAGGACTGGCTGACGAGGAAGTGAAGAACAAGAAGAAGCAGGGGTATGCCGCCTTTGTCGTTGCTTTTGAACAGGGCAAGAGCACCTGGTACCGCGTTCGGCTGGGAAGGTTCACGGACCGGACTGCGGCGGAGAAACTGCTGAAGGAAGTCAAGGCAAAGGACGGCGGCTCGCCATTCATCACGCTTGAGTAAAGTTGGCCTGGCAGTGTCCCCATGAAATGAAACGCACCCTAAAGGGTGCGGCTACTACGGCAGAATCGATCCTGTATGTTCTGGTAGCCGCAGGCTTCAGCCTGCGTAGATATTTTATCTAGTGAACCAGCTCCTGTTGCTGTCCGGCCTGCTGCACTGCCAGCTGGACGAGGCTGATGCGTTCGTTGTCAAGGAGGATCTCCACCCAGTAGGTGCCGGGGGCGGGGAAGGCGGTATTAAAGCGAACGGCAATGTCCCGGTGCCGCTGCGTTTCGCCGTAGAGGACAATCCTGCTTTCGGACTCCGAAAGGACCTGTTCCTTGTCCGGGCCGAGGAGCCGTATTTTGGCAATGAACTCGCCTTTGCCGCCGGTCCACTCGTTCACGATGGCAAATCGAGGATGGAGCGCCGGGAAGGTGCCCGCATAGATGGTCTCGAAGAGCCCCATGAGACTGAACTTGCCGCCAAGCTCCTGACGGACATCGTCGCACAATAATGTATAGCTCAGTGCCGGTCTTATCTTAACGCTCGCCATTTCTCACCTTATCATACGCTTACGACCGCCGTCAATCTGTTTTTTCTTGACAAAAAATATCAATCCACGTAATCTTAGCCGCACTGTATGGCACAAATCGACCTCATAGCAATGCTCGAAAGCCTCCATCCGCTGGAGCACAAAGTGCTGCTCTGCTTTGAACGCGGCGGATCTTTGTCCGCACCGGAGCTCATGAAATGCTCGGGGCTCGATGAGTCGCGGCTGGACATGGCGTCGGGCTGGCTTCAGCCCAAAGGCTTGCTCCAGGTGAAGGATGAATCGGTCACGTCGCTGGTCACGCTCACGGAAACGGGCAGGGACTATCTCGAAAAAGGCACGCCCGAGATGCGGATCATCGCTGCCCTTCGCGAAGGCAAGCAGTTCACGGTGAAGGATGTCATCCAGACCTGGGGAATGGACCCTTCCGAAGTGAGCTCTGCCATGGGCGGGCTTCGGGATGCCGGTGTGGTCCGGATCGTACAAGGCGGCGTTCTGGAGCTGGTCGCTGAGGCCGATATCACGGCATATGAATTCCTGACTGCAGTAATCAAGACCGCATCAGAGAAAGAGAATGCGGAGCTGAACACCTTTTCCGAAACGCATCAGGCCGCCATCCAGGCGAACTTCCACAAGCGGGGCAAGTCCAAAGGTATTTTCCGCATCACTGAAAAGAAGAACCGTTCTTATTCGCTGACCTCTGAGGGCACGGAAATGCTTCGGCTGGTCAAGGAGCGCGGTGTGGTCGCCGAAGAGGCGTCATTGCTCACACCGGAGATGCTGAAGCAGGGGAACTGGAAGAACAAGAAATTCCGTTCCTATAATATCGCCTTGAACCCGCCGCGCCAGAGCATCGGCAGGAAGCATCCTTACAAGGAATTTCTCGATTTCGTGAAATACAAGTTCATCGGCATGGGCTTCGAGGAAATGCGCGGCCCCTTGGTGGAGAATGAGTTCTGGGACATGGATGCGCTGTTCATGCCGCAGTTCCATCCGGCCAGGAACATTCACGACGTTTATTTCGTGAAAGAACCTACGTCCTGCAAGAAGATCGAAGAGCCTTTTGCAAAACAGGTCGCCGCAGCGCACAAGGATGGCGGCAAGACCGGCTCCACCGGCTGGCGTTATCCCTTCGACGTGGAACGCGCAAAACGGCTGATCCTCCGGAGCCAAGGCACTGCCGTGTCGGCACGCACGTTGGCCTCGGGGCCGAAAATACCGGGAAAATACTTCTCCATTGCCCGCTGTTTCCGCTACGATGCCGTCGATGCTACGCATGCACCTGATTTTTATCAGGTAGAGGGTATCGTTCTCGGCGAGGACATTAATTTCACTACGCTCCTGGGCCTGTTGCAGCTCTTTGGCCAAGAGATCGCCAAGGCAGGAGAGTTCCAGTTCCGCCCGGCCTATTTCCCCTTCACCGAACCATCGGTAGAGCTGCATGTGAAACACCCCGAACTGGGCTGGATGGAGCTTGGCGGCGCAGGCATCTTCAGGCCCGAGGTCACGAAGCCGCTCGGCGTCGATGTTCCCGTGATCGCCTGGGGCCTTGGGCTCGACCGCATGGCCATGGTCGCCCTTGGCATCCAGGACATCCGCGAGCTGTTCTCGCGTGATCTGGATTTTATTCGAACTAAACGAATTCAACTGGGTTAGTAGATTCTCATTGTTCAATTCTAACCCGGACAAGCCGGAACAAAAATACGAACCAAAAAGGCGTCTCTCGCAAAGCGCGCAAAGGACGCCAAGAAAATCACAAAACCACGGCGTGCTTTTTGGGTTTAAACTTGAAAAGATTTTGACCCAGAATTCTCTTTGCGAGCTTTGCGAGAAAAATCCTTGCCGTTGTGTTTAGATATTAGAATTTAGTGCTTGACGTAAACCTATGCCAAC
>JBGQDI010000024.1:0-18351 GCA_041495765.1 Nitrospirota bacterium
AGATCAAAACATCGGCGGAAGGGTTGGCGAGGCTTGCCGTGGAACTCAAGGAAACAGCGTCGTGGTTCAAGATGAACGGCTCATCATCAGGCATGGCCGCTCCGGTGGCATCCTACCGGCAGCCTTCATACTCACCTGCCCTTGCCCTGCCTTCCCCTGCTTCGTCCTCGACATCGATCACCGATCTTTCGCGGGACAGCTGGAGCGGCAAGCTGATCGACTGGAACAAGGACCTGAGCGTCCATATCCATGAGATCGACGAACAGCACAAGATACTGATCGGGCTGATCAACGAGATGTACGATGCCCTGAAGGCGGCCCGCGGCAAGGACGCGGTTGAGAACATCCTTCCCCGGCTAGTGGATTATACGGTGACGCACTTTGCCAATGAAGAGCGGCTGATGGAGAAGCATGGATACCCGGGCTTCCTGAACCACCGGAACCTGCATGACGCGCTGAAGGCCCAGGTCGGCGAATATGCAAAACGGTTGAAAGAGGGGCGCTCCACTGCCGGCGTGGAGTTCATGGCATTCCTGAAGGACTGGCTGACCAAGCATATCATGGGTGTCGATATGAAATACAGTCCGCATCTGAGAAAGAAGGGTCTGACGTAGCACACAACTGCCGGTACGGGACCGCAGGTGTGCGGCTGGATTGCATGCCGCGGCGTCCTTAACGACAAGGGGAAGGGATGCGAAGAACGGGGGGGAACATCCTATGAATACGCAGCATATAAAGATCAGACATAAACTGTTGTTCATCTCGATAGCATCGCTCGTGGCCCTGGCGATCATTACGGCGAGCCTGCTTTTTTCCTTGCGAAGAAGCATGCTTGAGGAGAAGCGCCAGCTGGTCAGGAGCGTTGTGGAAACGGCTTATGGCACCATTCAGCATTATCATGAACTGGCCGTCGAAGGAAAGCTGACAGAAGAACAAGCCCAGGAGCAAGCAAAGGATACGATCAGGGGCCTTCTCTACAACGGGAACGAATACTTCTGGCTGAACGATATGAAGCCGGTCATGCTGATGCACCCCGTAAAGTACGATCTGAACGGTAAAGACCTGTCGGAGATCAAGGACCCGGAAGGCAAGAAGCTTTTCATGGAATTCGTGCAGACGGTCAAGGATCATGACGAGGGCTATGTTGATTATCTCTGGCCCAAGCCGAACTTTGAGAAGCCGGTCCCCAAGATCTCCTTTGTCAAAGGGTTCAAACCCTGGGGCTGGATCATCGGATCAGGCCTGTACATCGATGATGTGAACGCGGCCTTCTGGTCAACAGCCAAATGGTTCGCGATCGTTCTCGTTGTCTTCACCGTAGTGGTTGGAGGCTTGAACCGCTATGTGCGGCTTGATCTCATGAAGATGGTGAACCACAAGGTCGAGCTGATCGACCGGATCGCGAACGGCGATATCTCCATGTCCATTGTCATCGACCGGCATGACGAATTCGGTGACATCGACAAAAGCCTGAAGAAGATGATCGACAACCTGCGGAACACGATACGAAAGATCGCAGGCGCGACAACGACGCTTGCAGCAAGTTCCGAAGAGCTATCAGCTACTTCCAATGACCTGAGCAGGGGTTCCCAGGAACTGGCGTCGCAGACGGACCAGGTCGTGACCGCCATGACCGAGGTATCCCAGACCATCATGGACATGGCGAGGAACGCTTCCCAGGCCGCCGACGCGAGCAAGACGGCTTCCGATACGGCATCCAAGGGAAAGGTCGTCATCGCGTCCACGACAGACGGCATGACCTCGATCGCGACCACGGTGCAGGGTGCAGCAACTACCATAGAGGAGCTTGGCAGAAGTTCGGCCCAGATCGGCGAGATCGTGGCGACCATCAACGGGATCGCCGACCAGACCAATCTCCTGGCCTTGAACGCTGCCATCGAAGCCGCCAGGGCAGGCGAACAGGGCAGGGGTTTTGCCGTCGTGGCTGACGAGGTCAGAAAACTCGCGGAACGGACCAGCCAGGCCACCAGGGACATCGGCCAGCGCATCACCGCGATCCAGCAGGCGGCCGGCGAATCGGTGGGCGCCATGAAACGGGGCAGCGACGAGGTCGGCAAGGGAGTCGGCCTTGCCAATGAAGCGAGCGGTTCGCTCAACTCCATCGTGAGCGCATCGACCAATGCCATGGACATGGTCCAGCGCATCGCAGCGGCAACGGAACAGCAGTCGGCTGCATCGGAGGAAGTGTCGCAGAACATGGAACATATCTCCGATATTACGAAACACTCCGTGGAGTCCACCTCGCAGATCACGCAATCGGCGGAAGACCTTGCAAAGCTCGCCATGGAACTGCAGGAAATGATATCGTGGTTCAAAATGTAGTACAGCAATTTCGGATTGCGGATTTCGGATTGCGGATTTTAAACCCTGAACCCTGAACCCTGAACCCTGAACCCTGTACCCTGTACCCTGTACCCCGGACCCTGAAGCCTGATTTTGGAGGAAACTATGGATACAACAGCCATGCACACCGATATGCTCCAGTTCGTCACCTTCAAGCTGGCAGGGCAGAAGTATGCCGTCGAAATCCTGAAGGTGCAGGAGATCAACAACATGAAGGACATCACGCCGATCCCCAATGCGCCCGCTTACGTCGAGGGTGCCATCAATCTGCGCGGCAAGGTGATCCCGGTGCTGAACCTGCGCAGGAAATTCCATATGGAGGAGCTGGCCCTGAGCGAGACCTCCAAGATCATCATCATCGACGTCCGCGGTATCATCATGGGAGTCATCGTCGATGCCGTGTCGGACGTCCTGCGGATATCGCCGTCTGTTGTCGAGCCGCCGCCGGCGGTGTCGTCGCATATCCGGTCGGAGTTCATCCGCGGTGTAGCCAAACTGGCAACGGAGCTGGTTATCCTGCTGGACATGGACAAGCTGCTTGATGCGGTCGAGCAGCAGGCGGTGTTCGGGACGACGAAGTAAGAATCTTTCAGGTAGAAGGTTGTTAGGCTGAAGGCTGAAGGTGAAAAAGATACCTGACCACCCTTCGGGCTTCAACCTTCAGTCTATCCACCTGACCATAGGAGAACACCATGAAGATCGTCACTCAATTCAGGATAGCGCTCGGCACGCTGGCGGTGTTCGCCGGGATCAATGCAGCAGCGGCGTTCTTCATCCCGAACAGCACCCTGATCCAGGGCGCGGCCTCGGGACTGGGGGTCTGTGTCATGATCTACCTCGTTATCATGACCTACACTAAGCTGGAGGGCCCTTTTCGCCTGATGAACGAATGCGCCGACCGGGTGGCATCCGGCGACCTAACCGTGGAAGCCTGCTATATCAGCGACAATGAGATCGGCCACATGGTAAGTACGCAGCAGAAGATGCTGACAGCGCTGAACGCGATGATCAATACGGCGAATACAACGGCGAACAAGATCGTCATTACCGTGAACCAGTTGGTGGAGCGTGCAGAACAGTCCTCCTCAGGCGCCAAGAGCCAGGCAGGCCAGTCCCAGCAGATTGCCGCTGCCGCCGAAGAGATGAGCCAGACCATTGCCGACATTGCACGCAACTCATCGTCTGCCTCCGAAATGTCGGCAGCGGCACTGGAATCGGCCCAAAAAGGCAAAAGCATGGCGGAAAGCTCCGGAGCCACGGTGGATCGGGTGCTGGACTCGACGATCTCTCTCTCCACGATGATCGAGCGGCTCGGCAAGAGCGTCAATGAGATAAGCGGCATAGTAACGGTCATCAAGGGGATCGCCGATCAAACGAACCTTCTCGCGCTCAACGCAGCCATTGAAGCCGCACGGGCCGGCGAGCAGGGCCGCGGGTTCGCGGTGGTGGCCGACGAAGTGCGCAAGCTGGCGGAACGTACGATCAAGGCTACGGAAGAGATCACCGGAAAGATCGCTGCGGTCCAGACCGAGTCTCAGGCAACGACGCAGTCCATGGAAGCGTCCTCCTCCGAGGTCATCACCGTGAGCGGAGAGATCAAACGAGTTGTCGAGTCGCTGGTGACGATCTATGCCGGCGTGCAGACGGTCCGGGACCAGATCACCCGCATCGCCACGGCTGTGGAGGAACAGTCGGCAACGGCAAGCGAAGTGTCTTCCAATGTCGAAAAAACCGCAACCATCGCTCAGGAGATCGACCGTTCGTCCGAAGACATTTCACACGACATCAATTCACTGCTCGTTGACGTGGAGGCTATGCGGGTCGCCATGGGCAAGTTCAAAGTGCATACCAGCATGGAGATGATCGCCGACCGCGCCAAGATGGACCACATGCTGTTCGTGGACAAGATCCATGCGCACCTGCAGGGAGACGCCCAGCTCGAGCCGGGCAAGCTTCCCGATCATCACACCTGCCGGTTCGGCAAATGGTATGACACCGACGGCAGGACCACCTGCGGGCATTCAACGCACTTCCGGAACCTCGAGGATCCGCATGCAAAGATCCACACCATGGCCAGGGACGCAGTCTCGTCGTGGAACTCGGGCGATCGCGCCCGCGCAGAGAGGATCTACGGAGAAATGAAGCAGGTGTCCGGCGTCATCGCCGCACACCTGGACAAGATGAAGGCCGAGTCCTTTGTAATAAAGTAGGCGTTGCTGTCGCCCGGCCGGTATTGGCTGGCCAGGGAGGTTCCCATGAGCTCGTTCGCGCAGAAGTTCAATGACATGAACCTGAAGAAAAAGATCAACCTTCTTTTCGGGGCGCTCGCCCTGGCGACCGTGCTCGGACTGATCATCGGCCAGTTGTCCTACATACGCGTCAAGATCGGCGGCGTAGTGTATAACTCCATCGAGCAGGACCTGCAGATGGCTGACGATGTGGCCAAGCTCCGCGCCAATCTGGCATTCGTCCGGGCATCGCTCCTTACCATGATCATCGAAGAAGACCCCGAGGCGAGGGACCAGCTGAAAGAGGACATTGCAGGCCTGTCCAGCCGCATCGATGAACTGTTCGATTCCCTGGAGTCCAAGCTGAAGACCGCGAACCATCCGGAGGTCGTCGTCTTCATCGCGGATGCGAGGTCTGCCTGGACCGCTTTTCGGGACACGCGCGACAAGGAGCTGATCCCGCTGGTCATGGCGAAGAGGAGGAAAGAGGCCATGGTACTTGCCCGGGGCGTCCAGATCCAGCGGTACAAGGCGTTCTCGGCAGCGACCAAGGAGGCCGTGGACCATTTCCGGGCCGATGTCCCGGCGCGGGTCACCATGATCAAACGCGAGGCCGATTTCCTGCAGTGGCTGTATGTTGCCGCCGCCGCGGTCTTCATCGTGCTGATGATCGGCATGTCGCGTTTTTTTACCAAAACCATTGTCGAGCCGGTGGTGCTCGTCTCCAATAAATCCAGACTGATGGCCAACGGTGATTTTTCCCCGGTCAAGATAACGGTCAAAGGCAGAGATGAGATCGGCCGGATGGTCGAGGACTTTACGACCATGTCGGTGCGGATCAATGAAATGGTGACGAGCATCAAATCCAACGTCCTGACCCTTTCGAGCTCGTCTGAAGAGCTTTCCGCCACTGCCGAAAGCCTGAACCGGGATGCACAGGAGCAGTCTCACCAGGTGAAACAGGTAAGCGAGGCCACAGTACAAATGGCGCAGACCATCACGGATGTGGCGCAAAATGCGACGACCGCTGCCGAGGCAGCAGAAAATTCCTCGGACACGGCGGACGGAGGCAAAGAGATCGTCGGACTCGCTGCGGAAGGCATCGTGAGCATCGCCGAGACCGTGAAGGATGCGGGCCTGTCCATTGAGCTGCTCGGTAAAAGCTCGGCGCAGATCGGCGAGATCGTCGCGGTCATTAACGGCATCGCCGACCAGACCAACCTGCTTGCGCTGAACGCCGCCATCGAGGCCGCACGCGCCGGCGAGCAGGGCAGGGGCTTTGCGGTCGTGGCTGACGAAGTGCGGAAGCTGGCGGAGCGCACGAGCCAGGCGACCAAGGACATCGGCCAGCGCATAGCCGCGATCCAGGCCGATACCCAGAAGTCCGTGCTTGCCATGCGGAAAGGCGCAGAAAAAGCGGAGAAGGGCAAGGGCCTGTCGAGATCCGCCTCAGAAGCGCTCAACTCCATTGTGATCATCTCGACGAAAACGCGGGACATGATCCAGCGGATCGCCGTGGCGACCGAGGAGCAATCCGCCACGTCCGAGGAGATCACCCGGAACATGGGCGCCATCTCCGATGTCATAAGCCATTCCGCCGAAGCGACGACGCAGATCAAGGAAGCGGCGGACGGGCTGGCAGCACTGTCAACGGAGATCAACGATAAGATCGCGTGGTTCAAGACGAATGGGTCGCGGGGATAAAAGCGGGCGCAGGGGCAAGGGGTGGGAAAACCGTTCAAACGATAAGTACCTGTTCTCTCCCAAAAGTATGCCCGAGCATTAACATCCGGTATCATCAGCTAAAGCAGGACGTTACTTCAACAGCCGGTAATGTTATTATCTGCGCCGCCAATGAAAGAAATGATATTTATTGACTGTTGCCAGGAGGGCGTATGAATAGTATCGGTTCCGGTATGCTCTTGTCCCTGGTCTGCCTGATGCTGATAGTGAAACCTCTCCCGGCTGCGGCCCAGGGGATCGTGACCGGAAGCGGCTGTTCCGTCAGCGTTCCGGGGTATCTGACCGACCTTGCCAGGGATTATGAAAAAGAGACCGGCGTCAAAGTGATGGTGCTCGGCGGGGGCAGCATAAGGGGGCTGGCGGACCTGAAAGAGGGACGCATGGATTTCGCCGCCTCCTGCAAGTCGAGGGCAAGCGACGACCCGGAAGATTTTGAATATATCACCGCCTCCTGGGACGCCCTCGTTTTTATCGTGCACCGGTCCAATCCGGTAAGTTCCATCACCCCGCAGCAGGTCAGGGACATCTATAACGGAAGGATCAGCAACTGGAAGCAACTGGGTGGCCCTGACCTGAACCTCATCTCCGTCATCACCACGACCCGGGGTTTCGGCGGTGTCGGCGAAGCGCTCTCGAAATATGTCCTGAACGGCCAATTACCGCTGCCGCAGAAAAATTCCACCCTGCAAGCCTCCTCCACCACGATATGGGAGCAGATCGTCGAGGAGATGCGTGAAGGGTTCTCCAGCGATGGTTTTGGCAGCGCGCGGAAACGGAAAGTGAAAATGCTGAAGGTGAACAATGTGGCGGCGACCCGCGAGAACATCATTTCGGGCAAATATCCCTTTCGCAGACCGCTGTACATTGTTGTCAGAAAAAACGCCAAACCGGAAACGCGGAAGTTCGTTGATTTTGTTCTGAGCAAAAAAGGGCAGAAGTTGATCTCTTCCTACGGTATGCCCTCACTGGCGGACATAAAATGAACCTCTTGTTAAAGACCAAGGTCTCCCTGTTCATTGCCGCGGTCATGATCGCGGCGAGCACGGTAAGCACCGTCCTTTATATTACGGCTCAGCGCGACAGCGTTGAGCGCGAGGTCATTGCGCGGGGCATTGCCTTGTCCGAGGCCCTTGCCCGGTCGGTCGATGACGGGCTTGCTACTGAGAACCTGAACCTTATCAAGAATGTTGAAGACATTGTCCACAGTGACGATGTCCTTTTTACCCAGGTATTCTCCGTGGTCTGGCTCGGCATCGCTTCTGTTCCCATTGACCAGCTGAATACCCCGCCCTCGCCCGAGGCCATCGAGTATTTCAAGAAGAACCAGCAGGCTTCTGCAAATTATTTCATCAAGACGCCCGCCTGGATCGACATTTATCACCCTGTCTTCCTGGACACCCATGACATCAGGATCAAGGATATCCTGATCGGTTTCGTACGGCTCAGGGTCTCTACCGAGCCTGTCAGCCAGGCCATTCGAAATGTGGTGTTGAGCAATATCCTCGCCGCGCTTTTGTTGACGACCTTTGTTGTTATAACGCTGAATGCGCTCATCGGACATTATCTTCTCAAACCCATAATGGCGCTGCAGCGTTCTGTCTCCCGGCACAAGCAGGGAGAGTTTCCCGAAACCGTAACGGTCTCTTCTTCCGACGAGATCGGCCAGCTTTCCACGGAGTTCAATGCCATGAGCCTGGCCCTCAGGGAACGGGAAGAGCGGCTGGCCGAGGAGAAAGAACGGCTGGCGGTGACCCTGCGCAGCATCGGCGACGCCGTGATCGTTACGGACGTGGCCGGCGTCATCACCATGATCAACAAGGTCGCCGAGCAGCACACCGGGTGGACGCTGATCGAGGCACCGGGCAGACAGCTCGCCGAGGTGTTCAATATCATCAGCGAAAAGTCCGGCAACCGCTGCGCGAACCCCATGGAGAAAGTGCTCAAAACAGGGCTCATCTGCGGCCTTGCGAATCATACCGCCCTTATCAGAAAGGACGGCACGAAAATAACCATCGAGGACAGCGCTGCTCCCATCCGCGACCGGAACAGCGTGATCGTCGGGATCGTTCTGGTGTTCCGCGATGTGACGGAAAAGCGCCGGATGGAAGAGGAACTGCTCAAGGTGGAGAAACTGCAGTCGGTGGGCGTTCTGGCCGGCGGGCTGGCCCATGATTTCAACAACCTTCTCACCTCCATGGTCGGGAACATCAGCCTGGCAAAAATGTATATCGACACCCGGAGCAAGGCCTACACGCGTCTGAACGAGGCAGAAGCAGCCGCCCGGCGTGCAACGGACCTGACCTATCAGCTGCTGACGTTCGCCAAGGGCGGTGCCCCGATCAGGCAAGCCGCCTCGATCAGCGATATCCTCCGGGAGGCGGTCAGTTTCACCCTGTCCGGGACTACGATCGCCTCTGAAGCCCAGATCGATGACGGTGTCTGGGCCGTTGAAGCCGATTCCGGCCAGATCAGCCAGGTCTTCAGCAATCTCATCATCAATGCCGTGCAGGCAATGCCGCGCGGAGGAACCCTGCATTATGCCGTGAGGAATACGGTGCTCGCGGACCAGGAGGTGCCCTCCCTGCCGGCAGGACCATTTGTGAAGATCTCCATTCGTGATACGGGGATGGGAATACCGGGGGAGCATCTTTCAAGGATCTTTGACCCCTACTTCACGACCAAGCAGCAAGGCAGCGGCCTGGGCCTTGCTTCCGTCTATTCGATCGTCAAGAAGCATGACGGCCACGTGATGGTCGAATCTTCGTCCTCAGGGACGATCTTTCATATCTATCTGCCTGCTTCGAAGGGGGAGGCCGTTATGCAATTGGCGAACGCAGAGGTCATTACCCAGGGGGGAGGATCGGTCCTGGTAATGGACGATGAGGATGTCGTCCGCGAGGTCTCGGGCGAGATGCTGCGCGCTCTCGGGTATACGGTGGAGTTCGCGAAGAACGGCACCGAAGCAGTCGCGCTCTACCAGGCGGCCTTTGAAGCTAGGCGGCCTTTCGATCTGGTCATCATGGACCTCACCATCCCGGGCGGCATGGGGGGCAAAGAGGCGGTGCAGCAGCTCCGCCACCTTGATCCGAAGATAAAGGCCATCGTCTCGAGTGGTTACTCGAACGACCCGATCATGGCAGACTACCCCGCACACGGTTTCAAGGGCGTTATTGTCAAGCCCTATGACATCGCCAATTTCAGCCGAACGCTGAGCGAGGTCATGAAGGCCTAGCAGCGTACGGAGAGGCTGCACAGAAGATCGCCCCGCCCGCAAATCGAATTTGACCGCCGAGAGACGCAGAGAAGATCGTTTCATTTTATCCAACAAGGATAAGAGCGTACGGCATTTATGGATTGGAGTGACCGCCTGAGCGTGAACATCGAGGAGATCGACGAGCAGCACAAGAAGCTGCTTGCCATGACTCGCATGAGGCCATGAAAACGGGCCGCGGCAAGGACGTGACCGGGAAAACGCTGGCCGGCCTGATCCAGTATGTGGGGACTTTTCCCGTGAGGAATACCTGAGGGAGAAGCATGCCTATCCCGGACTTGCCGACCATAAGAGCGAGCATGCAAAGCCGACCCGGCAGGCGAAGGACATTCACCAGGAGTTTCAGCAGGGCAAGGCGGTGGTGAACGTGGAGCTTATGAACTTTCTGAAGTCCTGGCTCCAGAACCACATTCTGGGTACGGACAAGAAATATTCAGCTTTTCTGAACAGCAAAGGCGTGGTCTGATCACGCTTCCCTCTGCCGCGCGAAAACAAAAAAGGCCGGAGGTCAAAAGACCTCCGGCCTTACTTATTCATGCTCTCCCGGCCCTTCTTACTTCAGGTTCACCAGCACCTGCATCAGTTCGTCCGTGGTGGTGATGATCTTCGAATTGGCCTCGAAACCGCGCTGGGCCGAGATCATGTTCACGAATTCGCTGGCAAGGTCCACGTTGCTCAGTTCCAGGCTGTTCGAAGCGACCTTGCCGATGCCCGAGGTGCTCGCCGTTCCGACCACCGGCTGGCCTGAGTCGAAGGATTCGCCGTAGAGGTTCCTGCCGAGCTTCGAAAGCCCTGTGGGTGCGATGAACCGGGCCAGCGCCACCTGGCCGATGGCACGGGTCTGGCCGTTGGTGAAGGAACCCGTAATGACACCGGCTTCCGATACGGAGACGTTCTTCAGGGACCCTGAAGCGTAACCGTCCTGGTTCAGGCTCAATACCGAAAAGGCAGATGCGAACTGGGTCGACATATCAAGACCGGTGCCGGCAACAGCTTCGGCGGTGCCGGTGCCGAAGTTGAAGTTGATCGCCTGAGGATTGGTAACGGCTGCTCCGAAGTTGAAGCTGATCGGTGCACCGCTGTTGTCGGTGTTCAGCGAACCGTCGGCATTGAACACCAGGTTCTGCGTGCCCTCGTCAATAAGTGCTCCCGGTACTGCCGGGTCATCGTGTACGTAATGCGCATCCCAGGTGTTGGCCGCGGTCTTTACGAAATACAGCGTCACGGGGTGGGCCCCGCCCTGGGAATCATACACGTTGACGGTGGTGGCGGAGTTGAAGTTGGCCGGATCGTTGCTTACCCCATCGCCGTTCCCGTCGAGCGTGAAGGGAGCGCCGGGGATCGCTGCAGTGGCATCGAGATTCAGGGCGACCTGGGCCGCGGTCGTCATATTGGCGGGGTTCTGCCGCGTGGCCACCTGCAAGTTCCCGGTAGTGCCGGTGATGTTCCCGGCGGCATCGGCGAGATAGCCCTGCAAGGCCAGGTTGTCGGGGTTCACGATATTGCCGTTCTTGTCGATGGAGAACTGGCCCGCCCGGGTGTAGTACCGCGCGCCTGCGGCGTCGTTCACCATGAAGAAGCCGTCGCCGTCAATGGAGAGATCGAGCCCGCTCGCCGTGCTCTCGAAAGAGCCCTGCGTAAAAAGCGGGGAGACGCCCAGGACCTGCACGCCGCGGCCGATCTGCGACGAACCCGCGACGCCGTTCATGCTCTGGCTGAGCACATCGCCGAAGTTCACGCGGCTCGATTTGAACCCAACGGTGTTCAGGTTCGCTATGTTGTCGCTGATCACCGAGAGCGACGTCCCGTTCGCGTTCATTCCGCTTACTGCAGTATACATTGATGTAAGCATGTTAGACTCCTCCCAATATTTTTTTCACATCGCCCAACTGGATGTTATTGCCGTTATCCAGCTGGAGATATGTCTTGTTATTATCGAACACCACTCCCGTTACCGAATGGGTCTCGTCGTTGGCGAGCGTGACCCGCTTTCCGATCATACCCGTGGCAGATACGTTCTGGAGCGAATTCTGGAACAGCAGCAGATTGTTGAGGTTCGTGTTGATGTTCGTCAGCTGTTCCAGCGAACTGAACTGCGACATCTGCGAGGTCAGTGTCGAAGAGTCCATCGGCTTTAAGGGGTCCTGTGCTTTCAGCTGGTCACAGAACAATTGCAGAAAAGCATTCTTGTCCAGGTCCTTTTTCGGTGCTGCTGCGGTGCTGCTTGAAGACGTATAGGTGCTTGCTATTCCTGACATGTCCATGGTGATCTCCTTCTCGATAGCTAGATGAAAATGCTTACCAGACTGCTTGCTGCCATGCGCGGTGCAAGAGCGGTGACCATGCCTGCTCTTTCGGTTGACGGTCCTGTTTTCCCGGAATACTCTTCTTGTTCCATGTTCTGCTGTCCGCCGCCTTTCAGCGATACCGAAAAACCGCCGACGCTGAGGCCTGCCTGTAGGAGCGAGTCCATGATCCGCTGCATATTGTTCTCGATGAGCGTCTTCGTGCTGTCGTCGGCGACCTGGATCTGGGCGTTGATGATGCCTTTGTTCAGCCGGAGGTCGATGTCCAGCTTGCCAAGGCCGTCCTGCTCGAACTTCACCGCGAGCCGGTTGCCGTCCTTCACAATGGCCGGTGCGGTCTCAAGAACCTCGGCCGAATTCGCTGCGCGCATCGGTGAGGACATGCCGCTTTCAAAGGCCCGGTGCGTTACCACCGCGCCGCCAAGCTGGGTCTGCACGTTCTGGATGCCCGATGATTCCAGGTGCAGCGCCCTCGAAAAATCACCTTTTGCCGGCTGAGTGCTGCTCTGGTCCGTGTTCACGGGTTCGCCGGCCTTGTTCTTATCGGCAACGGCTCCCGGGAGCTGCTGCTTTCCCAGAAGGTTATGGAGGTCCGGTTTTTGCTGTTCTGCGGACTTGCCGCCCTTATCAGCAGGCTTCCGGTCAGCTCCGGCTGCCGTATCGGCCGCAGCTTTGTTATGGTCTTCGTTGCTGTTCGCCTGCATGAGCGTGGCTTCACTGTCGTCTGTTCCGGCAATCTCATCGTCGTTTTTCACTGCAATTTCATCGTTCTTTCCGGTTCCCGGTCCGATTTCCGGCGCAGCGACCGCCTGCTTCGGCGATTCCGGGCTCTTTAAAGCCTCGGCGCCGATACCCAGGAACGTTGCTGCGTTCTCAGGCTGGATGGGGGAAGCTTCGGCATCGGGTTGCGACGCCGGTTGCGGGGCCGGTTGCTGTTCCTGCAGTTGCGCAGGCTGCGCTGCAACGGGTTTCGCTGCTTCGCCACGGCCGACGACCGCGCTGTTGTCCATGCCGGTCTGCTGGGTGTTCTGCGCAGCTGTTCCCAGGAACTGGCCCACGAACTGGCTGAAGTCGGAAGCAGCTGCCTGGGAAGGGGCTTTGCCCTTTGCTTTTGCAGGCGCAGTTTTCGGTTCTGTTTCGTCCAGGGGTTGCTGCCTATGTGCCACAGGAGTAAGCATCTTGCGGGATATAGAGCAACATCCATGCCAGCGGGAGTTTCGGAAGACTTCTCGCGTATAATCGGCAGGTTAGCCTGGCGGCCTATCCGCTTACCTTCCAGGTCACAGAAAAAAATTCATGGAAAGGGAAAAATTTTCTCGCGTGGCTTAAGTTTCTGGTACAGTATGCCGATAGAGAAAGGAAAGAACAGCCAAACTCAGTATCTTCCCTCGTTTTTTCATCCGGACGGGTATCCTATGTCAGCCGAAGACGTAAAAAGATATATCAAGGGATTGAACGACCTCTCCACGCTTCCGGCCCTCCTTGCCCGCATCATAACCGCGGCCAACGACGAGAACGCATCTCCCGATGAGTTTCACAAACTTATTTCCTTTGATCAGGCGTTGGCGCAGCGAGTTCTGCGTTATGCTAATTCAGCGCTGCTCGGTCATTCGGGGCAGATCAGGGACATCGATCAGGCCATCATGTTCCTGGGATCCGACCGGATAAAATCCATTGCCATCGGCATGTCGGTGCTGGATGTCTTTCCCTCGCACACCGGTTTCAATGTCCAGAACCTGTGGGTCCATGGATATGAGGTCGCCTATCTTGCGACCGTGCTTTCGGAAAGGGTCAGCATCACCCAGCCGCAGGAGTGTTTTCTCGCCGGCCTGCTGCACGATGTAGGCCGCGTGGTCTTCTACACCATAGACCACAAGAAATTCCTGAAGATCGAGACGACGGATACGATGCTTGACCAGGAAACCGCTGCCTTCGGATGCACCCATGCCGAGGCCGGAGGATGGTTCGGTGAATCGATCGGACTCCCGCCGGAACTCGTCTCGGCCATCAGGTATCATCATCACCCCTCGTCCGTAGAGGAGGGGCGCGAGATCGTGTCGGTCATCTCGCTGGCCGAGGCGCTGTCGAGGCAGATCAGCCCGCGCATCGAGGATGACGGCATCTGGACGCGGGAACATGACGCCATCCTGCTCGAACTCTCCCTTACGCAGAACGATATCAATGCATTTGCAGAGAAGTTCGCTGAAGTAAGGCCGGAGATCGAGAGCTTCTTCCCCTCCAATGGAACTGTAGCCCCTAAGATCGAACCTGCCAATGAAATTTAGACAAGGTAGGAGTGGGTTTGAGAAACCCGCCCAGCGAAAGCCTAAAAAAGTCAAAATGTTGACAAAGTTTTTTCTTGTCCCTGTTCTGCCCTATATAAACCGCTAGATGCACTTCCGCTTCTGAACCTTATCAACATGTTGTTTAAATAACAGAAAAACAATACCCATTGCATGAGTCGTCTGCTAATGCATGAGGAAAAACGGGATTTTATTGCCTCAAAATTGCTGGCAGTTCAATTGCATTATTGAGATGTATACGATGACTGTCATAAAACGGTCACTTTGGCCCCAGTCCTGCCGTTCCGGATCTTCACGAAATAGACGGAGCCGGCATAAGGAGGAAAAGCCTATGCCAGTAGAACCACCGCGAAAGATCACCGAGACCCAGATCATCCGTCGTGAAGAAGGCAAGGGTTCTTCGCAGAAAAGAAAGCAAGCGCCTCCAAAAGATGGGCTCAAGAAGGAACAGGAACAGCCCGGAAAGGTGGATATCAAGATCTGATGTTAAATCTCTTTGCATCCTCAACCAAGTCCGAGAACGAGAAACAGCAGCGGCTGCTGACGCGGGAACGCGCCGAGATCCGGCAGATATCGGACATCGTTATCAGGAAACTCGAAAAAAAGATCGAGCTGCTGCAGGCCATGGAGTCATCGATCGACAAAAAGATCGCGGCCTTTGAAAGCCTTATCCAGCAGGCCGAGGCCGTCAAATCGAGCGGAGAGGTCAGGAACCGCCCGCATGAGATCATGGCGCTTCATCGGAAAGGTATGAAACCGGAAGACATTGCCGCGGTCCTGGTCATGCCGGTGGGTGAGGTCCAGCTGATACTGGAGCTGCAGACCGCAGGCACAGAGGCGTGCGATCGTGTGGTTACCTCACCGCAGGCACGCAAGTATCGCGCCCCGGCGACGCAGACATTTTTGTAGGGGCATCGTGCATATGCCCTGGCTGCCTATCGGGGCAAGTATTACCAAAGCGGGGAAATTTTTTCCTGTTGAACTGCATCACGATCGCCGGGGATCCTTTTTGCTGCTGCGCGAAGTATTGGAGAACCGCTTGAAATCCGCGGCTTTGTCCGAAGTTTTCCGGATGGACCGCCGGAGCGGAACGGCATGGCGCGGAATTTGCAAATTGTCATGGTGAAATGAGAACAGAAAGGGCGGCATGTATAAAGGGATCTATATAGCAGCTTCAGGCGCCGTATTAAAACAGGCGCAGCTCGAGGTGATCACGCAGAACCTTGCCAGCGCCAATACCACGGGCTATAAAAAGGACGGCATCTCCTTCAAGGAGTATCTCCTGCCGCAGGACCCGTCGGGCGCCGCAGACGGCAGGGTGATGAGCGAGTACAGTGCAATGAAGACCGACTTCTCCAACGGCACGTCCCTGCGCACCGGCAATCCGCTGAACATTTCCATAGACGGCCCGGGGCTCATTGCCCTGGAAGGGGACCGGTACACGAGGCGGGGAGATCTCGCCCGAAGCCAGGACGGCTATCTGACGACCGGTGACGGGATCAAGGTCCTGGGAACGGGCGGCCCCATCAATCTGCCTGAAGGCGACATCGTCATCGATCAAATGGGGAAGGTCTCGGTGATCGGCAATGGACTGATATCGGAAGCGCCCATAGAGGTCGACACCATCAAGATCCTGGATTTTTCGCAGAACGGCACGGTGACGAAGACCGGCAACGGGCTCTACACGGCGGTCGGTGACGGCACGCAGGTGGGTACCGGAGTGCATCAGGGGTATCTCGAATCCTCGAACGTGGACACGGTCCGGGAAATGGTGCACATGATCGAAGGCATGCGCGAGTTCGAGACCTATCAGAAGGTCATTCAGGCCTTTGACCAGGCAGCGGCAAAAGTGAATAACGATTTGGGGAGGTTGTAATGCTGAGATCTCTGTTCATAGCGGCAACGGGCATGGAAGCGCAGAAGCTCAATATCGACGTCATCTCGAACAATCTGGCGAACGTCAATACGGCAGGCTTCAAGAAAAGCCGGGCCGATTTCCAGGACCTGCTGTACCAGACGCTGCGGGCCCCCGGCTCGTCATCGGCCGAAGGCACGCAGGTCCCGTCGGGCATCCAGGTCGGCCTCGGGGTCAAGACCGTGGCTGTTCAGAAGAATTTTTCGCAGGGCGATTTTGCGCAGACGGGCAACAGCCTCGATCTGGTGGTCGAAGGCGACGGGTTCTTCCAGATCCTGCAGCCCGATGGCACGGTAGCGTATACGCGTTCGGGAGCTTTCAAGCTCGATAGTGACGGCCGCGTGGTGAACTCCGACGGCTATCCGCTCGAACCGGGCATCACGGTCCCGGCCAATACCCTGAACATCGCGGTCGGGGCCGACGGCAAAATGACGGTGACCCAGCCGGGCAGCACGACCGCGACCCAGATCGGCCAGATCGAACTGGCGCGGTTCATCAATCCCGGCGGGCTCAGCTCGCAGGGAAAGAACCTTTATCTGAACACCGCGGCATCCGGCGATGCCACGACCGGCAATCCGGGCGTAGAGGGTTTCGGCACGATCAGCCAGGGATATGTTGAACTCTCCAATGTGAACGTCGTGGAGGAGATGGTCAATATGATCGTCAGCCAGCGGGCCTATGAGATCAATTCCAAAGCTGTGCAGGCATCGAACGAAATGCTTCAGGTCGCGAACAATCTGAGAGGTTAATAATGATTTCGGATTGCGGATTTCGGATTTCGGATTATAAGACGACGGGCAGACTTCTTCTTGTGTTTGCTCTCGTGCTGGTCGTCATGCCGGGATCTGCAGCGGCGGCGTCCTGGGACGCACCTGATGTGCTGAAGAACTATATCAAGGACCATTACCCCTGGGCAGAGGTGGAGGTCTCTGATGTGCGGTTGAGCAGCGAAGCTCCTGCCCGGCCGCCAATCTCGATCACCGTGGAAAAAACGCCTCCCGGGAGATCGGTGTTCCTGCTCCGGTTCGCCGGCGGCGGCGTGGTCAAGGCATCGGCCACGGTCAAGGCATTTGACCAGGTCATGATGAGCCGCGGTGCTTTCCCGAAAGGGCATATGCTCATGAAGGAAGACGTTTATGCAGCACTCCTGGAAAGCGCCCGGATCCCGAAGGGGACCATCCGCCGGGAAAGCGGCGTATTCGGCAAAACACTGACCCGTTCCATCGTGGCCAGTGTTCCGCTCACGGACGACATGGTCTCGGAGACCGCGGTGGTAAAGCGGGGACGCCGCATTGTCATGTGTGCAGAAGCGCCCGGATTTACGGTCAAGACCGTTGGTGAACTGAAACAGGACGCGTTGGTGGGGGAACAGGTGAAAGTGCTCAATCTTGCATCGAAGAAGACGGTCATCGGGCAGCTGGTCGATGCGGATACGGTCCGGGTGGGGTATTGATATGAAGCAGCCAGAAGACGGAAGACAGAAGACAGAAGGCGGAAGTCAGAAAAAAGAGGTCAGAAGCCAGAAGACAGAAGACAGGCTGTCCTCTTCCCTCTTACCTCTTACCGCTCTCTTCTGTCTGATGTTCCTGCTGCCGGCCTGCGCAACGCCGTCGCTGCCCAAACCTTCTCCGCGGTACATTCAGCCCAAGGCTGATGCTCCCGCGCCGCAGTCCTCGGCCAATTCGCTCTGGCGCGATACGGCAAGCCTCTACGAGGACAATAAGGCGCGGCGGCTGAACGACCTCGTCACCATCAATGTTCTGGAGAATATGACCGGATCGGGTGCTGCGGATACGAATGCCGGTAAATCATCGTCCGTAGGCGCAGGGGTCACCGACTTTTTCGGCATGCCGCTCAGTGCCAGTGTCAACAAGGGCAGGTACATGCTGACGCCGTCCGTGACCGCCGCGTACGCAGATACGTTCAAGGGTACGGGCGCGACCAACCGCTCGGGGAACCTCGTCGGCACCATCACGGCAAAGGTCATCGAGGTGATGCCCAACGGGAACCTGACGCTCGAGTCGAGAAAAGAGATAACCATCAATAACGAAAAGCAGATCCTTATCCTGCGGGGCATGATCAGGCCCGATGACATCGCGACCGACAATACCATACTCAGCAGCAGGGTCGCTGATGCGGAGGTCTTCTTTGTCGGAGATGGCGTGCTGCAGGAAAAACAGCGGCCAGGCTGGTTCGGCCGGATCGTGGGTGCCGTATGGCC
>JBGQDI010000025.1:0-17923 GCA_041495765.1 Nitrospirota bacterium
CCACGCCCGGAGGCCCGACAAAGCAGAGGATCGGGCCTTTCATCTTTTCCTTGAGCTTGCGCACCGCCAGATACTCGATGATGCGCTCCTTCACCTTCTCAAGGTCATAATGATCCTCTTCAAGGATCCTGTGAGCAGCCTTGAGGTCGAGATTGTCCTTCGTGGCCTTGCTCCAGGGAAGTTCTGCAAGCCATTCGATGTAGGTACGGGTCATGGACGCTTCTGCAGCATCCGGATGCATGCGTTCTAGCCTGCGGAGTTGCTTCTCGGCCTCTTTTGCGGCCTTCTCCGGCAGTTTGGCGTCCTTGATCTTTTCCCGCAGCTCCCGCATGTCCTCGGAGCGGTCATCGGTCTCGCCCAGCTCGCGCTGGATCGCCTTCAGCTGCTCCCGGAGGAAATACTCGCGCTGGGTCTTGTCGATCTCGCCGCGCACGTCGGCCTGGATCTTCTGCTGCATGGAAAGCAGCTCGATCTCCTTGCCTAAGGCCTCGTTGATCCGCTTGATGCGCAGCACCGGGTCGGTGATCTCAAGGATTTCCTGCGCCTGCTCCACCTTCAGCCCCATGTTGGCAATGGCGAGGTCGGCCAGTTTACCGGGATCGTCGACGTTCTCGATGACGACCATGATGTCCGGCAGGATCACTTTGCCGAACGACACGAGCCGTTCGATCTGTTCCTTGACGTTCCGCATGAGCGCCTCGGTCTCGAGGTCAACGGTCAGGGGCACATCAGGGAAGGTCTTGATCTCAACCTGGTAGAACGGTTCCTTCTGCAGGAACTTCACGGTCTTGGCGCGCGAAACGCCCTGGACCAGGATCTTGATGCGGCCGTCGGGCAGCTTCAGCATCCGCATGATCACCCCAACGGTGCCCACGGAATAGAGGTCGGAGGGCGAGGGGTTCTCGATGTTAATGTCCTTCTGGGACGTCAAAAAGATCATGCGGTTGCTTTCGAGGGCGACCTCGATCGCCTTGATGGACATTTCCCTGCCCACAAAGAGCGGAAGCACCATGTAGGGAAATACCACGATATCGCGGATCGGAAGCAGCGGCAGTTTTTTCGGGATCTCTATAGATTGCTGGAGATCGATATTTTTTGATTCAGTCTTTGCCAAACCAGCCTCCTCGTGTCGGATGTACTCTCCCGGCATGCTCCGGGAGCAGCGGGGTCACAACTTTAGCTTCTGCAGATACTGCCTGAACTCAGGGCCGAAATCCTTGTTCTTCAACCCGAACTCGACCGTTGCCTTCAGAAAACCCAGTTTGTCGCCGGCATCGTGCCGGATGCCTTCGATCTCGTACGCGTAGATCGGCTGGTCCTCCATGAGCAACCGGAGCCCGTCCGTCAGCTGGATCTCGCCGCCCTTGCCCGGTTTCGTCTCTTCCAGGGCATCAAAGATCCCCGGCGTAAGAATATAGCGTCCGATGATCGCCAGGTTGGAAGGCGCCTTGTCAGGCGACGGCTTCTCGACCAGATCGTTCACAAGATAGACCCCGTTCTCGATCTTCTTTCCATCGATGATACCGTAGTTCTGCGTCTGGGACCGGGGCACTTTCTGGATAGCAAGGATCGTCGACGGGTGTCTTTTATAAACCGCCATCATCTGTTTGAGCGCCGGGACCTCTGCGTCGATGATATCGTCGCCGAGCAGCACGGCAAAAGGCTCATTGCCGACCACGCGCCGCGTGGTCAGCACAGCATGCCCAAGACCGAGTGCTTTCTTCTGGCGGATATAGCAAAAGGTAACCAGGTTCGCGATGCGCTGGATCTCGGAAAGCAGTTTGTGCTTTCCCTTTGCCTTCAGGTCTTCCTCCAGCTCGAATGCCACGTCGAAGTGGTCCTCGATGGCGCGCTTCCCCCTGCCCGTGACCAGCACGATCTCCTCGATGCCGGAGGCTACCGCTTCCTCCACCACATACTGGATGAGCGGCTTGTCAACAAGTGCCAGCATTTCCTTGGGCGACGCCTTGGTCGCCGGCAGAAAGCGGGTCCCCAATCCGGCAGCGGGAAAAACCGCCTTCACGATCCCCGTGGTCATTCTTTATCTCTCCCTGGAACAATGAAATCAAACACTTGCATGCATCCGGAATAGAGCCGCATTTTATGGGACTATGCTCGAAAAGTCAAGGACAGAACCGTAATCGCGGACGGCCTTATTTGGGGATCGGTACGCTTCCGATCAGATATTTCAGGTCCTCATCATTGAACCTTAGCCCGATGCCGACGAAAGGCGCAGAGCGCTTGGAGTTCAGGACATTGTCCACGCCGCCGTTCACGAACAGCGTATTACCGAGCATATAGTTAACCGTTCCCTTCAAATGGGTATTGGTATTCTGCGGCTCCTTGCTGTTGAAGTTCCAGGCGTCAACGCTCACTTTCATCTTATCACCGAACAGGAAGTAATCGCCGCCAATGCCGCCCGTAGACTCGATCAAACCTACGCGTAGCGCGGCGTCGCCCCAGCGCTTGGCGAACATAAGACTGAACTTGAAACGGTCCTCGTAGGTCTCGGTAGTAAGCGTACTACCCGGTGTGGCGTTTATTACCGTGCGGGTGTATTTGCCAAAAGGGTCATTGGCCATTTCGAAGATATAGTATTTATCCGGACGGGGTTTGAGTTCCAGCGAAAAATAACTTTTGGATTTCGGGAACATATATTCCGTGCGGAAACCTACTATCGTCTGCAGGCGGTCAACACGGGAAGTATAGTCACTGATCCCTTTAGCCGCACCATTGATGCTGTTGTACATGCTGTCGTCGCTGAGCAGTTTGCCCAGCGTTCCCTCGCCGCGGTCCACTTTCCTGACAATGCTGTCGATCGATGCCAGGGCAAGCTCGGCGTTCCGCGATGCCTCTCGGATATTCTCCATGCTGACCTTAAGATTGTCCCGGTTCTCGCTCACAACGGCATCGAGGCTGCCGGCAAGTTCGTTCAGCCGCTTGACCAGTTCACTTCCATCGCCCTGCAGCGTGACCGAGAATTCTTTGATGTTCGCCATGGTGCTGCGAAGGTCGTGCAGGATGTCCTCCATATTACGGGCCCCCGCCTCGGTACCCAGGACCTGCCGCAATGATCCGGTAACCTGTTTGATGTCGCCTGCGATGCCGCTCAGCTGGTTAATGAGCTTGTCCACGTCGCTGGGCGATACGGTCGCCTGGATCGTCTCTTCCGGCTGAAGATAGGCAGGTTTCCCCTCGGTACCAGGGAGAGCATGTTCGGAAAGGTCCGATCTTCGCTCCGGCGGGACGATCTCAACAAATTTCTCCCCCAAAAGCCCCATGGTCTTGATCGTGGCCTCCGACCCGCGCTTGATCTGGATCTCCGGATTGACCCGCATGATGATCTTTGCCCGGCTGTCAGAAAGTTCCACGCGTTCGACCGTGCCGATCTTGACCCCGGCCATGCGGACAGCCGATTTTTCATCAAGACCAGCCACCGAATCAAAGAGCGCCGAGAGCGTATACCCTCTGGTCTCGCCGAACTGATACTTTCCCACGATAAAGGTCATGAAGAGGAGCGCGATCGATCCGACAATGACCAGCAACCCCACCTTTGCCTCTGCACTCAGTTTAGCCATGAAAACACCTCTATTATTTCGGATTGCAGATTTCGGATTGCGGATTGAACGTCAAAACAGGGACGGTCAGGACTTGCTTCTATTCCGCAATCCGAAATCCGCAATGGATAAATCAATCAGCCGTTATGGGTCCAACCGCGCTCCCGGTAATGAACTGGCGCACAATGGGATGCGAGGTCTGCTTGATCTGGTCAGGGGTTCCGATCTCGAGGATCTCGCCCTTATAGAGCATGGCGATCCGGTCCGATATCTTATACGCACTGAACATATCGTGCGTGATCGTGACCGAAGTAACGCCGAGTTTTTTTCGCAGGTCGATGATCAGGTCATTGATGGCGTCCGCTGAAATGGGGTCAAGTCCCGTGGTCGGTTCATCGTAAAGGATAATGGCAGGGTTGATGGCGATGGCCCTGGCCAGCCCGACCCTTTTTTTCATGCCGCCCGACAGTTCGGCCGGCATCTTGTCTTCAATACCCTTGAGCCCCACCAGCGCAAGCTTTTCGGTCGCCATGGCGCGGATCTCCTGGTCCGACATCTTTGTATGTTGCTTCAGCGAAAAACCGACGTTCTCCCATACGCTCAGCGAATCGAAGAGCGCCGCCATCTGAAAGAGCATGCCGAACTTCTTCCGTGTCTCGTTCAGGCCGTGCTGATCGAGGTCGTTCAACACCTGCCCGTCGATGATCACCCGGCCCTGGTCGGGGAACAGCAATCCGATGATGTGCTTCAGCAGCACGCTTTTGCCGCTGCCGCTGCCGCCGATAATGGTCATGCTCTCACCCTTTTCGACGGTGAGATTGACCCCTCGGAGCACCCGTTGTTCGCCAAACCCCTTATGTACGTTAACGATTTTGATCATGATGAGCAAGAGAAGCCAGGATCAGACTTCAGCATCCAGGAGCAGAGACCGGATCCATTCATGGCTCCCGCCCCCTGTCTTCTGGCTACTGATTCCCGACTTCAGCCATTTTTCCCTTCACCAAAGCAGCGCGGACAGGAAGTAATCCAGAATAAGAATGAGCATGCACGACATCACTACTGCCCCTGTCGTCGCCTTGCCCACTCCTTCCGCCCCGCCCTCGGTATTGAATCCTTTATAACAACCGATCAAGCCGACCACGGCGCCGAACACCAGCGCCTTGACCAACCCGTACCATATGTCGGTGACCGTGGTATTGTTAATGCTCTGATTCACATAGGTGACCGGGTTCGTGCCGAGCACCTTGACTCCCACAAAATAGCCGCCTGAAATGCCTATGAGCATGCCCAGCACGGTAAGGAAGAACATCATGAGTGTGCTTGCAACGAAACGCGGGACCACCAGATACTTCATGGGGCTCGTTGCCAGGGTTTCCATAGCGTCGATCTGTTCGGTCACTTTCATCGTGCCCAGTTCCGCCGCCATGGACGCGCCTGCCCTGCCGGCGACCATGAGCCCCGTCAGTACGGGCCCCAGCTCACGCGTCATCGAAAGAGAAACAACGGTGCCGATGAGCGACTCCGCCCCGAAGCGCTTGAACCCGGTGTAGCTCTGAAGCGCCAGCACCATGCCCGTGGAAAGCGCTGTGGTCAGGACGACGGGAATGGAGTTCACGCCGATCTGCTCCATCTGCTTGAGCAGGTTCTTTACATAGAAAGGGCCCGTCGAAGCCGCCTGAAGCGTGTGGCTCAGGAACATAAGGACCCTGCCGATCTCGGCGACCAGATTGGCCGTTTTCTTGCCCAATATCTCAAGCCAGTGGATCATGGTCAAGGTCACCTTTACTGTTCATGAATTCCGTCTGCACGGGCTGCCGGGGAGCGGCGGCGTTGAAACCTAGCTCGATACCCGCGGTACCCTGGCGCTGATCCCACACAGGACCTCGTAGGGTATGGTGCCGGTCATTGCTGCAAGGTCAGCGGCAGTGATCTTCTCGCCGCCCGAGGATCCGATCAGCACCACCTCGTCGCCTTCACTGACGCCGGGGACATCAGTAACATCGAGCATGGTCATGTCCATGCAGACCCGTCCAGCCACCGGCACCCGACACCCCCGGACGAGGGCCTCGCCGCGGTTCGAAAGACTGCGGCTGAAACCATCGGCATAACCGATGGGAATCGTGGCGATAAAACTTTCGCGGGCCGTGACAAAGGTCCTGCCATAGCTGACCGGCGTACCTGCGGGGACCTTTTTCAGCAGAAAGATCCTTGTGACGAGCGACAGGACCGGTTGAAGCGATGCACCGGAGGCATTGCCTTCCACCGGGTCATAACCATACAACATAAGTCCGGGCCTGACCATCGTAAACAGGGCCCGCTGATAATCAAGGATCGCCGCGCTGTTTGCCGCATGGCGGAGCGGAATGGAGATCCCCCGCTCGGTAAGCGCTCCGATAAGCTTCTCGAAACGCTCCATCTGCCGTGCGGCAAAGGCCTTGTCCCTGAGATCAGCATCGGCGAAATGCGTCATCAGTCCCTCGACGACGATCCCCTTGAGCGTGCCGAGCTCCTGAATAAGGTCCAGTGCGGTCTCCGGAGAAACCCCGGTCCTGCTCATGCCGGTGTCTACCTTCACGTGTACGGCAACGGTCAGCGAGCGCCTGCACGCTGCATCGGCCAGGGCGCGAGCAACCGTATTGTTCGAAAGCGCAGGCGTCAAACGCCATTTCGCGACCGCATCGGCCTGCTCCGGAAATACAGGCCCCATGACAAGGACCGGGGCATCGATCCCAGCCTCACGCAGCTCCCGCCCCTCCTCCACCAGAGCGACACCAAGCATATGTGCACCCTGTCCCAGCAGATGCCGCGCAACAGGAACCAGCCCGTGGCCATAGGCATTGGCCTTTACCACGGCAAGGACCTTGCGCCCTTTAGCACGACGCAGCACTTCTTCGAAGTTATGCGTCAGCGCACCAAGCGATATCCGAGCCACGGTCGGCCGGTCCGTGCCGACACCGGAAGAGAGCCCCGAAGCCGAGGGAGCAGTGTCAGTGGATGGTGCTCTCATGGTTTTCCTCAAAGGTGCTGGATGCAGGCAGTATCTCTATCTTGTCGAAGGATTCGGAACAATCAAGACAATCCCAGTGATGAATGGTCCAGTATTCGTAGTCCAGCTCGATGCCATAATCGTCTTCCTGCAAGAGGTTCGTTCCACCGCAATAGGGACACATGATCGGTTCCGCCATCATTCCTCCGACATCCACGCACGGGATGCTGCAAACCTGGTAAAAAAAGAATCACTGCCCTGAAATCGGCACATGGCGTATCGTGAAACTATACGGGTAAAAAGAATCGGAAATCCGACAGAACCGAGCTCAAGCCCCTTTGTCGGCTTATCGCACTCATCCTCCGATTTTCCGGATTGCCCGATTTCTTATCGCTGAGCCGTAAATCGTACCGCAGCCGCGGGAAAATCAGCTATTTTTTCAGCAGCTTCATTCAATCAACTGTATCACAGCGAAGTTCACTTTGCAAAATATATTTCGGCGGGGCGTGGCTAGGAACTGAAGATCTCCCGGAGCGCTTTCAGGAGGCGCCTGTTCTGCCACCGGGTCCGGACAGCGATCCGGATAAAACGATTATCGAGCCCGGGGAAGGAGGAACAATCCCGGACCAGCAGTCCCCGTCTGCCGAGCTTGTCCGTAAGCAGCTGCGAATCGATCCCCGCGAGTTTGAGAAGAACATAATTTGCCGGGCTCGGAAAAGGTTCGACCCCGCCGATGAGGCGCAAGCCCGAGAGAAGCCGGTCGCGCTCCTTCGTGATGTAGCGTCGGGTCTTTTTTGCATAACCCCAGTCGGTCAAGGCTGCAATGGCCGCCTGTCCCGACGGGATGTCTATGGTCCAGGGCTCCTGTCCGTCGCGGAGCCGCCGAATGGTCCCGGCATCGGCGATCGCGTAGCCGACCCGCAGTCCGGGGATGCCATAGAACTTGGTGAACGCGCGGAGGACGATCAGGTTTGACGACTGTACTGCTTCCTTGACCAGGGAATCGGCATCCACAAAATCCATGAACGCCTCATCCACGACCAGGCGCACGCCGTTCTCGCAGGACGTCCTGAGGATCTCGATCATCTCGGTCTTTGTCGTGAACGAGCCGGTAGGGTTGTTGGGGTTACAGAGGAACGCCATGTCCACGCCCTTAAGCGCAAAGGTGAGGTCGAGGGGGTCGGCACGAAATCCGTTCTGCTGCTGCAGCATCAGCGGCACGACCTCACCGCCGGCATCCTGGACCGCTGCGGCATACTCTGTAAAGGTCGGCATGGGGATCAGGACCTTTTTCGGCCTGAACACGCGCGGAATAAGATGGATTAACGCGTTCGAGCCATTCCCGCAGATAACCTGCTCCGGTTTTATGCCGTAATAACGGGCGATGGCAACCCGGATGTCGGCCATGTCCGGATCGGGATAGCGGTCAATACGGTCGATCGCTTTTCGAGCCGCGCGTTTTGCCGCGGGCGAGGGTCCCAGCGGGTTTATGCTCGAGCTGAAATCAACGATGTCCTTTTCCGCGATGCTGTAGCGCAGCACCGCCTCGCGGATGTTCCCGCCGTGAGCCCGTGAAATTTTCATCTCCGGTGTTCCCTGCCCTGGTTCTTTTACTTCACATTCGATGTTCTGCAAATCCGGCTCCATTTCGATTGGATCGTGCGTTGCACATACCGCGAACAAGGTCCACCTCGAGCGGTCCCCGACTGCGATCGTGCCCCCGATATACGGCTACAGCTCAGCCGCCAGTTCAGGGAACCGCTCCTCCATGAACCGTACGGCGGTCTGCCGGGACAGTTCCGCAGTGGGCTGGGCAATGACAAGCGATGCCAGCTCTAGGGCGTCCTGCATGCGGACAGACCTGATGATTTTTTTGACCCAGGGGATCGATGCAACGTTCATACTGAGCACGTTGAACCCCATGCCGATCAGGATCGCGGCATAGAGCGGGTCACCTGCCATCTCCCCGCACATGGCCAGGGGGATCTTCGCCTCGCGTGCGGCGTCCGAGACCTTTTGGAGCAGGCGCAGAACAGCAGGATCGAGCGGTTCGTACATATAGGCCACATGCTCGTTCAGACGATCGATGGCCAGGGTATATTGGATCAGGTCGTTGGTACCAACGCTGAAGAAGTCGACTTCCACCGCAAGCAGATCGGCGATGAGCGCCGCTGAAGGGATCTCGATCATCACGCCGACCTGCAGGTCCTCTTTGAATGCCTTGCCCTCAGCCCTCAGTTCCGCCTTCATCTCGGAAAGAATGGCCTTGGCCGCATACAATTCGGGAAGACCGGAGATCATGGGATACAGGATCTTGATGTTCCCGTGAGCCGAAGCCCGGAGGATGCCCCTGAGCTGGACCTTGAAGATATCCTGCTGCTTAAGGCTGAACCGGATCGCCCGGAGCCCCAGCGCTGGGTTCGATTCCCGTTCAAAACCCGTTGAAACAGCGATCTTGTCCCCGCCGAGATCGAAGGTCCGGACCACGACCTCCTGCGGAGCGGCGCGTTCCGCCACCTGGCGGTAGGCCGCATAGTGTTCCTCTTCCGTGGGAAGCGTCAAACGGTTCATGAACAGGAACTCGGTACGGTAGAGCCCGATGCCGCTGCCACCGTGATCTGCAACCGAGGCGACCTCCTCGGGCAGTTCAATATTGCCCTCGAGCAGAACGACCTTCCCGTCGAGGGTCTCAGCCTGCAGGTCCTTGATGTTCTCCAGCTCCTGCTCGAAATACTTGTAACGCCGTTGTTTTTTGAGATAGTCGAGGAAGGTCTCTTCATCGGGATCGACGATGACCACACCGTGAATACCGTCGAGGATAACGACATCACCGGTCTTGACCGCAGCCGTGATGTTCTCAAGCCCAACGGCAGCAGGGATGCCCAGGGACCGCGCAAGGATCGCGGTGTGCGAGGTCCGGCTCCCGGCATCGGTAGCGAACCCCAGGATCTTGTCCTTGCGCATCATGAGGGTGTCCGAGGGTGCCAGGTCATGCGCAATGATGACCGCCTCACCTTTTATATCGGCCAGACTTTCCTGCTTGTGTCCCACGAGGTTCCGCAGGATGCGTTCGCCGACCTGCTCCACATCGTGCTTGCGTTCGCGCAGATATTCATCCTCGATCTTATCGAACTTGAGGATGATGGTCTCGATCGTTTTTTTCAGCGCCCCTTCTGCATTTAAATGGGATTCCCGTACGCACTTGACCGTGCCGTCAACGAGCATCTTGTCGTCGAGCAGCATGATATGCGTATCAAGGATATACAGATGGGACTTCCCGAGCCCTTTGGAAAACCGCTTTTTCAGTTCCTCAAGCTGGCTTTTCGAAAGCTCTACCGCCCGTTTAAAGCGCGAGACCTCGTCCTTGACGCTGATCTCCTCGATCCGCTGCCCCGCCACCACCACCTTGCGCCGATCGAGCAGATAGGCCCGGCCGATCACAATGCCCGGCGAGGCCATGATGCCTCTGTACACTTTCTCCTGCATTAACGATTCCCTGTCTTCCCGGCGGCCGGTCCCGCTCCCCGGCACTTGGTCCTTATTTTCATTTTTCTGATCTATTCCTTTTCGCCGAACTTGTCCTTAAAAAGCTGTTCGAGCCCCGAGAGTGCCCGGTCCTCATCGTCACCCTGCACCTCTACGATGACGCTGCTGCCTTTTCCTGCTGCAAGCATCATGATCCCCATGATGCTTTTCCCGTCAACATCGAGGCCGTCCTTGGTCAGTGTTATCTTGGAAGCATAGGCGCTTGCCGACTTTACGATCTGGGCAGCAGCGCGCGCATGCAGGCCAAGCCTGTTCTCGATCATCAATTCCTTTTTCTTCATCAAACCACTCCTGCATATGCAAGGGCAAGGCAGAACAGTACCAGGCCGAGCATGAGTTTTATGGGAGAGCCGACTCTCCGCAGAACAGCAGCGAGAACCAAGGCGCCCGCCAGCGCCGCAACGGCCGCTGCCGGACCGGGCATCGGCACAAGGGGGCCGAACTCCGGACGCCATCCGGACCGGGTGGCGAGGACCCCTCCCAGGACCGACAGCGATATGGCCTTGAACAGCATTGCCATTTTCATGAAACTGAATCTTTCCATAAGGGCCAGGGCATCGCCGCTGCTATGGTAGCCCCAGAACAGGACGCTTGACCGGAGCCCCAGGTGCCACAGGTTATAAAGCACCAGGAAAAAGATCGGCGCCCACCAGAACCCTGCCATGACCAGGGCAACGGCGATCACGGCGGCCAGCGGCATCAACGAACCCCAGAAAAAGCTGTCCCCCAGTGCGCCCAGTGGCGCCATCAATGCCGACTTCAGCCCTGCAACATCGAGGGCAGACGTTGATGCGCGCCCTGCGGCCCGTTCCTCTTCCAGCCTGACCACTGCACCGAGAATGAACGATGCGAGATACGGCTGGGTGTTGAAATACTCCTCGTGCAGCAGCAAACGCGCCTCGAACTCGACGCGGTCCGGGTACAGTTTCTTCAGGACGGGCAGCAGCGCGTAGGAAAAACCGAGCGACTGCATCCCGTCATAGCTCCACGATGCCTGGATCAGCAAAGACCTCCAGAACACCCGGAACAGGTCTGCGTTGCCTATGATCCGCTTATGAGCGATGTTCACGGTAGCGCACCCCCAACCAGCCGGTAACGGCGGTCAGCAGGATGACCAGCGCCGGGTGAAAGCGAAACACCAGCGCTGCCAGGCCAGCCGTAAGAAAACCTGCCAGCAAAAAAGGGTCCAGGGACCTGATCGATAACCGGCGGACTACCAGAGCGGCGCCAAGGAGCGGAAGCAGCTTCAGGAACAGCTCCAGCGCTGTCTGCACCGTGGCTGGCGACCGCATAAAAAGGGCCGCAGCAGCAAGTCCTGCGGGAATGAGCAGGACATAGAGCACCACCGATTTCAAAAAAAATGCGCCAAGCCCCATTAGATGCGCCTGGGACAGGGTGCTGGCTGCATCAGTTCCGGCTGCACGGGCCGCATCGACAAGCCGGGAATTCCAGGTTCGTACATAAGTATCCGCCATCATGGTGAACGGCACCGTTCCCGCACTCAGCAGGATACTGAACCCCATGACCGACCGGGGCGCCCCACCGGGGCACGTCAGGGCTGCGACGGCTGTCGCGGTTATGGCACTGACCGTTGCATCCGCCGGTACAAAGCCGCCAACCGGCATATCGAGCACCCAGATAAGCTCAAGCATGGCGCCGATGATCAGCCCGGCGGAAACATCTCCCAGAAGCCATCCCACCAGCGGCGCTGCAACAATAGGCTGCGAGATCATGAACTGGCCTGCAGCGGTCCTGTCCAGGCCGATAAGACCGCCGACAAGGGCAACGCCGACTATGGCAAGCAACATATGCAGATCGAACATCGCCATGGTTCTCCAGGCTGAATGAAAGCACCTGTGCTCTTTTACCGCAGCCTTATCCTTCAGCCGAGGCTGCAGGAATCGAGGACCTTGCTCAATTGCACGGGCCGTTCGGTCGGAACGGATTGAACGCAGACCGGGATGCCGCGGTCCATGATCGCCCGGAGTGAGGCGATGTCGGCATCGTCCACGGAGAGAGCCTCCCGAAGCTTACGTTTCCCGGGAACATGGTGCATCCCGCCAAGATTGACCGTCTGGCACAGCAAGCCGGACTTGAGAGCCTGCAGAACATCCGTTGGATTCGAGAACAAGAGGATCGCCCGTTCGTTCTCCCCCCCGGTACACAGCTGATTGCAAATATCCGCTACACCGCCGATCGTGACGGTGAGTCCCTGGGGCACGGCGATCTCCAGAATGGAACGCTGAAGGGCATTAGCTGCGACGCGGTCATCGGCAACAAGGATCCGGGTCGCCTGGAGGTACTGAACCCAGCCTTCCACGACCTGACCGTGTATCAGACGATCGTCTATGCGAACGAAGAGCATCATGCTCAGCTATTTTTTCCCTTTCAGCATCTGACTCGCGATCACCACGCTTTTCTGCGCAGCCTCCTGAACGAGCCGGGCAAGCTCAGCAAGCGGTTTTTCGTCGCGGTGATTGGCAAACTTGATCATCATCGAGAGATTGACCCCGGTAACCACCTCGACCGTGTCGCCGAGGAAGGCAAGGGCGATGTTTGACGGCGTACCGCCGAACATGTCGGTAAAGAGCATAACGCCTTGTTTGCCGTCTACCTTCTTGATCGCGCCCTCGATCTCCGCCCGGAGCACTTCGGGCGCGCTGTCCTGCTTCACGCTGACCGCTGCCACCGCTTCGATCTTCCCAACGATCATTTCAGCAGCCTTCACCAGTTCTACGCCCATGTCCTCGTGACATACCACCACCAGTCCGACCATGTTCATCTCTCCTTTCAACCCAGGCGCAGAACGGCGTTCGCCGGGATTGATCAACTATGCGCCAATATCGCGATGCTTCACCGTGACATCGTATCCTTGCTGCCGAAGCTGTTCCGCTACGAGCAGCGAAAGAGCGACAGAACGGTGCCTGCCTCCGGTGCAGCCGAACCCGATCGTGAGATAGCTTTTGCCTTCACTTTTATAGCGCGGTAAAAGATAGGCGAGGAACCCCAGGAGCCGCGACAGAAATTCCCCGGAATCCGGCTTCGCCATGACATAGTCCCGCACTCGTTCGTCCTCGCCCGTATGAGGCCGCAGTTCAGGCACAAAATGGGGATTCGGAAGAAATCGCAGATCGAACATCAGGTCCAGGTCAAAGGGGACCCCGTACTTGTACCCAAAGGTAACGATGGTGATCATCATTGGCCGGCCGGCAGCACCCCCGGCATACTGCCTTTCGACGGCCTGGCGCAGATCATGGACCGTATAATCCGAAGTGTCGAGGACACGATCAGCCAGTTTCTTGACCTCGCTGAGCTCCGCCCGCTCCTTCCTGATGCCGTCGATGAGCGGCGTTGCGCCCCGGGCAAGAGGATGGGGCCGCCGCGTCTCGCTGAACCGCCGCACCAGCGTCTGGTCCGAGGCGTCAAGGAACAGCATTTCGATGGCGCGGCCGCCTGTGCGCAGTTCCCCGAACAGCGCCGGGAACCTGCTGGAAAAATCCTTTTCCCGGACGTCGATGCCGATGGCGGCCAGATAGGCCTCCTCCGTGCTCTGGGAAAAATCGACGAATGCGGTCAACAAGGACAGGGGAAGATTATCGACACAATAATATCCCATGTCCTCGAACGCCTTTAGTGCCGCGCTTCGCCCCGAACCGGAGAGCCCCGTCACCACGACCATGCGCCGCTGTGTCATCCAGCCAGCCTCTTTTTCAGTGTTCTGCTGAGTTCCCGCGCCGTGAAGATACCGCGGTTCTTCAGCATCTGGTTCCGTGCTGCCACCTCGATCAGCGTCGCCATGTTCCTGCCGGGTTTGACCGGCAGCTTCAAGTAGGGAACATTCAGACCAAGGATCTTGTATCGGCGTTCGCGAAGGCCGACCAGGCTGTAGTGTTGCCCCTGTTTCCATTCCTCCAGCTCGACCACGAGTCCGACCCGGCTGGACGGTACCGTAGCAGACTCACCGTAAAGCGCCCGGACATTGATGATGCCCAGGCCCCTGATCTGCAGCAGATCCATGCCCATCTCCGGTGCTCTGCCTTCGATCGTGCCGTCGTCGACGCGCTCCAGAAGCACGATATCGTCAGCGGCCAGCTTATGTCCGCGCAGAACGAGGTCAAGCGCAGCTTCGCTCTTGCCGATCGCACTTTCACCGATGAGCAGGGTACCGAGACCGAAGATCTGGACCAATACGCCGTGAAGGCTCATGCGCAGCAGCAGTTTGCTGGAAAGCAGGCGGGTCAGTTTCTGCAGGTCTCTGCTCATGAACACCGGTACCCCGGTACGCTCGGCGCCGGCCAGAAGCTCGGCGCAGGAAGTGCCCCCGGTCAGCACGATGCCGGCCGGTCGCTGCCCCATCAGGGTCCGTACGAGCCGCGTGCGTTCGAGCTTCGGTAGTGAACACAGATAGGCGGACTGACTCGGCGAAAGGTGAACGAGGCTCGAAGCCATCCCCTTCAGGTTCGCGATCGAAGAGAGGTGAGGACTGAGGACCTGCGGAGACGCTACTTCCCGGTCGAGCCCACTGCTGCCGGCGAGCACTTTTGACCGTCCCACCAGGTTTTTAACGGTGATCGTCATTTCTGCGGGTACTTGCTGTCCTCCTCAAGGAGCAGCCGGTGCAATTCCCGGCCATCGCGTACGGTGCGCAATTCCTCGCGCAAAAACGGGTTTTTCAGAATGCGCGATATCCGGGCCAGCAGTTTCAGATGCTCTCCGGGGCTGTCATCAGGTGTTACGAGCAGAAAAAAAAGATATGCAGGTTTATCGTCCAGCGACTGATAATCAACACCCTGCTCCGATCGTCCGAACGCGACAACGATATCGTGTGCGCCGCGCACCTTGCCATGCGGGATGGCCACGCCGTCGCCGATCCCCGTGCTGCCCATCGCTTCGCGCTCCAGGAGAACGCGCGTCAATTCTTCGGCGTCACGGACCTTGCCGATAGCGCACACATGCGCTGCAAATTCCCGGATCACACCGGCCTTGTCAACGGCCTTGATATCCGCTAATATCAGCTCTCCCAGCAGGAGGTCCTTCAGTGTCGCCATCGTGTCCCATCCCTCGTTAGACGGCGGGTTCGATCAGCCCCACGTTGCCATCCTTGCGGCGATAGATAACCGTAATATGTCCGCTCGCTGCGTTGGAGAACACGTAAAATTCCTTGTCAAGCAGTTCCATCTGCATCACTGCTTCTTCCGCGTGCATGGGCTTCAGATCGAATCGTTTTGTCCTAATGATCTGAGGGATACGGTCATCGGGATGTACCGATGCGACCGGTTCTGTTCGTGTTTGATGCTGTTTATGGTCGACCAGTTTTTCCTTGTACTTCCTGATCCGTTTCTCGAGTTTCTCGATGAGCAGGTCGATCGAGGTGTACATTTCCTCGGTTTCCTCGTGGGCCTGTACCAGCAATCCGTCGGTCTTGAGCATCGCTTCGGCGATGTGATGAACTTTCTTGACCACCGATAGCGTGACCGTGACCTGAATGTTCTTCGGCAGGTACTTTTCGAGCTTGCCGAACTTGTCGACCGCATACTGTTTGAGCGCATCCGTAACGTCCATGTGTCTTCCGATAACCGTAATCTGCATATACTCCTCCTTCAAATGGTGTGCGTTCACACCGGTAGTCTCTGGTACTCTTATCAGCCGATCCGTTTCCGCACGCTGGTAGGCGGGATTCGAAGCTCTTCCCGGTATTTTGCCACGGTCCGCCGCGCGATGTCGATGCCGCGGGCCTTCAGGACATCGACGATCTGCTGGTCCTTCAACGGCGCTGCCGGGTCCTCTTCTCTGACCATCTTTTGGATGACATCTTTGACCGTCAGGGACGAGATCTCTGCTCCGGTGCCGTCGGCAAAACCGGTGGTAAAGAAGAATTTCATCGGGAAAATGCCCTGCGGCGTATGCATGTGCTTGCTTGTCGTCACCCGGCTGATCGTGGATTCATGCATGGCAATATCCTCTGCCACGTCCTTGAGCACCATGGGTTTCAAATGGGATATACCCTGGTCAAGGAACTCACCCTGGAACTTAACGATGCTCTCTGCGACCTTGTAGATGGTCTTGTTCCGCTGTTCCATGCCCTTGATGAGCCACTGGGCCGACCGCATCCGGTCCTCGATATATTCTTTGGTCACTTTGTCGACGCTGTCCTTGCGGCTCAAGAGCTTCCGATAGTATGGGTTGATCCTGACCCGCGGCAGTCCCTCGTCGTTCAGCTGGATCACATAGTGGTCCTCGATCTTGAACACATACACATCAGGAACGACATAATGGGTATCGGCGGCGACATAGGGCCGCCCTGGTTTCGGTTCCAGATCATGAATGATGATCTGGGCAGCCTCCATCACATCCTGCGTCGAAACGTTGAGCACCTTCGCGATATTCGGATAACGCCGCTTCTCAAGGTCCTCCAGGTGGCCGAGAACGATCTTCTCGACGATCGTCCCCTGCAGTTCGAGTTGACGGATCTGGATCAACAGGCATTCCTGCAGCGTACGGGCAGCTATCCCCAGCGGATCAAAGGTCTGAATGAGCTCCAGGGAATGGGCCATCTCAGGCGGGGGGACTCCGGATTGCTGGGCCAGTTCATCGAGCGGGGAGCGGAGGTAACCGTCGTCATCGAGATTGCCGATGATCCACTCTCCGCCCTTGAGCAACTGCGGCTCGGAGGTCGAGAGGCGAAGCTGCCATAACAGATGGTCGCTTAATGACGGGAGGCGGGTGAGCGTCTGGTCATAGGAAGGCAATTCTTTATCATCAGCTTCCGCATTGCCGTAATCGCGGCCGTCGCTCATCTCGTTCAGATACTCGTCCCACTGGGGGCCGAGTTCGAGGTCGCTCTTCAGCTCGCCGGTCTCTTCCGGCTCGGGCATGCTCTCCGGCAGTTTTTCCTGCGTCCCCTCCGGAGCAGCATCGCCCTCTGCTTCTCCGCCCTCGTCCGCAACTTCAGGCGGCAGTTCCTCAAGGACCGGATTTTCCATGAGCTCCTGCGACACCGACTGCTGCAATTCGAGCCGGGACAACTGCAGCAGCTTGATGGCCTGTTGCAGCTGCGGCGTCATGATGAGCTTTTGTGAAAGTTTTAGTTCAAGCCGTGCTTCCATAGTTCCGATGCGAGACCCGCACGCTCTCCCTTTCAGCAAATATACAAAAGATGTGATCCTTCTCGACCGGAGGACTGCCCACCGGATCATGTGCAGCGTACGAAACCTGCTTGCCGTAGAGTATCCCGATTTTCAGGTGTTCCGTCGGGGGCTACTGATAAGACATCTCTCCGACCGGATGAACCTAAAGCTTGAACGCTTCACCCAGGTAGAACTGCCGCACCCGGGGGCTTGCCATGATCTCTTCTGCAGTCCCTGCTTCAATGATCTTTCCTTCGCTGATGATATATGCCCGATCGGTGATCGCAAGCGTTTCACGCACATTATGGTCGGTGATCAGTATCCCGATGCCCTTCCCTTTCAACAGCGAGATGATCCCCTGAATATCCTGGACCGCCAACGGATCGATGCCGGCAAAAGGCTCATCCAGCAGGATGAACTTTGGGTCAAGGGTGAGCGCCCGGGCTATTTCCACCCTTCTCCGCTCTCCGCCGGACAGTGTATATGCCTTGCTGTCCGCCAGGTGTGTTACTCCCAGCTCATGCATCAGGCGATCACGGCGTTCATTACGCTCCATCGTCGAAAGGCCAAGCGTTTCGAGCACGGCAGTAAGGTTCTCGGCCACCGTCAGCTTCCTGAAAACCGATGGCTCCTGAGGCAGGTACCCGATCCCTTTGCGTGCCCGCTGGTACATGGGCATTTTGGTGATGTCGGTCCCATCAAGCACG